>NZ_CP046910.1:1879575-2192838 GCF_009789655.1 Paraburkholderia acidiphila
GCGATGTGCTCGCTGCTCTTTGCGCGAGGCGCCGCGGATGCCGTGCATCACGCGTAGCGTATCAGCGTATACCTTGGCGTGATCTTTTATTATCGCTATTCCGCTTCGGAGAACGCGCAGCACAAGATGCGTCACGCGGCGCATCAGCATGACGAAATCATCGATGCCATGCTGGCGCGCTGACCCGCTTACGGGCACCGGGCTCGCCACCGTTGACGCAAAACCTTCAGGCTCCCTGAGCCGCTCCCTGGGCGCCATCGGCGCCTACATCGATTCCGGCCTTTCCTGCAATTGTGTTTTCCATGCATGCGTTTGCGCACTTAATATGGTGCATCACGACATTCTCGACATGCAGAAGGGAGCGTTGCCTACCATCTGGAACATTCCACGTTCGCCTCCGCACTTTGCGCTCGAGACTCAGTCCTACCATCGGATCTATTATTTACTAACGAGCGAACAAGTGCGGACGTTGTCTCAACGGGCTAATCCAATGCCAGATTGAGTGGGGCGTCCGCCTCCAACGCTAGGCGGACGCCCCTGGAAACTCATCGGCGTCAGTCAGTGACGACGTTGCCACTTCATCCACTCCCTTGGCTATCCATAACATTGCCACCCTGGATCCATAAGGGCGCCGCCCGCACTAACAGATCGGCAACAGAGTTTGCAGAAAACTGGCGCATCAGATTGGCGCGCGAGTTCTTGACTGTGCGTTCTGATAACTGAAGTTGCTCAGCAATTTCCCGGTTGGAAAGTCCCGCTACGACGCCTCGCAGCACCGTTTCCTCGCGTTCAGCGAGGGCTATTGGTGAGGAATGAACGTCCGAAGACTGCAGCTGTTTGTGCAAATCAAGCGCACTGTCCAAAGCGTTGAACAGCAAGACTGAATCCAGCGGCTTACTCAAATAATCCGTCACCCAGTTTCATCGCTTTCACGGCGGTAGCTACATCGTCGCTTGCGCTCATCAACACGACTGGCAACGAATTGCTGGAACGCGATAAGTCCTGCAGGAGTGCGAACCAATCTGGTCCGTCGCTAAACTGCACTTCCGTCAAAATGCAACCGAACTCATCGATGGCATCCCGCATAAGAAACTCGCTAATCGAAGCATAGTGTCTCACCTGATAACCCGCTCGGCGAAGCTGCTTCGCGACAGCAATTCGCGCAGAATGCTCGCTGTCGATCACATGAGTGCAGCCTTCAGAACGCAAACAGGGCAAATTATTGTTCACGAGAAAACCTCCGTACCCGTCAACGTGCCTCAGATATCAGCTGAAACGCGTGGCTATTTGATAAAGCGCTGCACTGACGTGGTCATGAAACCTGCGTGTGCCCGAGCAGATGTAATCGAGGCACGCCTCTCCGTCGGGGCTGGCGATGAGGTCGCTCTTCGGACATTCGCCCCAACACAGCTTGAGGTGCTTGCACTGCCGGCGATATCCAGGCAGCGAATAGCGCATGGCGTAACCGAAGGCCTGTCGCCGCACAGAAAGCGCCATCTCGCCAATCTGCGTGATGTTTTCGAGGGGACACACTGGGTACACATAGTAGTCGCAGGAATGGACCTCGCCGTCGTGTCCGATGGCGAGCGCCTAGCCGCAAAACGCTCCAGTGGTGCTGGTCTGCGCCAGGCACGCTATCGTCTGCACGACCCGAGTAAGCACATCATCATCCGAACAGCGCCATCGTAGTTTTGTATAAAGACGGGTGATTCACTATCAGGGTTTGGGGCAAATACCGTTGCCCCCGACGGGCAATCGTATTTGCGCTTTGATTAGTATTTCGCAGAAGTCCCGATTCGCAGACGCCAGCTCGTGAATCGAGAAGACTCGTCGGGTGGAGGCTAGAGCTGCCCTGCGTCGCCGTCAGCCGGTCGCAACGCCGAGAAGCATCGTCGTTGCATGCCGATTTGCATCGAGCGACAACCGGCTACCAGGCGTCTTTCGTATCGCTGGGAAAGTGTCATTCACGCGCCCGCTTCTCCTTAACGGCTGCCGTTGGGCTGCTGCAGATGCGAACGGCAGCAAGGGGTCGCGGATTCAACCGGTCGATTGCGCACGGCTTAGACGACCGGCGGATACAGGTCGATTTCGGGCGTCCGTATAGGGCAGCGGTCGGCCCATGAACAGTCACCCGACGTCGCCTTCTGATCGTGACACCCATTAGCGTGCCTCGGCCCTCTCGTGGCCGATGGTCGCTTCGGAGGTTTCTGCTGCGATCGTACTTCCGTTTCGAGTCAGCTCCGGACGAGGTGGCCAGATTCTTGACAATGCAGTCGTCAGAACGGCAAGTCCAGCGAGTCAATCGAGATTTCGTCGGCGTCGCACGATCAGCCTTGGGGGGAGGTCCTCAGCCACGCGTCCCACATCCCGTGCGCCATCGATTTGTAACTCCGCACCTCGTTCGCCAGGGCATTGCGCAACTGAGGGTTCATCAACGCTTCCGGTAGAAGCGGGTCCCGAATCAGCAGCATGACCGCCGCACGACCGAGTAGAAAAGATTCTCGAAGTGCCCGCTCGATCGGCATCTTTGCGAGCAATCGACGGTGCTTGTCGAGCGCTGCCAGACACTGCGCGCAATCGCGTGCCAGCTCACCCGTCGGCCAAAGCCGATGTGCCCGCTGCGCGCTCTCCTGATCCCAATCGACCAGCAGAAAAACGGTGGCCATAGGCGCCAGACCCAAGCCCTTCAGTTCACGCCGCTCGACATCGACACCGCCGACGCGATTGGCCGGTCTGATCTTCAGACCGAACTCGAACTCCGCAAACCCGCGCAGCGCCAACGCCAGTTGATGTCGTCGCCAGAGCGACTTATCCGCGCGCCCGACGTGCGCGTCATGTACGGCCACCCACTCCCTCTGCCAGGGCACCTCCTCGACGACATTGCGCGTCCACACATCGAGCATGCCGCGCAATTTCAGGCCGTCTGGATTCAGTTCATACCAACCGCGCTCTCGCCGGCCAAGCTTCCCTGCTTCGAGTAGCCGCGTCATGGCCACACGCATGGTGGACTCGCGATGACCGAGCAACACGCCAGCCCGGCAAATTGCCTGGCCCGCCAGCGCGCCGCCATGCGCTTCAAGCAGGTCGAGAACGAGGTCCGGCGCATTGGGGAGCGCGACCGGAACATTACATATCGTGCCCATGTTTGAGTAATGTTGAAATATTTTCTAGTATGCCTGCGAAGCCACACGGACGCCGATAAATCGCTCGCGGAGACATGCTGTGCAAATTACGAAGTTGATCAGTCGCGAAGAACTCTCTCATTTGACAAGGACATCCAATCTCCGCGCGACCGGTTTGGTGTTAGTGAACTTCGCCCTGATCGCGGCCGGGTTCGCCCTTCCGATCGTCTGGCACACGTGGGAGGCCTGGTTGGGAGCGACCGTGCTGCTCGGCGCGCGCGCGCTCGGACTCGGCATTCTGGTTCACGACACTGCACACGGAACACTGTTCTCATCGCGCAAGATCAATCAGTGGGCCGGCAAGTGGCTGTTCGGAGGACTGCCCAATGTGCCGTTCGAAGCCTATCGAAACGGGCATCTCGCCCATCACCGGAACGCCGGCACGGAAGCCGACGCGGACCTTGCATTCGTCGACAGGTATCCCGCGAGCGGGGCAAGCCTCGCACGCAAATTCGCACGTGATCTCTCGGGATTGAACGGCATCAAGAACCTTTACTTCCAGATCCGTACCTTCCGGTTGAAGGATCAGGTGCCATTCATCGTCAGCCACGCGTTATTGCTCGCGCTGCTTTGTGTGATGCACCACGCCGAGGTTTATCTGTGCTGGTGGCTTGGCCAGATTTTCGTATTCCCCATCGTCATGCGCCTGCGTGTGATGGGGGAACACGGTGGAGTGCCGGATCACTTTGACCGGGATCCGCGCAAGAACACGGGCACCACGCTTGCCGGCCCGCTAGCGCGTTTGCTTTGTGCGCCAAACTACGTCAACTATCACGTCGAGCATCACTTCGCTGCGGCCGTGCCCTCGTACCGGCTGCGCGCGTTGCATCTCCTGCTGAAATCCAAAGGATGCTACGAGGGCTGGACGTGCGTTCAGCCCTCCTATTTCGCGGTAATCAAGCGTTGCTGGAGCGGTCACTCGACAGCGGGCCTTCCGCCGGATTCGAAGCGCGTCGCGAAGGGAGCTTTAAACAACATGCAATAGACAGAGTGCGAGGCACGTCGAGACACGACGAAAGGCCGGCGGCGTAGCGTTTGACGCTATGTCACTGCGCCGCGACGAGCCAGCCTTTGAGACAAAGCGCTCTCCGCACTAGCCAGGGCCGAGCGGCCGCAGTCGATCAGAACCGGCCGCGTGAGGAGACGTCGACCAGGAAGCGACGCTCGCCTGCACTGACATTCAGACATTCGGACGTCCGCTCCGCCGCCAGTAATCTGCCGTTCGAATACGTTCGATCGATCGACGCCTGTCACCTGGAACACAGACGCGAAGTGATCGTCTGGCGCGGTCGCCGAACGCAATGCGGCGAGTGGACGATACGTAGCCCTCGCGTTGCCGGGACGCGAGTCGAGGACAGACCGACGGCAACGCGTCGGTGCCCGTCCTCTTTCACTTACTCGATATGCTGGGCGAAGGCGAGATAGCGCTCCTGCAATTCGTCCTCTTCGCTCTGGCTGAGATTTCGCGGCGCGAGCTTGATGTCGACGCGCTCGATCCGGCCGCCCTTGAACGCGAACGGCGGCTTGTAGGCGTCTGACACGTGGGAGCCGCTGTCCGAGCCGACTCCGAACGTATCGATGCCGAAGCGGCCTGCCACCGTCTGCTCGATTCTTCCCCGACCGACCTCTTCCCCGTCGAGCAGCAGGATGGCCTCGCCGCCCTTGCCCAAACCGCCGCCGTCATAGGCGAAGGCCACTTCGATCGTGGACTTCCCCTTGGGCAACGGCTTGGTCGACACCACGTTCAGTCGGACGCGTTCGAAGAAGTTGTAGTGATAGACGGGTCCAGCGCGGCCGTCGGCACGGGACCGCCGAAAGTGCTGGCCTGCCCGAAGCCAACGTCGTCGAGCAGGATGAGCAGTACGTTGGGGGCGCCTTTCGGTGGCTTGGGCAGCTCGGCCATGCACTGACCGATTCCTTGTAGGTCTTGCCGATCTTGCCTTTGAACTCGGGTTCGGGAAGCGGAAGCCTGCTACGGTCGATATCGGACATGGACACACCTCTGATCGCTCGAAGGTCAGTTCAGATTTCATCAACAAAGCGAAAACAAACCGAGATGCTTTCATAAACCAGGCCCTCTGTTGTAAATGGCGACCCGTCACCGTGCTCTAATGCTGTCGCGGAAAGCGATATCAATAGACTTTGGCGAGAGGCGACGCATCGGACTTCATTTCCTTGTCGGAGATCGAGAACCGCTCTCCGGAATTTGCGATGAACGTTACGCCCGCGAGCGATCACTGCTTCGTGCAAAGTCCATGTTGGCTTGAAGCACTTGGCGTCGGCCTGCATCACAACCCGTTTTCCGTTATCAGTGATCGGTCGATGGCAATCTGGTCGCATTGGCTGACGACGGATGCTGTCATTGACCTGACTGCATCCGGCAGACGAAGAATTCACCCGCTGAGCTTTGACGCCACAAAGTCGCCGCTGGCGACCGCGAATGGTTTGAACGACAGCTAACGGAGAAGCCGGCGAGCGCTCGCGATCGGCCAGTTGCCGCCGCTCGCTCCTCGCACAGAGTCGTCACTCAAACGGCTGATTCCCATCCGATACATGCCTTTGAATTTCTGCGCAACGGCCGAGACGATCATCGCGCTCGGTCGTGGGACATAGTTCGGCCACGAATCGCCATTTCCACGCGACGTCGATCAGACATTCAGGCGTCGGTTCTCGATCCGTTAGTGTCCCACTGGGCCTGGTCGATTACGCACGTGACTATATCTGGGAATGGCTCTGCTGCCGTGTTTAGGCTCGCAGTTGCATCAAAACCGACGCCCATTCCACCTCGTCGCGACCCAGGCTGTCAGCGTTGCACCAACGCTCAATCAAAGTAAACCCTTGATTTACGAGGATGTCTATGTATCCCTCTACCAAGTCAGGGATAAAGAGTCTTCCGTGGCCGTCTCGATTTTCTGTAGTTGTAGCGTCCCGGCGTTTGCTTGGAACCGAGTACAGAAGTCTCCCCCCGGGTTTCAAGGATCTTTCAATAAATTCCGCGGCGGCGATTTGATGCTCCAACGGGATGTGCATCAATACGGCTGAGCACAAGACACCATCGAATGCTCCTCCAAATGGAACCTGGGCACTGGGGATCGATTCGCAAACGATGCGTCCTTTTAGCTCGGGGTGCCGACTTTGCGCTAGTTCAACCAATTCAGGGGTCGCGTCCAAACCGTAGACATCGCACTCCAAGGTCTGTAGGTATGCCAAGTCGCGGCCGGAACCGCATCCGATATCCAGAACGCGACTGCCACTAGGGAAAGCGACTTCGAAGTGTTCGGCCAACCCGTTCACGATGGATTCGTAGCGGTCAACAACGAGCTCTGCGTTCTTGGAGTAGTAACTGATGGTTCGTGAATCCATGACAGACAGGGAGCTAATGTTCCTCGAGGTTTCCTCAACGAGCGGGGAAGGGTTTGCCGGAAACCCGTCTATGAAGATGTCCGTGACACCGGCTCGCCAACATATAAGGATATCAGTTCCATGCCGCCCAAAGTCGGCTTCCTGTGCCTGGATGCGACGAGGTCCGTCAAGCTCCGTTCCGGAAGTCGCTGAGACCTTCTAGCACGGCACACCTCCCCGCGCGGAATGGGATTCGCCGTCAGGTGCTAATCAGTCATGGTACTCAAGTCTTGGCGATTGTTGCCGAAAAGTACTAAAAGCAGGTTTGCCGACGTTTCAGAGAGAGTTGATGGATAAACATAGCAACGAACGGTTTACAGCGTTTCTTCGCGAAAAGGCGGCAGAGGCGAAGCGTGAATTGAAATACGACCCGCGGCAGTTTCTTTCTATGCTGAGTGCGGAAGGCGGGTACTCGACTGTGGCAAAGCTGGTGGGAGGAAAAAATCCCTCCGACGGCTTTGTCAAGCTCTGGGAAAGTGGACGTCTGGACCTTTCCGTGGAAGCGCTGGTTCTCGAGACGGAATGGATCCGATTCTTTGACGAACAATTGCTCAAAGAAGCCGAGCGTAAGTTGAAGGGGGCCGGTTACCGGTACGCACGGTATGTTGCCGCCGAAAGCAGCGAGCGGCTCCCTGCGGATGTTCTGAAAAGAGCCACGCCCGAGTACATCTGGCGGTCTGTTCAAATGTTTCAGGACGGGGATGTAAGCCACCCTTTTGGTCCATCCACGACATATGACCTAATCGACGAGAACGGTGCTCGGTTTCCACCGAAAGCCGTCTTTGGCATTGCGCTTTCTCTGGCGTTAGACGGTGCGACAATCGAGCCTAAGCATTTTTCGGGAGACAAGGCATCGCTATGTTTCGCCCTTTTGCGAGACGCTGGCTATCAAATCGTGCCGAAAAACTCCGATTCGCCGTCGGCCGTTCCGGCACTGATGCCGGAGCAGGAATGGACAGAAGGCGATCGAAAACTTGTCTCGCATCTCACGCGAGAGCGAGCCCCTGGACTGGCCAAAGCTAAAAAAGCGGAGTTTAGACGCTTGCATGGAAAGCTCACCTGTGAGCGCTGCAAGCTGGATCCTGTTGCCGTATTCGGAACAGAGCATGCGGAAGCTTGCATCGAAGTCCATCATTCGACTACCCACGTCAGCCAGATGAGGCCTCAACACAGAACGAAGCTCGACGATGTGGAATGTCTGTGCGCAAACTGTCACCGACTTGTACATCGACTTCTGCGGGAGGAAGACAAAGTGTCCGTCCGCGAGGATATGTGACAATTTCCGAGCGACAGCATGCTCATGAGGAGTCGATTTGAGCTTCCGTTGCATCGCGTGAATGACTGCTGCGCTTCAGAACGCGGCGCTCGAACTGCGACGCTGTGACTGGCAGCAACGGGTCGGCTACTGCCGACCGCGTAAGACAGGAGTCGGCCACTTCCGGCAGCTCATCAACCCTGAGGCTTAGCCATTCAAATCTCTTCGGGCGGACGAGCAGTCGTTCAACCAGCTTTCCAGGTGATGCATGCTTCAGATCAGCCTTGATCCACCGCACCCGAATCAAGTCATTTTTTTCGCAACCGGGCCCGCCACCGCGATCTTCACGTCAAGTTCGTGCATATACGTCCCGATTAGGTCATCCACCGAAACGCGGCGGCCGATATCGCCAACCTGCTGCTCCAGTCCTTCCGCACGAAGCATATCGCGCACGCTGCCATGAGCAGCAACGATCCGCAGGATCCCTCCCGCTTCGGCGAGGTCAGCATGCAGGGTAGCGAGCATCCGTGCTCCGGCGATGTCAACCGCCGGAGAATTGGACAGATCAACTATCACCAGCTTGACCGGCTGCGTTGCCGACCGGATTGTCTCCCGTACCGTCGCCCGCACATGGTCCGTATTGAAGTAAACCAGCGAAGCCTCGACCCGGAACATGAGGACGCCAGGTATCAACTCGTTGTCGGGATGACGCTCGATGTCCGAATATTGGTGTGTTCCTGGAATGCGTCCGAGCACCGCCACGTGCGGATGTGCTGCGCGCCGGATCAGCAATAGCATCGACGCGAGTACCGCGAAAATCACCCCTTTGAGAATACCCAGCAACAGTACGGCAATGAAGGCGACCATCGACACCATAAACTCGTAACGGCTGGCGTACCAGACGTGGCGAAATTCGCGAATATCAACGAGACCCTTGACCGCCACCAGCACGATGGCCGCCAGTACGACGTTGGGCAGGTTGATCAGCAGACCTGTGAGGAACATCAGACACAGGCCGATAGCCATTGACGCGAACACCAACGCGAGCGGGGATTTTGCGCCCGCCTTGTCGTTGACTGAGGACTGGGACAGGCCACCCGCCACGGGGTAGCCATGAAAGACGCCCACGGCGAGATTCGCCGCGCCGAGCGCCAGCAGTTCTTGGCGAGGGTCAATTTCATACCCGTTCTTCTGTGCGATAGCGCGTGCTGCGGATACGCTTTCCACGTACGACAACAACAGACAGGCGAATGCAAGCGGAACGATGCCATCGACGTCCCGGACCCTGAGCGAAGGAAAATGAAAACCGGGCAGACCGCGTGGCAAAGCGCCGACGACCGTGAATCCCATCACACCCAGTGGTGTCACCGCCAGCAGCACGACGGAGAGTGCCACCACGAACAAGGCGACCGGGCGCCCCGGCAAGTATTTCTCGCCGAGGAGCAGCAAGGCCAGCGCGCCAAGCCCGAACGCGAGCACGGGAAGATGGGTAGAAGGAAGCTGTCCAGCCAGAATCGCGACACGTTCATAGAACTGCTCCCCGCCCCCTTTGACACCAAACAGCTTCGGCAATTGAGTCAGTGCGATCGTCAACGCGGCTCCGGCCTTGAAGCCAACCAGTATCGTTTCGCTGATGAAATTGACGAGCGAACTTAGCCGCAGGATCCAACCCAGCAGGCACATGGCCGCGATCAGTACCGCCGTCAGTGCGGCAATGGACGCGAACCGTTCAGGATCGCCACCGGCCATGTCCACGACCGTCGCGCCGACGAGCATCGAGATTGCCGAAGTCGGCCCAATCGCCAACTGGCGCGACGAACCGAACAGCGCGTAGAAGATTCCACCCACCAGATAGCCGTAAATGCCGTATTGAGCCGGCAACCCAGCGAGCGTCGCATAGGCTAGCGATACTGGAATTCCATAGGCGGCAAGCGTCAGCCCAGCCACGAGATCGGCTGAAAGCCACCGCAGTCTATAGTTCGTCAACCATTGAACCGACACCAGTATCGCGCGCCAACCTCTAGCAGGCGCCGCTGCACTGCTGCTGGCAGGAATGCCCTCTTGGACCATTGCCCCCTCCTTCTCGACGATTGGTCCGAATTGGCGTGTCCGGGCTCCGCAAACGAGTCAGACTACGACCGGCGGTGAAGAGTCGGGCCTCTAGCGTGCGCCAGTCTGAACGGCTGTTCAGTGTTGGCTACCGCCGACCACGTTGGACGTTAGTCGACCATGACGCAACACTCACACTATTTGACCGGATGGCCGTCGATCGTCCAGGTCCCGACACTATCCACGCGCCGGTCAGTGGGTGCTGAGGCCGCGTACTTATCTACTGAGGCTGTCCTGGCGGTCGCCCGCCTGTGACACGTCAATGTCTAGCTGCATCAAGCATCGCACGAGTTCCGGTACCGACCTGACATGCATTTTTTGCATCATCCGTCCTCGATAGATCTTGATAGTACGCTCAGCAATGCCGAGCGTATTGGCGATCTGCTTGTTCATCAGTCCGTCCGCGACGAGCGTCATAACCTCTTGTTCTCGCCTCGTCAGCCGCGCCATGCGCAGGTTAATTTCGGAGCTTCGTGTGTGTTGTTCGAATACTTTTATGCCGTGCTCGAGACCACGCGCAACGGCAGAGAGAAGCAGCTGTTCATCGACAGGTTTCTCGAGAAAATCGAGCGCACCCGCCCTCATCGCTTCAATGGCGGTGCCCATATCACCGTGCGCTGACACGAACACGATGGATGCGATAGCACCCAGGGCGCGCTGTATATCGAGACCACTTGCGTCCGGTAACGCCAGATCCAGCAAAATACACGTCGGGTGTCTCTTCAAGGCAGGATGAGCCAGGAGTTCACCGGCACTCCCGACGGTCTCAACCAGATGGCCAGCGGTTCGAAGCAGCCGCGCAAAGGCTTGACGCACATGCTCATCGTCGTCGACAACAAATACCACTGGCGAAACTTCGCTCATTGCTCCGCTTCCTTCACTGCTTCATGAGCCGCTCGATGGAAACTGAACGATCCGCACCGCATGCGAACGGATTACTCGCTATCGCGATCAGGCACCTTGCTCCAGCCCTGCCCCGGGTCAAACGTCTTCGTCGACTGCGCTTTCGTGGCGCTGTCCGGGCCGAGGTCACGCTCGTAGACCTGACCGGAATGGCTCACCATGAACGTCTTGATGCCCGTCTCGCCGTACTTCACCGGCCAGGCGATGACAGCAAAGCCCCCGAACAGCTTGCCCTTCACGACGTAGTCATAGGCGCCACCGGGCGCGTTCGGCCCCTGTGACTCCAGCAGTTTGAAGTGGTATCCGTAGTAGCCGGCGCTCTGGGCGTTCCGCGAACTCGCATCGACAAAGGCCGCGCCGAGCGGACTTGCCGCCTCGTCCGGCCCGGTCGGCCAATACAGGCCGTCATGTTTGCCGGGCGAACTTACCAGCTTCGAGGCGTAGGCGAGCACCCCTTTCCCGTCGTGATTGGTCTGTGCGTATTCGCGCTGCGCGTCGAAGATCGCCATCATCGTCTGGATCACGGCCAGTTCGTTGCGGCCGATGCGCCGCAAGCGTATTTCTTGCGCGCCGGCCCGCGTGTCGAAGTGCCACCCCTGGTCGCCTTTGACGAGCGGAACCGGAAACGTCCAACCCTGGTCGCCCACGACAATTTGCGCATGCCCGGCTTCGCCGGGCTCGATGCTGTGGGACTTCGCCCACTCGGCAATGAAGGTATCCCGCACCGGCGCGCCGAAGGGAGGGATCAGCTCACGAAAGTCATTGCCGAAGATCGTCCGCAGCACGTCTTCCCGGTCCTTGACGACGGCGTCGCCAAAGGCATTCATCGCCGCCTCTGGTGAACTGAAGTTCTTCTGCGCGTGCGCGGGCACCATCGCGACCGACAGCGCAACGGCTGCCGCGAAATTCGTGCAGGTCAGCATCAGCAGCCTTTTCACATCCTGTGGATGAACTTTCATGGTTCACTCCCTAGCGCCTGCCACCGCGTCCACCGCCGCCTCGCATGCCACCTCCCGAAGGCCGATTGAAGCCCGAGCCCTGCATGCTTCGGTTGCCCCTGTCAAAGTTGCGCTGCGAGGCACTGCCGCTCCCCCCGACGCCAGAAAACGCGCCTTCACGCCCAGCGCCGTATCCGCCACCATTCCCACCGCCGTAGCTCGCGCGACTACCGCTATTGACCCGGTTCACATTGCCGGGGGAACTGCGATCGGCCACGTTGCCCCGGTTCGCGCCGGCGGACCGGTCCGCCACCGACGCACGATTGCCCGCGCCCGGCCGGTCGGCCGTGGCCATGCGGTTGCCTGCATCGGCCCCGCGCCCACGATACTGGGACCGCCTGTCGGCCCCTGGCGCCCCGGCGAACTTGTCACGCGTGGCGTTATCCCGGTACGCGACGCCCTGACGATGGCCTGCATCGTGTTGCCAGCGGCCACCCCTCTCTCCGTTCTTGAGCTTTGAACTGTCGAAGTTGCGGTCAACGTTCCTGGCCCTGTCGGAGTTGATGTTGATGTCGTCTCCGCCCCAGCACGAATTGCAGTCGGCGAAGATCGCGCCGGCGGCAATAAGGCCGACGCCAAAGGCGAGGCCCGCGCCGGGATAATAACCGGGGTAGTATGCCGGGTATGGCGGCCAGTAGTACGGCGGATACGCCGGATAGCCCCAGCCGCCGTACACGACAGCCGGGTCATAGGCAGGCACATAGATCACCTGCGGGTTTGCGGGCTCGATCTTTACGATGGTCTGGCCGCCGCCGGCAGGTGCCTGTTCGACCATTACGTTTTGCTGTTCGTTCGACTTGAGGTTGCCCGACTCCCGAGCCCGCGCCCGCAAGCGCTGCACGGCATCGAAGACGTCTTTTTGCTGCGCAAGAAAAGCGTCGCCGAGCTTCTGGGTCCAGTCGATCTTGTCATTCATCGGCTCAAGTATCTGCGGAAACGCCACCAGCGATTTCACACTCGTATCCCACGGCTCGTTCTGCACCGCCTTCACGGCAGCGTCGCCTTTCACATTCGGATTTGCTTTCACCCAACGCGCCGCGTGCACGATCTCCAGCGGATAGGTCGACGCCATCAATACCTGGGCCAGCAAGGAGTCCGGGTAGAGCGCAATCGGCGCAACGAGGGCATCGATCTCCTCTGGCTTGAATGGCGCGGGGCCCAATGACTCAGGAGCCGACGGCTCGGGGGCCGAAGGCACTGCGCCTGTTGGCGCGGCGCCCGATGGCGTGGCCCCCTCCGGCCCGTGAGTAGCACACGCCGAAATTGCCGCCAGCAGAACCAGCCATAAGCATAAGGCTCTCGCCCATCCGGCTTTCCAGCTGTTCATGGCCACTCCTTCCGACGGTTGTATGTTAACGCGGACAAAGGACCTTTCCTGACGTTCAGAGAACCGTCCGGTGCTTGCCTGGTTCTCTGCCCGGATGGCTTAGGCGTCGACAGGAACATAAGCAAAACCAAAGCGACAACTTGGCGCCACAACACAACCTGCTCGAATTTTGCGAGGTCATGTTAAGTGAGGTCGAAACAGACCGCCGGTCGGCGACCATGGTCCGGACGCGTGAGCCTTCCCTATTCGATAAGACACCTGAACTTCAGGCCGGTCAATGAGACCTTGGTCCAACACGCCCCTTCGGCCGAACTGTACGATCCGGCCACGGACTCACCGCCACGCACTGCCGACCTGGATGTAAAACGCATTCTGGTCCTTGCTGTGGGCGACATCGATACCAACGGCCAGCCCCAGCTTGCGCGCAATCAGGTAACGAAACCCGGCACCGACGCTGGTCACGTTCTGTGCCTGGGAAAAGCTTTCCAGACGTCCGTATGCCTTGCCAATGCCTGTGAAGCCGAGCAGCGACCACCGTGGCGTCACGTCCCAGCGCAACTCCGCTTCAGTCGAGATGGCATTGCGGTCCTGGTATCGTCCCTTCTGAACGCCGCGCAGATCGACATACGGCTGCGCATAGAACGGAATATCGCCCGTTGAGAACCGGGTGTCGACGCGCAGGCCCAGAATCAGCGCATGCGTGAGGGGAATCCATTTGAAGCCGCGGGCCGCGTACACGTCGTAGTTCTGGGTGCCACCTAACCCTGTTCGGGCGAACTGCGCTTCAAATTCGGCGAAGCTGCCGGAAGCCGGGTAAAAGATGTTGTCGCGCGAATCGTAGTCCAGGATGAGGCTGCCTGCGCCGATGCGCTGGTTCCGCTGGAAGTTGGAAATGCTGGCCGGTATGGTGCCGCCGGTGAAGCTGGACGTCGTGTCGAAGAAGACATACCGCACACCGCCATACCAGCGGCTGCTGCCAAGCCGCACCAGAAACTGCTGAACAAGCGCCTCGCCGCTGAGGGTGTAGGCCCGAGCCTGACTGGTCAGGCCAAAATAATCGAGGTGAGCATCGACCTTTGCTACCGCGCCGAGGTAACGATAGCGGTCGTCGTCCCAGGTATGAAAGTGGGCGGCCGCTGCAGCCCACGTGCCGTTCTGCGTGTACATGCCACCGAGCGCTGTCACGTTCGGCGGACTCCGGCTGGGCTGCGCGTCTGTAGAGTTCGCCGCCGCCTCGGCAATTGGCCCGGAGAAGAAGAGCAGGCCGAGACCCGCGCCATAGCCCACGGCCGGCTCAGTGATCACGATGGGAACGGGCAACGCCCCCTTATGCTTGAGCAGGAAATCGCTCATGTCCAGTTGCCCGTCTGCTGGATCGATGAAACTGAGCGGCGCTTTCTCATCCGCATGCGCAGCAACGCATACCACTGCGCTTAGCGCAACAATCGCGGAGCTCACATAGGCAAACGCCGGACGACCGCGCATCGTTTTTGACCTCGTGCTACGGCGTGGCGTCACGCGAGTGACAGCGCACAACCGGCAGTACCTTGGGACTCGGCAACGACATATTACTGTTCTCGCCGGATGTGGGATTTTCCACGCGCCGACGACGCAATTGCATATCATCATCCCGAAGGAGCGACGTTCGCAAACCGGCAACGTCACTGTCCGTCACGCGTCAACTCGAGGCCAGTGCCACACATCGGTGTCGCACGTCTGAAATCTGGCAGATTGCAGGGGTACAGGAAATTTGATGCCGTAGATAGCTGGCATGTGCCATCCGCGCGCGGCTATCTCCCGTTCGTTCCCAAACTTTTCACGACTGGGGTACGAAATGCTAAGGCGCATCACGTTGATTTCGGCTTCGATTGCCCTCGGGTGTCTCGCAACCATAGGGCCGGTGCTCACCAGCCTATATTTTGCGAACAGGGACGTCGAAAACCGGGACCGGGCGGATATTCAGGAGTTTGCCGACAAGGCCATGCTGCGCGCGGAGCTGGTCACCTACCAGGCCTTCGCGGCGCTCTCCGATCTCGAGCAGCAACCGGGGGCAGCCTGCTCACCCGCGAACCTTGAACAGGCCGCACGGGTCATTTACAACTACCGGTACGTCCAGGATGCGGGGGCCTACGCGGAGGGGAAGTACCTCTGCTCGCCGCTGCTCGGCGACGTGCACGACAAAGACCTCACATTGCCGCCACCTGACTACCGTACCAACGACGGGTTTCTCATCTGGTTCCGGCAGAAAAGCCCGCTGAGCGACGTGCGCAAGGACCTTCAGATTGGCCGCAACGGCCACTATGTTTCCATGGATCCCGAGGCCTACGTTGACCTGATCGATCCGGCCAGGCGCCCCATTGCGGCGATCCAGACCACAACGGGAACCGTCTTCGCCGTTTCCGCAGGCGCGGACCCAAACGAGATGTTCAATGCATGGAAGCACGCGGGCGACGTCAAGAGCGACGAGTGGAACTACGCGGTTGCCCGGTCATCGACGAGGCACATCGCCGTGGTCGTGAAGTCGCCACGCAGCAGCGTGGTGGGCGACCGGCCGAAGCTCCTTGCTGCGTGGCTGTCCGTCGGCGTCATCGCGGGAGCGCTGCTTGGCTGGCTGGCATACAGGCGCGTCACACGGCAGTTGTCGTTTGCGTCAACACTGGAATGGGCCATTTCGCGCCGCAAGCTTGATGTCGTTTTTCAGCCGATCGTGCGGCTTGCCGACAATGAATGTGCCGGCGTGGAAGCGCTGGTGCGCTGGACGCTGCATGAACAAGCCATCTCGCCCGAAGTATTCGTCCGGGTTGCCGAAGAAAGCCATCTCATCCAGCCGTTGACGGATCTCGTGCTCGATAAAACCATCGCGCAGCTCGGCCGGTTGCTCGCGGCAAACCCCGCTTTCTATGTCTCGATCAACGTAAGCAGCGAGGATCTGCGCACGTTCCGCTTCCTGAACCTGCTCACGAAGTCACTCCAGGGAACCGGTATCGCGCCCAGGCAGATGCGAATTGAGGCAACGGAGCGCAGTTTCATGAACGCCGATGCAACGCGCGGCGTGATTGCGGCATTCCGGGCCGCGGGCCATCCAATCTACATCGACGACTTTGGGACCGGCTACTCGAGTCTCTCTTATCTGCAAACCTTTGAGATCGACGTGCTGAAGATCGACAAGTCGTTTGTCGACACGATTGCGCAGGACACAGCGTCGAGTGTCGTCGCGCCGCACATCATCGGCATGGCCCACGAGCTTGGTCTGGAGATCGTCGCGGAGGGCGTCGAGTCAGAGTTTCAGGCGCAGTGGCTGCGCACGAAAGGCGTGCAGTATGCCCAGGGCTGGTATTACGCAAAAGCAATGTCGGCGGGCGACCTTGCTCGATGGCTGGGCAAGAACCGCGCAGCGCGAACCCCGGACAGCATAGGAGGTGGAATAGCCACTGGCAGCATAGAGACCTGAGCGCGAGTGAAGCTGTGTTTCATGCATCAGCCAAGGCAGATACAGCGGCATTGCGGGCCACGTCGCCATTGTGCGGACTTCCCATCCCGGCGTCTTGCATGTCCAGCTCAACGCGGTTGCGACCCGAGTGTTTGGCCCGGTACAACGCGGCCTGGGAAAGGCCGTGATTCAGAATGGCGTAGTGATCGCTGACCGGGCCTTGGTGGCGCGATGAGCGCTATCGCCACACTGACCCGCTATTGGCCGGGCGTGGCAATGAGGCGCTATCTCCGCTCACCACCACTTCGACACGTGGGAGACCGTTCCGGAGCAGCCATACACTCGTCGTCACTGGCGCGGACCGCTACGGGTCGGTGGCGACCACTGCTTGCACGGCGAGACGGCACACTGGATCTTCCTTCAACTGGAAGGTGATCATCATGGAAATGCAGAATCGTCGCGCAGGCACCGTGTGCCGTGCGACAAGGGCAAACTCGCCGGCCAGAAGCCGCCGTTGAAGCTTCCGAAAAATGGGCGATTCGCACCCGGCTGCGGATGTCCTCGAACATTCGCGAGCTGGCTATGCTCAATCTCGCAATTAATAGCAACTTTGGGCATGCGATCTGACGCGCTCGAGATGGCGGAGCAGACCGAGGTCTGACGGCGACATGGCCGGCGAGCGGACGCTTGCCGGCCATGAGGAGTCGCTCGACTAAAACAACGATCGGACATTCAAGCGACGTCGACAGGATGGAGAATCCGCTATCTGTGGGCAAGCCCTTTCCCAGCGGGGAGAGGGCTTTAACCAGGTGTTCTGCGGGTGGTTCGTTTGAATTGTTTTACCGCAGCGCAAACTCGCCTCAAGCGTTCCATGCGTACGGCTGGAAGACCTCTTCAAGCGGTGACTGTGTGACGCTCGCCGTGTAGTTAGTCATCGTCGAGGCAGCGACCACGAGGACCACATCGAGCACCCGCGCCTGATCGAAACCTGCCGCAGTGAACGCTGCGATGTCGTGGTCGTCGATGCGGCCGCGCTTTTCAATCAGCGTGCGTGCCAGGCGCGACAGCGCTGCATGCTTGGGGTCCTTCGGGTAGCGGCGTTCGCGGATCGCCTGCACGTCGGCCTCGCTCAGGCCTTCCTTGATCCCGAGGTACGAGTGGAATGCGACCGGCCAGGCGGAGCTGTTCGTCACCGCATTCGTGAGCAGCAGCACTTGCATTTGCTGTTCGTTGAAGTTGCCGCCGTGCGCCTGATTGAACACGCCAACCAAGGCAGTGATCAGTCTCGGCGAACCCGCCATCTGGGCGGGCATGTTAGGCACCATGCCGAAGATTTCAGCCAGGCCTTTCAGCGCGGGCTTCGATTGTTCGGGTGCGGATTCGAGCGTGTAAAGCGGAAAGTTAGCCATGATATTTCCTTGAAGGTCGAAGGTATCGCTGACAACGTGGATGCGACATGCACAGGTTAGTCAGACGCGCGCGTCCCGCCAATTACATGGCAGGTAATAATCGAACGCATTTTTTTCGGGCCACGTCGAGCATTGCGATGTGCCGCGCTTCGATCTCATCGGCGCGGGTGACCGTTGTAGCCAGGTAGCTGCCATCAAAGCGTCACTGGGTCGAGTGACGGTTGAGGCACGGCTTCCGCCCGCCGTATCAGGCAGCAGTCGGCAAATACATGACATTCACCGAGGTCAACATAAACTGCGGCGTTGCTCCAATCGATCAGGCGCGCGGGCGCCCATTCCCGACGACAGACGTAAGGACTTCTATACGCTGACCGAGAAGGGTCTGGATCTCATCCCCATCCTGCTCAACATCGTTCTTTGGAGCGCAAAACACGATTCGAAGTCGTAAATGCGGTGACACAAGGAGTTCGCAGCTCGATTGATTCGGCCGCGACAGCGTCCAGCCCGAATGACATTCATCGTCCTTACACGGTGGAGGCAATGTTGCCATGTGCACGAGTCGATGAGCTTCAAATCCCGGTGAGGGCGGCATCATACTTTCCATCTCGCCCTCAAAAGACCTTTATTACCTCCAATGTAATTGGCGACCCTGCGATGTCGCACTACCCTTAAGTTGTCGCATGATCCCACCTGACACATGCGTCAACCACCGGAAAGGATTCCGTCATTACCAGGCCGGTTTATCGCAGCGCTTATACCCTCCCTTATCCCTGCTCGCATTGTGTCAAAGCGTTTTCCTTGTTACGTGACAGTCCGGCGATAAGGTATGTCGTCTTCGATAAATTCAATTGACTTCGTTTGACTGAAGTTGCCTTGGCGGTTGTCCCTTTCCTTTCTCGTTTGCAAAAGGACATTGTCATGAGTATAGCCTTGGACGTTCATTTGAAAATTGGCGGGATCATTTTCCCGGACATGGACCAGTGCGATTTCACCGGGCCTTTCGAGGCCTTGGCTCGCGTGCCGAACTCGTCGTTCATGACACTGTGGAAAGACAAAAATCCTGTCCGCGACCTTGCCGGCATGCAGTTGCTTGCCGATACGACTTTCGAAGAGGCCCCGCAACTCGACGTGCTCCTGGTACCTGGCGGACATGGTCAGGAAGCGTTGATGCACGACGAAACGGTTCTGTCGTTCATCAGCAATCAGGCCGCAGGCGCCCGATACGTGTTTTCAGTCTGTACTGGCGCACTGCTCTGCGGCGCGGCCGGTTTGTTACAGGGCAAGCATGCAACGACGCACTGGACAGCGATGGAAGTCCTGCCGCTGTATGGCGCGATACCAGGTAACGAGCGCGTCGTAATCGACGACAGGTTCATCAGCGCCGGCGGCGTGACAGCAGGAATCGATGGCTCCCTGATCGTGGTCTCGTTGCTGCGCGGTGAGAAGGTCGCCCAGGAACTGCAACTCTACATGGCCTATGACCCGCAACCACCGTTCCAGTCCGGCTCTCCTGAGGCAGCGCCTGCGGATATCGTGGTGACGGTCACCGAACGGGCGCGAACGATTACGCAGAGACGCCTGATAACCGGGCGCGCATACCAGGCCGCTTTGACAAAGGCATAGCTTCTGTCGAAATACAGCGCGACGTGCGGTCTAAGGTTCGACGACGCGACGAATACATTCGGTGTAGTTGCCAGCATCGGCTACGAATCGATAGGTTCCGATATCCAGTAAAGCGCGTTCGCACATCGACCGCACCGACCGTTTGTCCTGATGCATAAGGGAAGATCATGAGCACATTGAACCTCAACCAGCGAGTGCCGCAGGAACTGGGGGGATTGCTGCGACACTGGCGAGAAGTGCGAGGCGTCAGCCAGCTCGATCTCTCGCTCGATGCGGGCATCTCGCAGCGGCAGATCAGCTTCATCGAGAGCGGCCGAAGCGCACCGGGCCGGCAGACGCTGTTGAATATCGCGCAATCGCTTGGGGTGCCGCTGCGCGAGCGCAACGTTCTGCTGTTGTCGGCCGGATACGCGCCAATGTATTCGGAAGCCGGGTGGAACGCTGAGGAGATGTCGGTCGTTACGGACGCGGCCAGACGTGTTCTGCAGCAGAACGAACCGTTTCCGGCGATCGTCATGGACCGGTACTGGAACGTGCTCATGACCAACCGTGCCGCGCCGGACTTCTTCAACTGCTTCGTCGATATGGCGGCACGCGCTGGGCCGCGCAACATCCTGCATCTGATCTTCGATCCACGAGGCTTGCGGCCCCATATGGCCAACTGGGAGGCGGTGGCGCGCAGCCTTGTCCAGCGCGTGCAGCGCGAATCGGTGGGCCACGTCGTCGATCTCCAGACGCAACAACTCCTCGACGCGCTGCTGTCCTACCCCGGCGTGCGCCCCGAATGGCGATCGCAAGGGATGGCGGGCTCCGCGTCCACGCTGCCGATGGTGCCGATGGGCTTCATTAACAACGGCGCCGTACTCAACTACTTCTCGTTGATCACGACGGTCGGAACACCGCTGACAGTCGCTGCGCAGGAACTGCGGATCGAATGCATGTTTCCCGCCGACGCCGAAACCGAAGCGCAGCACGTCGCGCTGCTCGACGCGGCGCGCAAGTGAATGGGCTCGTTTATTACCTGGCATGTAATTGGCGCGAGTCGCGTCTCGCAATAACCTGTGTTTGTCGCCTGATCGATCTCAGCGATACCTTCAACACTCAAGGAAATATCGTGGCTCACTTCCCCATCTATACGCTCGACTCCGCCCCTGAACAATCGAAGCCCGCGCTCAACGGGCTCGCTCAAGCCTTCGGCATGGTGCCCAATATCGCCGGCGCGATTGCCGGCTCGCCGAAGCTGATCAATGGTCTCGTCGGCCTGTTTCAGCAGGCACACGGCGGCAACCTTTCCGAAGCGCACGTGCAGACGCTGCTGCTCACCAATGCGGTGACCAATGGCGCCACCTGGCCGGTCGCATTCCACTCGTTCCTCGGGGTCAAGGAAGGCCTGAGCGAGGCCGACGTGCAGGCGATCCGCGAACGCCGGCTCCCGGCGGACCCCAAGGTTGCGGCGCTGTCCCGACTGGCACGCACGCTGATCGAAAAGCGCGGCCAGGTTGACAATCACGACATCGCTGCGTTCACCGAGGCCGGCTTCGATCAGGCACTCGTGCTCGACGTCATCCTCGTGATTGCCGCCTCGACGATCACGAACTACACCGCAAGCGTCACCCAGCCGCCCCTCGAAGCACTCTTCCAGCCCTATGCGTGGAAGGCTTGAAGTGAGTTTGAGCGGCGGGAGCACCCTCAAAACCCGCCGCCGCAGAATGCATGGTTCGAACCCTTTCCCCGCCGGGAAAGGGTTTTTGATCTTCCGGTTCCTCTAAACGGCGCGTGGTCGAAGATCGCGTGTGATCCGCATAAGAGTTCGCCAGTCAACACGCGCGCGGCTTCAGGTGCGTTCGCAATCGCGCAGACTTGCTCCTTCGACAGATCAGCTTCGTTCACATCGAAGCAGTGCGTTATTTCCGGCTTCAGTGTGCCTTTGCTCCGGTCCGAAGTTCTGGAACATCCTGCCCACTTGGTTCTTAGGGCGCCCCGATGCTTCGAAGATTTTTGATTACCCGTGAGGTAATTGAATCGCACTACGCGATCGCTATGATTTGGCTACATCCTCGTAAAAGAGGAAAAGGAACGGTGCACGAGCTAGACAGGACGATTGGTCGATCATGGAAAAACAAAATCAGATATGCCAAACATCGCAGCACATCAGCGAGAAATCTGCCTTCGGCATCAAGTGGAAAAGCATCGCGCCGGCTGTCCGGCGGCAGTCCATACGTTGGAGAATTCAAATGGATGAGCTTCATGGTAAGGCGTTCTTTCATCCCCTGATAGCAGGAGCCACGATCTATCTCTGCGAGGTCATGGCGAGTGTGGACATGAGTATCGGCCGGGCATTGCTCATGGTGATCGGCGGGCTCGCGTTTGGGATCTATCGCAAGCTCATGCGTTGTAACTGCCGCATCGAGTAACGCGTAGTGCGTTGCATGGTAACTCCGCGACCGGCATAGGCGCGTGGGCGTATGACTGTAGATGGCCGGTTGTACTCATTCGCAAAAGCCGCCCAAAAGCCGTCTTAGCCGTACCGAAGCAAGCGAAGCGGTCGGCTCAGGCAGATCGATGCATATGCAAGCACCGCTCCAACGAATCGCAAAAAAAAACCCAGTTCAAAAAGCTGACCGGGTTTCTCCTTTTTCTGCGCGACGTTAGCGAGACACTGTCTTGGCGTCCGCGTCGGTCAGGGTATTCAGGAACGCCACCACGTCGTGGATATCCGAATCCGACCAGACCGGTTTGCCGCCCAGGTGATTCGTCAGCGGCTCCGTCTTCATATCCACGTTACTGCGTAGATTCTTCGGCAGGTCGTCAAACTTCACAACGTGCCCGTGCGCGTCTTTCGAATACCACTTCTCGGGGTTCGTGTCGCGCTCGACATAGAAGCGCATCGAATCTTCGAGTGTATGGAACATGCCATTGTGGAAAAACGCGCGACGCGTCGCGACGTTGCGAAGCGTGGGCGTACGGAACATGCCACAGAACCACTTTTGCTGCTTCGCCTGGTCGTCACGCAGCGGCCCGCATAACCCCATATCGAAGAAGTTCGGATCGCGGTTGGCCGGGATGTCCATGTTGCGTGGCACACCCAGCGTCTGAAAGTTGTAGTCCGTCAATGCCGGATGCGCGCCGTGAGCGCCCTTGTCGATCAGATGGCAGCTTGCACAGTTGCCCTTGTCCGGGTCGCTGAACAGCTTCAGTCCGTGCGCTTCCTGCGGCGTGAATTGATCCTTGCCGTCGAGCACGCGGTCGAACTTGCTGGAGTACGGCGCGAACGACGGATCGTTGAACTGGAATGCCTGCAATACCTTGCCCAGGTCCGCGAGCGCCTGCGCGGGTCGCGAGAAAATGTCCTGGCCGAATGCGTCCCGGAACTGTTGCGCGTAGGCGCTTTTGCTTAGCTTGTTCGCCACGTCCTCGGCGTTGCTGTTTGCCATTTCATCCGGATTAAGCAGGGGGAATGCAGCTTGATCCGCAGGGGTGTTGTAGCGCCCATCCCAGGTGTATCCGCCGATGGGCTGATTGTCTCCGTCCTCGAGGCGCTCTTTCAGGCTATTTGCCTGCGTGTACGTCCAGTAAGGCACGGCGCGCAGATAACGCAGCGACGGCACCGAGCGCAGTCCGGCTCGATCGAGGTTCGGGCCGCCCAACTGGACAGCCAGACCGTTCGGCGGGCCATAGGCATTCGCGGGGCTGTGACAGGAGGCACATGACTGCTTGCCGGAAGCCGACAGCGACGGATCGAAGAACGCTGCCTTGCCGATCGCTGCCAGATCAGGCGTACCTGCCTTGACCGTGGCTGCTTGAACGTCCGCGGCTTGTTTGTCGCAGGCGGACAGAAGGAAAACGCAAAGGGCCGTTGCGAAAACAGCCCTTGAAGGAAATTGGCGCATAACGGATAAAAAAACAGCCCGGTTCGAACAGGGAACCGGGCAAAGACAACAGAGTTCTTGTGAGACCGCCTGTGATTAGCGGTTATCGATGTTCGCCGACGTGAAGATCGGCTTGAGCGACGCATCGTCGGCGTAGCCGAGATACGAGCCAATGCCGAAGTTGTCTTCGAGCGAACGCAGCAGCGCGTAGTGGTTGTAGCCCGTGCCATCCACATGACCGCCCTTGATGAACGGCGACAGCAACAGCGTACCAATCTGATCGCCACCGACGCCGAGGTAGTTCAGCGCGATCGACACGTTCTGCACGGTTGCAGGCAGCGTCGACGCGCTAATACCGAGCAGGTAGGCTTCAGCCACCGGCAGCGTCGACATCGCGACCTGTTCCGGACGCGTCACGTTCGGACCCGTTTGCTGGTTGCACCCGGGGCACTGGTTGCCCATTTCCGGCTCCAGTACGGAGAACGTCTTGCCATCGGCACTGAGTTGCGTCGTCGGCGTGAGTCCGGTCACGACGCCTTCGTCCGTGGTGATGATGATCAGGCCGTCCTGCTTGTAGGCGGGCGAAGCCTGGATCAGCGGGATCGTCTTCTTCAGGAACGCGTCGATCGAAGTCAAACCGCCAGGCTGACCGTTTGCGCAGCCCTTGCCCGCAGTGCCCGTACCGTCACCATCGTGACCATCGTCACACAGGTTCGGCGTGATGAAGGAGAAGTTCGGCGTCGTGTCGATCGACTGAAGATCCGTTGCCAGGTCGTCTTGCAGGTTGACCACGTGCGCATCGCAGTTCGCCAGATCGTCGATGGTCGAATGGAAATACGGGAACGGATTGTGACGCGTTGCGTACTCGTCGCCCGGCTTGTCACCCGAGGCCGACGGAGCCTGCGCGGCCTGCGTGCCGTCCACAGCCTTCGTCGGGTCGGTGCCCGCGAGCTGGGCGGTTCGGCGCGGGAACGAACAGGTTCGCGTGCCGTCGCGGTTCAGGTCGTTGCCCATGTCCTCGTTGTAGCTACGCCACGTGAGCTTGGCTTGTTCCATCTGGTTGCCAATATGCTGCACGCGAGCCGGGAATACGCAGCCGCCGCTTTGATGGCCGTTTGCGTCCGTGCCTGCCGCGAGAACCTTGGGGTTGGCCGAGTCGTTGCCAATGTCGACGATATCAGACCACAGCTGGAAGCAGTCCGTTTCCGTGTCGTGCGTCGACGGCTGACCTGAGACCATCGAGATGTAGTTGTCCAGCGAAACGTGGCCGGTGCCGTAGTAGTTCGAGAGGTACGTGCCCTGCGGAACCAGCGATTTCAGATACGGGTCCTGGTTCGAATCCGAGGCCGTCGTGCCGTACGTCGATTCCGCGCTCTTGTTTTCGAGCACGATCACCCAGACGTGCTTGATCGCCTTGCTCGAAGCGACGGTTGCAATGTACTGGTCGCTCGCGGCCTTCACGACGGCGTTGCCGTTGGTGTTGAAGTCGCCCAGCAGGGCGTCCGCCGTCGTGCCAATCTTGTTCGCCAGTTGCGTTTGCGCGTCCGACTGCGACAGGCCGCTGTCGATCAGCTGCGAAAGCTGGGTGGTGATGGCACTAACGGAGCTCACGCCGCGCGGCGAACGGAACGTCGCCGTACTGTTGAACGTGGTGCCCATGTTCTTGCCCGACGTGTCGTTCTCCGTGGCACCGTTCAGGTCGGCAACGACGTACTTCCAGGAACCGTTGCTCGTATCGGTGATCGAGAATTTGCCTTGGGCATCCGAGCGCGCGACTGGCTCGCCCTGGTCGCACTTGCCGTTGTTGTTCACATCCAGGCAGACAGCCGCACCCTGGATATAGCTGCCGAGCACCTGGCCAGTGACCTTCGGCCCGTTCGAGCCACTGTCGCTGCTTCCGCAGGCAGACAACCCTGCCATTACACCGATGCTTGCCAGCATCGTGAGCGTGCCCCTGCGCAAACGTGCATTTTTCACAACTTCTCCTTGTTATAAGCCGGGTATGCCCGGCAGCTTTTAAGTCGCGGGAAGTATATGTAAGTTGTGTTACATGTTTGTTAAGATGTTGTTAGCGCAACCAACAGACGTTGGCTTCGGGTCCCTCCGGCAAATTGGGGCTCGACGAGAAAGCGGAGGGAGACCCTGCACACGGACGTTTGGACGCCAGCAAATCCATCGACAACGGACATTAGCCTGGCGGCGTGACGCCGACTGCGCGTCCATAACCACAGTTCCGGTCACGTAATAATTTAGCAGTTCTGAATACAGCCTCCCTCGGCCTCCCACTTCGTCAGACGGTCTCTTTTGATTAGAAAGACGATCCTCTTTAGGCGGAGACGACGAACCGGAAACGCGTGATACGTCCTTCCGCACCATCGGCAAAACAAGCCGCAAACTGCCCGATTCAGGCGTTCGTCATCGGGCTGCGCGTCTAGCGCGGGACATCACCGGAAGCGCCGTCAAAGCGGGCGCGCGCGGCATGGATCTCGGGATAGCGACGATCGGCCCAATCGATGAGGGCCGCCATCGGCTCTAACAGGGATTGGCCTAGTGGGGCCAGACGATATTCGACGCTTGGCGGGCTCGTGGGAAAGACATGCCGGCTGATGAGTCCGTCGCGCTCCAGATCGCGGAGTGTCTGGGTGAGCATGCGCTTGGAAATGTCTGGGATGGCTCGATGAAGCTCACTGAAGCGCTGCACTCGCGTCGCCAGTTCCATGATGATAAGCATGCTCCATTTGTCGCCGATGCGGTCGAGCACGTCGCGAATCGCGCAGTGTGCGGGCTGGGCGTCGCGTACCTGACGTTGATATCGGCTGAATCTCTCGATCGCATCCTGTGCGGTACTCATTCGGGTTCCCTTTAACTCTTCTGGTAACAAAAAACTGCCTCCTTCCGGCGCGAGGCCTCGGTCTCTATGATAGACCTGCCCTCGAACAAAGACTGCTCCTCAGGGAGCGCCGATGTCAAACCCAGTTCCCGCCCGCCTTCTGTAGCAGACTCCGGCGGGCATCCAGGCCGGCTGATGGACCCGCTGGTAGAAGCCAAATATTCCAGTAGCACTGCATCCAGTCGCAGAAGTGTTGGCGTTTAAGGGCAATACAAAATTTCAGGAGAAACACATGTTTTTGGTAATGGGAATTACAGGACGCGTCGGCGGCGCAACGGCCCAGCATCTGTTGGCGCAAGGCAGGAAAGTACGGGCGTTGGTCCGCAATCGCGAGAAGGCGATGACTTGGGCAGATCAAGGTGTGGAACTCGTCGACGGCGACTGGAATGATGCGACCACCGTAGAGAGGGCGCTCGAAGGGGTCGACGGTGCATTTGTCATGTTGCCGGCAGTCTGGGCACCTTCGCCTGATTTCAGGGAAGCAAGGAGCGTAATCGCGAATTATGTCGACGCGCTAACCAGAGCAGCGCCGCCGCGCGTGGTTGCACTGTCATCGATGGGTGCGAACAGAACCAGCGGGCTGGGAATGATCACCGCCCTGTCGCTTCTCGAGCAAGGACTGCGCCAACTGACGTTGCCAATAGCCTATGTGCGAGCCGGCGGTTTTTTCGAGAACTTCCTTTACGGCTTGCACGTCGCCCAGGGTGGCACGCTACCCGTCTACTACAACCCGACGAGTCGGAAGTCGACCATGGTTGCGACTGACGATATCGGCGCCGTGGCGGCTACGCTGCTGACCGGGCTGGCGTGGACCGGACATCGCGTCGTCGAGCTTGGCTCGATGGTCAGCGCAGATGAGGTCGCGGCCCAGTTGGGCGAAGTCCTGCAGCGCGACGTCAAGGCCGTTGCCATCCCGCGGGCCGGGTGGCCAGCAGCGTTCGAACAGTTCGGCATCCCGAAGGGACAGACCGGACCGGCCGAAGCGCTGTTCGATGCCGTCAACGCCGGCTGGATGGACCTCGGCGTCGCGGGTACGGAGCACGTCGCGGGCGCGACTTCCCCTCGCGATGTCTTTGCGGCGGCCCACAAGGCCACTACGGCATAAACAACAGAGATCGGCCGGCTCGTCGATCAGGCGCCCCCGCTGGTCATCGGCAGCGCCCTCATTAGAGAAGGTAGAACGAATGTCCAAGATTTCCTGGCGCCAGACATTACCTTTGGTTCTTGCCGCTTTCTTCGTCGCAGGATCACTCAGCAACATCGTCGCCCCGCGATCCATCTTCGAGGAATACCTGAAGTGGGGATATCCGCACTGGTTCCATTTCGTGACTGGTTCACTGGAACTCATGACCGCCATTCTGCTTGCGCGAGCACGCACGCGGTTGTGGGGCTCGGTGCTCGGCTGCACCGTGATGTTGGCGGCGCTGGCAACCGTCATCGTCCACGGCGAATACGCGCATGGGGTGGCGCCACTTTTCGTCGCGATACTATCGATTGTTGTCGGCTGGATTGCCTGGCGCAAGCGACTCGTTACCGGTTCTATCGCTCCGGCTTAAACCTTACGCGACCCTCAAGAGCATAGACAGCATGCAGGAAGTGTTATTAGCCAACGGAGCATCGGTAATCAACCGACGCTCCGGCTATTGGCACAACAGGCCACGCGCCTCCCCGGTAGCGAGTCGCACGGCCGAAACGAGCAAATGGCCGATCCTGCAGTCCCGATTGCTGGAGGAGCGACGAGAATCGGCTAGGCCAAATACATCCCATTGACGTCGAATACGCGTGCTCACGATCGCGCGGCGCAGAGCGCGGCTCGTCAACCTTGGATATCCCCCTGATCCGGTCGCGCATCGCGGCGCGGTATCCTCGGGTCCCAATACGTGCGACGAGGAAGAACCGCAGTTACACGTGGCGCGAGAACCCAAGCAACATCCGCCCTACCAGGACGCGCGCTGGAAACGTCCATTTTCGGGACGCTATCGAGCGCGCTCCGGCGCCGCATCATTCCCGCAAGTACTTCGGCGCGTTTCAGTGCTGCAGAAAGTCGATCACCATGCGGTTGAACGCTTCCGCGTGCTCCCACTGCGCCCAGTGGCCGCAACGGTTGAACACGTGCAGCTGCGCGTTCTGCATGCCGGCCAGCAGACGAAGACCGATATCCATCGGCACGAAGCGGTCGTCGCGGCCCCAGATCACGAGCGTGGGCGCGGCGATTTCGCCAAGGCGCGCGCCGTAGTCGCTGAACTGCTTCGGGAACGCGGCGAGGCTCTTCACGAAGTTTTCCAGATGGTCGCGGCGCGCGAGCATGTTATCGAGGCGCGTTTGCATCAGCTCGTCGGTGAGCGCGCTCGCGTCGTACACGAACACGTTCATCATGCGCTTGAGGTTCTCGATGGTCGGATCGCGATAGAGTCCTTGCAGCAGCTTGATGCCTTCGGTCGGCATCGGCACGAAGTTGCTCGGGCCGCCGGTGCCGCCGCCCATCAGCACGAGCTTGCCCACGCGTTGCGGGTTCGCCAGCGCGAAGGCAACGGCGCTGTGACCGCCCATCGAATTGCCGAGAATATGCACGCGCTCGATATCGAGCACGTCGAGCAGGCCCTTGAGCACGCGGCCGTTCAGGTCCGAGCGCGAGCTCGTGCAAACGATCGGGTCGCTCTTGCTCCAGCCCGGGCAGTCCATCAGGATCACGCGGTAGCCGGCCGCGACGAGCGGCTCGACGTTGCGGTTGAAGTTGGCCCAGCCGCTCGCGCCCGGACCCGAGCCGTGCAGCATCACGACGGTTTCGGCGCCTGCGCCTGCGTCGTTGTAGTGAATCTGGAACTCGACCTCGCCGTCCTTCACACGGGCGAACTTGCTCGTCGAGGCTTCGGTGATTGCTTGTGCCGTACCAGTCATGATGACCATCCTTTAAAACGTGATAACCCATGCCGGAGAAGGCGCGTGCCTTCTCCCCTTCGAATTCATACGCCCTGTGCACCCAATGCGCCGCGCTGCCTGAATGCGCCCACCACGCTCAGCGCGGCCAGCGCCGCGATCACGACGAGCGGAATGCTCGAGCCCACCAGCATCGACGGGCTCTGACCGAGTGCGAACAACTGGCCCGCCACGAGCGGCCCGAGAATCGAACCGAGACGCCCCACGGCCACGGCCGCGCCCACACCCGTGCCGCGCACTTCTGTGGGGTACGCATGGCCCGCGAGTGCGTAAAGCACCGACTGGCCGCCCACGATAAAGAAGCCGCACAGCAGACCGCCCACGGCCGTCGAGCCTGCGCCGCCCGCGCCCGCGAACACGGTGAGCGCCACCACGACGCCGATGTACATTCCGATCACCGTGCCGCGGCGGCCAAAGCGATCCATGATCGTTGCGATCGCAACCGCGCCGATACCGCCGCCGATGTTGAACAGCATGAGCACGAGGTTCGACTGCACGCGCGTGAGGCCGCGTGCGAGCACCATCGAGGGCAGCCAGTTCATCAGGAAGTACAGCACGATCAGCGTGCCGAGGTAGCTGATCCACAGCGCGATGGTGGTACGCGCGCGGCCTTCCTGCCAGAGCGCTTGCGCCACGGTCGGCGCGCCTTCCTTCGCGATCTTCGAAGCCTGCGTGGCAACGAATTGCTGCGACTCGCGCAGGAACGCGCCGAGCAGCGGCACCATCACGATCGGGCCGAGACCGCCAACGTGGAACACGTGGCGCCAGCTCGCGTCCCCCGTGCCGAGCATGCCGATTACGGCGGCGATCGCCGCGCCGAACGGCATGCCACAGTACATCGCGCCCACCGCCGTGCTGCGCTGCTGCTCACCCGCTGCTTCCGCGCACAGCGCGATCAGGTTCGGCATGGCCGCCCCCAGACCGAGGCCCGTGAGCAGACGCGCAACGAGCAGGCTTTCGAAATTCCACACCATGGTCGTGGCGAGCGAAAACAGCCCGAACAACGTGACCGACCACATGAGCACGCGCTTGCGGCCAAAGCGGTCGGCAAGCCGCCCGCCCAACGCCGCGCCCGGCAAGAGGCCGATCGCGCCGGCGCTGAACGCCCAGCCCATTTGCGCCACGGCGAGATGAAATTCCTTTGCCATACGCGGTCCCGCTACGCCCGCCGATTGCAGGTCCAGCCCTTCGAGCAGCGCAATCGCCAGACACAGGGCGATGGTTGCCTTGCCGCTCGTTGCACTTCCTCCAGCACTACTGTTTCGCGACGTCATAAAAAGTCTCCGAATGTATAGGCAAACCGCTCTTTTGGCGGATATATGCGGCAACGCCGCGCACCACCCAAAAGGCGATGTGCGGCGCGCTTGATCAGGACTGCAATGCTTCCTGGCGCTTTTTCAGATCGAGCGCCACGTCGACGATCATGTCTTCCTGGCCGCCCACCATCCGGCGCTTGCCCAGTTCGACGAGAATGTCGACCGTCTTCAGGCCGTACTTCTTCGCGGCCACTTCCGAGTGGCGCAGGAAGCTCGAATACACACCCGCGTAGCCGAGCGCGAGCGTTTCGCGGTCCACGCGAACCGGGCGGTCCTGCAACGGGCGCACGATGTCGTCGGCGGCGTCCATCAGCGTGTAGAGGTCCGTGCCGTGGTTCCAGCCCATGCGCTCCGCCGCGCCGATGAACACTTCGAGCGGCGCATTGCCCGCGCCAGCGCCCATGCCCGCAAGCGATGCATCGATGCGGTCGCAACCTTCTTCCACGGCGACGATCGAGTTCGCCACACCCAGCGAGAGGTTATGGTGCGCATGCATACCCGTTTGCGTTTCAGGTTTCAAAGCGGCCTTCACCGCACGGAACCGGTCGCGCACGTCGTTCATCGTGAGCGCGCCGCCCGAATCGACCACGTAAATGCAGGTCGCGCCGTAGCTTTCCATCTTCTTCGCTTCGACAGCGAGGTTTTCCGGCGTGGTCATGTGGCTCATCATCAGGAAGCCCACGGTGTCCATGCCGAGTTCGCGCGCGAATTCGATGTGCTGCTTCGAAATGTCGGCTTCCGTGCAGTGCGTAGCCACGCGCACGATGCGCGCCCCCGCGTTGTACGCGGCCGTCAGGTCGTGAATCGTGCCGATCCCCGGCAGAAGGAGCGTAGCGATCTTTGCGTGCGTGACCACGTCGGCCACGGCTTCGATCCATTCGAGGTCACTGTGCGCGCCGAAGCCGTAGTTGAAGCTCGAACCTTGCAGGCCGTCGCCGTGGGCGACTTCGATGCTGTCCACTTTCGCACGGTCCAGCGCACGGGCGATGTCCTGCACGTTCTGGATCGAGTACTGATGGCGAATGGCGTGGCTGCCGTCGCGCAGCGTCACGTCGGAGATATAGAGTTTCTTGCTCATGGCCTTAGGCTCCTTGCACGCTCAAGAGCGTCTGCGCCATGCGTTCGGCGGTGGCGAGCGCGGCGGAAGTCATGATGTCGAGATTGCCTGCGTAGGCAGGCAGATAGTGCGCGGCGCCTTCCACTTCGAGGAACACCGAGGTCTTCAGGCCGCTGAACTTGCCAAGGCCCGGGATATTGAGCGGCGCGTTCGCGGGAATCTCGTCGAACTGCACCTTCTGCTTCAGGCGATAGCCCGGCACGTAGGCGTGCACCTTCGCGGCCATCGCTTCGATGGACTGCTCGACCTTCTCGCGGTCGGCCGCCTCAGAAAGCGTGTAGACCGTGTCGCGCATCATGACCGGCGGCTCCGCCGGATTCAGCACGATAATCGCCTTGCCCTTCGCGGCGCCGCCCACCACTTCGATAGCGCGCGACGTGGTTTCGGTGAACTCGTCGATGTTGGCGCGCGTGCCGGGGCCAGCGGATTTGCTGCTGATCGAAGCGACGATCTCCGCGTAGTGGACCTTCGCCACGCGCGACACGGCGGCGACCATCGGAATCGTGGCCTGGCCGCCGCACGTCACCATGTTGACGTTGAGCGCTTCAATGTGAGCGTCGATGTTCACCACCGGCACGCAGTACGGGCCAATCGCGGCGGGCGTGAGGTCGATCACGCGGATCGACGGCTTGAGCGTGCGCAGCAGCGCGTCATTCTTCACGTGCGCGCCAGCGCTGGTCGCATCGAACACGAAGTCGATGTCGTCGAACACAGGCAAACGCGTGAGGCCTTCCACGCCTTCGTGCGTGGTGGCCACGCCAAGACGGGCAGCGCGTGCGAGGCCATCGGAGTTCGGGTCGATGCCGACCATCGCCGCCATCTCCAGATGCCGGCTGTTGCGCATGATCTTGATCATCAGATCCGTGCCGATGTTGCCGGAGCCGATGATCGCGGCCTTGAGTTTTTCGGAAGCCATATGAATTCCTGTATCAGGCGGAGAAAGTCGCGCGAACGCTGCCGAGGCCTTCGATCTGCGCGGTGTACGTGCCGGGTTCCTTCACGGCGACCATGGGCCCGAGCGCGCCCGTGAGCACCACGTCGCCCGCACGCAGCGGCGTGCCGAGCTGGACCATGCGGTCTGCGAGCCACACGGCCGCGTTGAGCGGATTGCCCAGACACGCGGCGCCGTTGCCGCGCGAGAGCACTTCGCCGTCGCGCGAAAGCTCCATCGCGCAAGCGCTCAGGTCGATCTGCGAGAGCGGCACCGGGCGGCTGCCCACCACGAAGCGCGCGCTCGAGGCGTTGTCGGCCACCGTGTCGACGAAGCGGATGTCCCAGTTCTGGATGCGGCTGTCCACCACTTCGATCGCTGCGAGTGCGTAGGCGCTGGCGCGCAGGATATCGACGAAGGTGTGCTTCTCGTGCGTGAGATCGTGCTCCAGCACGAGCGCGATTTCCGCTTCCACCTTCGGCTGGATCAGTTGCGAAAGCGGAATCGCTTCGGCATCGCCGTAAGCCATCGAGGCGAACAGCGCGCCGAAGTCAGGCTGATCGACGCCCAGCTGCCTTTGCACCGCGAGCGACGTGAGGCCGATCTTGCGGCCCACGATGCGCTCGCCGTTCGCCACGCGCAGGTCCACGTTGGCCTGCTGCACGGCGTAAGCCGTTGCGATGTCATCAAGGGCAATCTCGCCGCGCACCGGCTCGACCACGTTGCGCGACGCTTCGGCTTCGCGCAGGCGCGCGGCCAGCGCCGCGACGAGTTTCGAATCTGACATGTTGATTCTCCGGAGTCCGTACTGATTTATCAAGCCGCGTCGGGCGTGGCATGCATGGTGGCAAAACCCGCGATCCATTCGGGAATTTCGCGGTAGTAATCGAGCGTCGCGCGATACGGGCCATAGGCGGCCAACGCGCCAAATGCTGCGACCCACGTTCGGATTTCATGAGCCGACTTGCCGCCGTCCCGTGTAATGGCCGCGTTCGTCATGCCATCCACGGAAGTCAACTCGCCCGATTCAAGGCGCGCGAGGAACGCGCGGTCCCATTCGGGATTGAGCGGATGCAAATGGCTGTCGCCCGCCGTGAAAGACCTGGCCGCGGCCACGGTGCGCGCCTGGCGTGCGGCGCGCGAGTCGGCCGTGGGGTTGCGGCCCGCGATCAAACGCTCTGCCACTTCGGGCGTCGCGCCGAACAGTTCCGGCACTGGCGGCTCATGCGAAATGCCGCCCGAGCCCACCACGAGCACACGCCTGTCGCTGCGCGAGAAGAAGCGGCCAATCGCGTCGCCAAGCAGGCGCGCGCGGCGCAGCGTCGCCATGGGCGGCGCCACCGAGTTGATGAACACGGGAATCACAGGGTAGCGATCCAGGCCGCCCGTGAGCACTTCCAGCGCCTGCGCGCAGCCGTGATCGACCTGCATGCGGTACGAAAGCGCTACGTCGATATCGGCGTCGAGCACATTTTCGGCGAGCTTGTGCGCGAGGTCTTCCGGCACCGGCAGCGTGCCGGCCATGCTCTTGAAGTCGCCGATGGCCTCGGCGCGCGCGCCAATGCAGAACGGCGGCATCACGTCATAGAAGAAGCCGTTGAAGTGGTCGGGTGCGAACGCAACGATCAGGTCGGGGTTGAACGCTTCCACGCGTTCGCGCGCGGCGCGGCCTACCCGTTCGACTTCCGCCACCACTTCAGGCTGCGGATCGAAATAGCCGTGCAACGGCGTGTGCGAAAGACATTCGAGGTGAATCGGCATACTCATGCTCCTGCTGTGCGCGCAACGGCCACGCCGCGCACGGGACGGTTTTGCGGCGCAGCGGCGCTCGCCTCGCGCAAGGCGGCTTCGGTCATGCCGAGCTTGCCCGCGAGCTCGACGATCGCGTCCGATACCTGTTGTGGCGTGCACACGCCCGCGACGAAGCGGTCCGGACGCAGCAGCACCACGGATTCCGGCAGGCGGCTGAACCACTCTTTCAAGCGGCCCTGCACGTCGCCGAGCGCGAGCACGCCCTCGGGCACGTCGTCGGCGTATTCGAGCTGCACGTCGGGCTTCGCGAAGACGAAGCGCGCACCCAGGCGCTCCCACAGTGCGCGCGCCTGCGGCGTGAGGCCGAAGGTCGGGTCCGCGCCCCACGCGAGCACCGCAAAGCCGTTGCCGATCGCGTCGTCGAGGCGCACCACGCGGCCATCGGCAAGACGCACGCGCGGCTGAATGAACATGCGGCCCACCGGTGAAGCCGCGAGCGGATCTCGGCCGTAAGCGAGACGGCCGATCAGCGAGTCGCGCTTCTGGCTCATCAAGCCGAGCAGGCGCCCCGGCGCCGAGTTGCCCGAGCGCTCCAGCAGGCTTGCGAACCAGCCACCCGTCTTCTGCGGCGGCGGCAGCAGCACGACGCCCGCTTCATAACGCGGCATCGGCTTGAAGCGCATTTCCACGAAGTAGCGCTTGACCGAGGGGAACACATTCATCCAGCGCACGAACGTGTCGCGAAAGCGCGCGCCGAAGCGTGTGGTGGGCGCGAAGATATCGCCCGCGACTTCGGAGAGATGGATCATCGAACGCGCGTGGGCGCGGCGCTCCACGGTGTAGCTGTCGAGCAGTCGGCCGTCGGCCTGGCCCTTCGCGACCATCGCGAGCTTCCAGCCCAGGTTGTTCGCGTCGCGAATGCCGCTGTTGTAGCCCTGACCCTGCCACACGGGCATGATGTGCGCAGCGTCGCCAGCCAGCAGCACGCGGTCCACGCGGAACGTTTCCGCCAGACGCGCGTTGTGCGTGTACACGCGCTTGCGGATGTAGTCGACCTTGTCGGGGTCGGCCACCACCTTGCGGATCAGCGCGGCCATGTTCTCGGGCTTCGAGAGTTCTTCTTCCGTCTCGCCCGGCATCACCATGAATTCGAAGCGGCGAATGCCATGCGGCAGCGCGGCCGACACATACGGGCGCTGATGATCGCAATGCATGTAGATATGCGGCGAGCCGATGGGGTCGTTGCGCACGTCCACCACGATCCATTGATTCGGCTTCGTGCGGCCTTCGAAGGGCACATTCAGCGCGCGGCGCACGAAGCTGTTGCCGCCGTCCGCACCCACGAGGTGCGCTGCGCGGATCGAGCGGCGCTCGCCGTTCGCATCGCTCACGTCGATCGTCACGCCCTGCGTGTCTTGTTCGAACGCGTCGACGGCGTGGCCGAACAACACGTTCACATGCTCGAAGCGCGCGAGCCCTTCATAGAGCACGCGGTCTGCGAGCGGCTGAATGAACGCGTTGCGCCGCGGCCAGCCGAACTCGTCGGTGCGCGGCTCGATCGAGGCGAAGCAATGGCCGTCTTTCGTGACGAAGCGCATCCAGTGGTCGGGCGTGGTGTGCGGCAGCAGCGCGTCGGCGAGCCCAATCGACTGGAATACGCGCAATGCTTCGTCATCCAGACCAATGGCGCGCGGGTAGTCGATGATCTGGTCGAGCTTCTCGACGAGCGTGACACGCACGCCTTGCAGGCCGAGAATGTTGGCGATCATGAGGCCGACCGGACCCGCGCCGATGATGGCGACGTCGGTGGCAATCTGGCGAGGGCGGACGGTATCCGCCTCGGGGGCGAGGGGGGTGTTCATGTGTCTCCTTCTCGCGCGACTTATGGAGCCGCTGCGGATGCTGACAGGGGTGCCTGAAAACGGATCACCCGGTTGGACGTTTTGTCGCAGTCCGGTGAATGGAAGCGAGTCTAGGTTCCGCCCGATGCGCGCTCAACATTTTTAGAGAAATGTGCATAGAATGCACACAGTTGATTTTTAAGGCATTTTTGATGACGAAGTATGCAAACGTGCGGGGTCTGGCGCGGGGGCTGCAGGTGCTCCAGGCGCTCAACGCCATGGAGAACGGGCGCGCCACGAGCCAGCAGTTAAGCGAGGCAACAGGTCTGCACCGCACGACGGTGAGGCGCCTGCTGGAAACCCTGGTCGAGGAGAAGTTCGTGCGCCGTAGCGCCTCGGACGACAGCTTTCGTCTGACGATGAACGTGCGCGGCCTGAGCGAAGGCTTCACCGACGACGAGCTGATCGCGACCATTGCGCCACCGATCATGGCGCAGATGCTCCAGCGCACCGTGTGGCCATCGGACCTCTCGACGCCCGACGGCGACTCCATGGTGATCCGCGAGACCACGCACCGCTTCAGCCCGCTTTCGTTTCACCGCGCGATGGTGGGCCGCCGCCTGCCGATCCTGCTCACGGCGGCGGGCCGCGTGTACTTCGCCATGTGCCCCGAGGCGGAGCGCGAGGACATCCTGGAGTTGTTGCGCGCCGGTGCCGGCGGGGAACAGCAGCAAAAACTCGCTGGCGACAAGGCGTTTATCCGCAATCTCGTCCGGCAGACCCGCGCGGACGGCTTTGGCTCCAATCACGGCGACTGGGCGGACCAGCGCAAGATCGGTGCGCTCGCAACGGCTATCGAGGCGCATGGGCGCGTGCTCGCGAGCCTGAACGTGATCTATCTGGAACAGGCCATCAATCCGGCGGAGGCGGTGCGGCGCTTCGTGCCCGAGCTGCAGCGCGCCGCGCAGGAAATGGTGACGGCGCTAGAGGCGCAAGAGGAAGGCACGAAGCGTTAAGCCTCGTTTTCACGCACGAGTTCGAACAACGCTTCGAGTTCCGCCGAGTGCGGCTCCTTGCGCGACACCATCAGCAAGTCGATGGTGGGCGGCTCGCCTTCGAGCGGGCGGGTGCAGATCGCGCTGCTCGTGAGCGACGAGACATACGCGGGCAACAGCGCATAGCCAAGCCCCATGCCCACCAGATTCAGATTGAGCAGAATATTGGTCGCGACCTGCGCCACCTTGCGCTCGATGCCGTGCGCCTCGCAATACGCCTCGGCCACACTGTGCACCTGCCCCGAAAACTGCGGATGCGTGCTGATGAACGGCTCGCCGCTCAATTGCGCCGGTGCGATGCGCTTTTGCTTCGCAAGCGGATGACTGCTCGGCAGCACCACCACAAGCGGCTCGGTGAGCACGACTTCACTGCGCAATTCAGGCGATACGACGGGGCGCCGCATGAATGCCACGTCGATATCGCCGCGCAATAGCGCGTCTTCCTGCTCGGCCGTTGGCAGGCTGCGCAACTCGACGTGCACCTCGGGAAAGCGCAAGCGCAAACGCGGCAAGATCACCGGGAAAACCCGGATCTCGGCGGCGGGCACGAAACCAATTGTCACCGTCGCGCGCCCCAGCCCCACCTGACGCGCACGCGCCACCGCGCGATCGGCCTGCGCCACCACGAGGCGCGCCTCGGCGAGAAACACCTTGCCTGCGTCGGTCAATTCCACCTTGCGGCGCGTGCGCTCGAACAGCGGCGTGCCCACTTCGTCTTCGAGATTGCGTATCTGCTGGCTCAGCGAAGGCTGCGCCGTATGCAGACGCTGCGCCGCGCGCGTGAAGCTCAGCTCGTCGGCGACGGCAATGAAATAGCGCAGGTGTCTCAGTTCCATGCTCGAGTTATCGTTTCGAAGTCTTAGTGGCAACAAACAAAATATTTCACAACGGCAAAGCGAGCAAGGATCATCCGTCTGCATTCCCGCCCAAAAAGGCAATGCTGCCACGGAGGAGACTCGCATGTCCGCAATCATCGACATCGATGCACTCGTCGACGCGCAAAATGGCCGCGTCACGTCGTCCATCTATACCGACCCCGACATTTACGCGCTCGAACTCGAGCGCATCTTCGGCCGCTGCTGGCTGTTCCTCGCCCACGTCAGTCAAATACCGAAAGCCGGCGATTTTTTCAATACCTACATGGGCGAAGACCCCGTCGTCGTGGTGCGTCAGAAGGACGGCTCGATCAAGGCCTTCCTCAATCAGTGCCGCCATCGCTCGATGCGCGTGAGCCACGCCGATTGCGGCAACACGCGCGCGTTCACCTGCCCGTATCACGGCTGGTCATACGGCGTGGATGGCGCGCTCATCGACGTGCCGCTCGAACCGCGTGCGTATCCGCAGGGCCTGTGCAAGGAGAAATGGGGCTTGCAGGAAGTCACACGCGTGGCTGTGTACAAAGGCCTCGTGTTCGGCAACTGGGACGCGAGCGCACCCGACCTCGAAACCTATATGGGCGACATCGCCTGGTATCTCGACGGCGTGCTCGACCGCCGTGAAGGCGGCACCGAGATCGTGGGCGGCGTGCACAAGTGGGTGATCGACTGCAACTGGAAATTCCCGGCGGAGCAGTTCGCGAGCGACCAGTATCACGCACTCTTCACGCACGCGTCCGCCATCGAAGTGCTCGGCGCGAAGGAAGGCGCCGCAGACAAGGCCCTCGGTGCGGGCCAGACCGCGCGCCCCGTGTGGGAAACCGCGAAGGACGCGCTGCAGTTCGGACAGGCCGGCCACGGCAGCGGCTTTTTCTTCACCGAGCAGCCCGACGCGAACGTTTGGGTGGACGGCGAAGTCTCGCAGTACTTCCGCGACACCTACGCCGAAGCCGAAGCGCGCCTCGGCAAGGTTCGCGCGCTGCGTCTTGCGGGCCACAACAACATGTTCCCCACGCTTTCGTGGCTCAACGGCACGGCCACGCTGCGCGTGTGGCACCCGCGCGGCCCGAACCAGGTCGAAGTGTGGGCGTTCTGCATTGCCGACAAGGCCGCATCCGATGAGGTGAAAGCCGCTTTCGAACGCAGCGCGACGCGCGCGTTCGGGCCCGCAGGCTTTCTCGAACAGGACGATTCGGAAAACTGGGCCGAAGTACAGAAGGTGCTGCGTGGCAGCCGCGCGCGCAAAACGAAGCTTTGCCTTGAAATGGGCTTGGGTAACGAGCGCTTGCGTGAAGACGGCATCCCTGGCATGACGAACTACATTTTCTCGGAGACGGCCGCGCGCGGCATGTATCGCCGCTGGGCCGACCTGCTGATCTCCGAAACGTGGGACGAGGTGAACGAGCGCACCGCGCGCTACGAGGCGGAGGTGCTCAAATGAGCGAAATCGCTGAACTGGATTTCACGCCCGCACGCGTGGGGCTCGAACTGCATCACGAAATCGAGCAATTCTTCTTTGAGGAAGCCGCGCTGCTCGATGGCTGGCGCTTTCGCGCGTGGCTCGACCTCATGTCGAAAGATATCCGCTACACGATGCGCACTACCGTCAACGCGCAAACGCGCGACCGTCGGCGCGGCGTGCAACCGCCCACCACGTGGATCTTCAACGACACGCACTTCCAGCTCGAACGCCGCGTGGCGCGCCTCGAAACCGGCATGGCGTGGGCGGAGGAGCCGCCCTCGCGCACGCGCCATCTCGTGACGAACCTGCGTGTGCTCACCACCGATACGCCCGGCGAATACGAGGCACACGTGAACTACGTGCTCTACCGCTCGCAGAAGGAGCGCGATGAGACGTTCTACGTGGGCCGCCGCATCGACCGCGTGCGCCGCGTGGAAATCGCGCAATGGCAGATTTGCCGCCGTGAGATCACGCTCGACCAGGCGGTGCTCACTTCCCATAACCTGAGTGTGCTTTTCTGATCATGGCCCGTATTTTTGTCTGCCAGGACGATGCATTGTCCGATGGCGAAGCGATCAAGGTGGACGGCCCGTCCGCTGCGATCGCCGTATTCAAGGTGAACGGCGAGCTGTACGCGCTGAATGACCGATGCTCTCACGGCAACGCTTCGATGTCCGAAGGGTATATCGAGGACGATGGCACAGTCGAGTGTCCGCTGCATGCCGCACGCTTTTGCCTGAAAACCGGCGCGGCGCTGTGTCAGCCCGCGACCGAAGCGCTCAAAACGTTCCCTGTCACGCTCGTCGATGGCGACGTTTTTGTCGACATACCGGAGGCCGCGTAATGAGCTGGCTCGATAACGAAGTGGCGTTGATCACGGGCGGCGGGTCGGGACTCGGGCTCGCGCTCGTCGAGCGCTTTCTCGAAGAAGGCGCGCGCGTGGCCGTGCTCGAACGCTCGGCGGAAAAGGTCGCGGCGTTGCGAGAACGTTATGACGCGCAGCGCGTAGTTGCCGTGCAGGGCGACGTCACTTCATACGCCGACAACGAGCGGGCAGTCAGCGCCGCCGTCGATGCGTTCGGCAAACTCGATACGTTCATTGGCAACGCGGCGATCTGGGATCACGCTTCGAGCCTCGTCGATCTCTCGCCTGCGCAACTCGAGAGCGGCTACGAAGAGCTTTTCTCGATCAACGTGAAAGGCTATCTGCTCGGCGCAAAAGCGGCCGCACGCGCGCTCGTTGCGAGCGAAGGCAGCATGATCTTCACGCTCTCGAATTCGTCGTTCTATCCGGGCGGCGGTGGGCCCTTGTACACAGCGAGCAAGCACGCGGCCGTCGGCATCATCCGCCAGCTGGCCTATGAGCTTGCGCCCAAGGTGCGCGTGAACGGCGTCGGCCCTTGCGGCATGGCGAGCGATTTGCGCGGCCCCGTTTCGCTCGGCCAGCAGGACCTGCGCATCATGGACTCGCGTTCGCCCGAAGCGATTGCGAGTATCCTGCCGCTGCAGTTCTTTCCGCAGCCTGCCGATTTCACGGGTCCTTATGTGATGCTCGCCTCACGCGCGAACAATCGCGTGCTGAGCGGCGTGATGATCAATGCGGATGCCGGCCTCGGCATTCGCGGCATTCGTCATGCGGCAGGCGGACTGCATCTGTAACGGGAACGCATCATGAACGCTTCGACCATTGTCATCGTCGGTGCGGGCCAGGCGGGCGCGCTCGCCGCCGCCGAGCTGCGCCAGCAAGGTTATGCGGGCCGCGTCGTACTGATCGGCGAGGAAGCTCACGCGCCTTATGAGCGGCCACCACTTTCGAAGGATGTGCTGCTCCAGCCGCAAACCGTGCGCTGCGCGATTCACGGTGAGGGCTACTACGCAGAGCAAAACATCGAGTTGAAGCTCGACGTGGCCGTCACCGCGCTCGACGCGCAGGCGCGCGTCGTCACGCTCGCGAACGGAGAGTCGATCGTCTTCGATGAACTGCTGCTCGCCACAGGCGCACGCGTGCGCCGGTTGCCGATGCTCGATGCGCTCGGCGAGAGCGTCTACACGCTACGCACGCTAGAGGACGCGCAACGCCTTCTGCCCGTGCTGCAAGCGGGCAAACGCGTGCTGCTGGTGGGCGCAGGCGTGATCGGCCTCGAACTCGCTTCGAGCGCGATCGATCTCGGCGCGCAAGTCACGGTTATCGAACAGGCGCCGCGCGCGATGGCGCGTTGCGCTCCAGCGCTGCTCACCGACCCTCTGTGCGATGTGCATCGCGCGCGCGGTGCAAAGCTGCATCTAGGCTCGCCACTCGCTTCGGCCACGCGCGAAGGCAACGACATCGTGCTAACGCTCGAAGACGGTACGCGCATTCGCGGCGACGCGGTGATCTACGGCATCGGCGTCGAGCCCGAAACCACGCTTGCACAGGCAGCGGGCCTGAAGGTCAACAACGGCATCGTGATCGACGCGCAATGCCGCACCTCGCACCCGCACATCTACGCAGCCGGCGACGCCGCCAGCCAGTGGGACGCGGCAAGCGGCCACCATCAGCGACGCGAAACGTGGGAGAACGCGAACCGCCAGGCGCAAACGGCGGCGCGTGCGATGCTCGGCCTCGCACCCGAGGCACACGAAGCCGCCTGGTTCTGGACCGATCAATGCGGCCTGAACATCCAGTTCGCCGGCGACATGGCCGCGCCTGAATGGCTCGCGCGCGGCACGCTGGAAGCGCCGCCCTGCGTGCTGTTCGGTCTCGACGGCGAAGGCGCGCTCGTGGGCGCGATCACGGTGAACCAGGGCCGCGACATGCGCAGCGCCAAGGCGTTGATCGGCAAACGTGCGCGCATTGCCCGCGAAGTGCTCGCGGATCCCGCGCAAAACCTGCGCAATCTGGCGCGGGAGCTTGCATAGGGGTTCGAGCAGAAACGCGCCCACCCAAGGGCGTTTCGCCCGGTTCGAGAAAAGCGCTTGCAAGCGCGCGCGAGTGTCTCTATAATTCGCGCCTCGACAGGCTCGTAGCTCAGTTGGTTAGAGCACCACCTTGACATGGTGGGGGTCGTTGGTTCGAATCCAATCGAGCCTACCAACGAACATGCAGTAAAGAAGCTGTACCTTGCAGCATCTTGTGAATGACGCATTCCCTCGCGGGTCTGCGTCATTTTCTTTTGGTGCGTGCTAATCGCGCGCGCAACTATCCATAGTGCGCGACCACGCGCATAGCTTCGCAGAAATCGTCAGTTCTTCTCGCAGCGCTTCGCTGCTTGAATGGATGTTCCACGTCCAGCCGAGGAGACTTTCGATGTCCGACGTTCAAGCGCAACGCCCCGCCGTTTCCGTTCCGTCCGCGCATCTGCATTCCGCCACGGCGCAACACGCCGATACTACGCTCGACCTTCATCAGGTCGCGGGCCGCATAGGCGCGCGCATCGACGGTGTGCGTCTTCACGCCGATCTCGACAGCGCCACGTTCGACGCCATCAACGCCGCCCTGCTGCGTCACAAGGTGCTGTTCTTCCGCGGCCAGCAGCATCTCGACGACGCCTCGCAGGAAGCCTTCGCGCGGCGCTTCGGCGAGACGGTCGCGCATCCCACGGTACCCTCGGTGGAAGGCGGCAGCCTGCTGGAACTGGATTCGCTGCACGGCGCGCGCGCCAACTCCTGGCATACCGACGTCACCTTCGTCGACGCCTACCCGAAAGTCTCGATCCTGCGCGCCGTGGTGATTCCGCCATTCGGCGGCGACACGGTGTGGGCCAACACGGCCGCCGCCTACGCGCACCTGCCCGAGCGGCTGCGCGCGCTCGCCGACACGCTCTGGGCGCTGCACACCAACGCCTACGATTACGCCTCCACGCACGCGAACGCCGACAGCGCGCAACTCAAGCGTTACCGCGAAGTCTTCACGTCGAAGCTGTACGAGACCGAGCACCCCGTGGTGCGCGTGCATCCGGAAACGGGCGAACGCACGCTCGTACTCGGCCACTTCGTGCAGCGGCTCAAGGGCCTGTCGTCGTTCGACTCGGCGCATCTGCTGCAGGTGTTCCACGAGCATGTCACGCGACTCGAAAACACGGTGCGCTGGAACTGGCAGGAAGGCGACGTCGCGATCTGGGACAACCGCGCAACACAGCACTACGCGATCAACGACTACGGTGACGCGCGGCGTATCGTGCGCCGGGCGACCGTGCGCGGCGAAGTGCCGGTGAGCATCGACGGACGCTCGAGCGTGGTCGTGCGCGAGGAAGGCGCGACGCTGCAGTAACGCCTTGCTGGCGAATCAACGGCCTGGCGCGAAAGCGTCGCCATCGATCGGCAAGTCGCGCTCCGCCAGCAAATCGGCGAGCAGTTGCGCGCTGCCGAGCGCGAGCGTGAAGCCGAGCGCACCGTGCCCTGTGTTGAGCCACAGATTGCGAAAGTGCGTGGCGCCGATCACGGGCTTGCTGTCCGGCGTGGCGGGGCGCATGCCGGTCCACGTTTGAATGGCGTCGTAGTCGCCGGCGTCGGGGAAGGTCTCGCGCGCCTGGCGCGTGAGCAGCGCGATGCGGGCGTCGTCGGCGTGCGGGTTCATGCCCGTGAGGTCGACCATGCCCGCAATGCGCAGGCGCTCGCCAAGCGGCGCGTAGACGACCTTGTGATGCGCGTCCGTGACCGAGACGCGCGGCGCGCCCTGCGCGTTCGCGTTGGGGAGCGTGAGGCTATAGCCCTTGAGCGGATACACAGGTACGTGCACGCCGAGCGAGGCAAGCATCGGCTGGCTCTGGAAACCAAGGCACACCACGAAAGCGTCGGCTTCGATGTCGCCCTGCGAGGTTTGCGCGGCAAGCACGCGCAAACCTTTCGTTCGCAGTCCGGAGAACTCGGTGGCGAGTTGCAGGTGCACGCCGTCGCGCTGCGCCGCGTGTGCGAGGCCACGCGTGAACTGATCGCAGTCGGCGGCCTCCTCGCCTGGCGTGTGGATGCCACCCACGATCTCCGCGCCGATATGCGCGAGCGCGGGCTCGAGCGCCACGCATGCCGCGCCGTCGAGCGCATGCTGCACGCAGCCCAACGTCGCCTGATATTCCGCCTGGCGGCGCGCACCCTCAAAACCTTCCCGATCGCGATACACCACGAGCTTGCCGTTGCGCACGTAGTCGAATGAAAGCGCGAATGAAAGGGCTTCGCGCTCGACCACTTCGTGCATGAGACGCTGGCTCAGAAACCCGAGGCCGAGCAGTTCAGCCGTGGTCGCGCGGCTGCGTGCGCGCGTGCAGGCACGCAGGAATGCGGCGCACCAGCGCCATTGGTTCGGATCGAGCCGAGGCACGAAGCGCAGCGCTGCATCGCGCGAGAACAACCATTGCGGCAGCTTGGGAAGCACCGAAGGGTCGGCGAGCGGCGCGACGTAGCTGTAGCTGAGCTGGCCGCCATTGGCGTGGCTCGTTTCGCGCGCCACATCGGCATGACGTTCGACGAGCGTGACCTCGTGTCCATCGCGGGCGAGCGCATACGCCGTGCTCACGCCAATCACTCCACCGCCCAAAACGCAAACTCGCATGATCCGTTGTTCTCTTTCGCTGACGGCCAAACCCTCACGGCCTATGCCGCCAGTCTCGCCGGGAACGATGGGGAACTCAATTGCGATTTGCGCGCGGGGTATAACTTCAGGTTAAAGCGTCAAGCTCATGAAAGTTGTCCTTGCAACGGCAAGGACAACCCGTCACGCCCAACTCAGGCAGGCTCAGGCCAGCGCCGGAGCGTTTCCGCGCGCTGCACGCGCGTCCGCCGCAGCGGCATGCGCCGGGCGCGCGCCCGCCTGCCCCGCGCCGCCCAGATTGAACACCGCCACGGCCGCCCGCAGCAGATCGGCCTGCGATTCGAGCGACTGCGCAGCCGCCGCCGCTTCCTCCACGAGCGCCGCGTTGCGCTGCGTGACCTCGTCGATCTGCGCAATCGCGCGGTTCACCTGCTCGATGCCGTCGCTCTGCTCGTGCGTCGCGGTCTCGATCTCGCCCATGATCCCGCTCACGCGCGCCACCGCATCGCGCGCCTCGTCCATGGTGCGGCGCGCATCATCCACGAGGCGCGCGCCCGCGCCCACGGTCGCAGCCGACGCGGCGATCAGTTCCTTGATCTCCTTGGCCGCCGTGCCCGAGCGCTGCGCGAGGCTGCGCACCTCGCTCGCCACGACCGCGAAGCCACGGCCCTGCTCGCCCGCGCGCGCCGCCTCCACCGCCGCATTGAGCGCGAGGATATTGGTCTGGAACGCAATGCCTTCGATGATGCCGGTGATCTCCTCCACCTTCTGCGACGAGGCCGTGATGTCGCTCATCGTCGCGTTCACGCGCGCCACCACCTCGGCGCCGCGCGTGACCGTTTGGAGCGCGGTCTGGGCCAGTCCGCTCGCTTCCTTCGCGCCGTCCGTGTTCTGGCGCACGGCGGCCGAAAGCTCCTCGATGCTCGCCGCCGTCTCTTCGAGCGCCGCCGCCTGCTGCGCCGTGCGGTCCGAGAGATCGACGTTGCCAGAGGCGATCTGCTTCGCGCCCTGGGTGATTTCGTGCGTGCTGGCGCGCACGCGCGAGACCGTGCCCACGAGCCCGTTGCGCATGGTCTGCAGCGCGCTCAGCAGTTGCCCCATTTCGTTCTTCGAGCGTACCCGCACGTCCACCGTCAGATCGCCCGCGGCGATGCGCTCGAAATGGCGAATCGCATGGTTCACCGGCTTGACCACGGCGGCGGCGAGTCCCACGCGCGCAATCACGCCGATCGCCACGCCGACCACGCCGATCAGGCCAAACACGATGAGCGAAATGCGAAAGCGCTGCGCAGCGGTGTCGGCATCCTGCTGCTGACGCGCGCTCTGCCAGTCCTCGAGCGCCTCGATGGCCTTAGCGTAGGCGCCGTAATAGCGGTCGGCGGTTTCGCCCTGGATCGTGCGGAAGGTGTTGAAGTCGTTGTCGACGAGCGACTTGTACTCGGGCTCGAGCGCCTGCGAGACAAGCGCTTCGCGCGCGCTGCTCACGGCCTGGGCGAGGCGCGCCTCTTCGGGGTCGTCGAACGGGCCGGCGCTGTAGAGCGCGAACTCCTTGTTCGAATTCACGAGCACCTGGTGCGCCTTGTCGAGCAAGCCGTCCGTGGCCTTGCCTACGCTGAAGAGCGTCTCGTAGCCGCCCAGCGCGAGCCGCACCTGGAGCAGGCGCTCGGAACTGGTCTTGAGGGCGTCGAGCGACTGCGCGCCGCGCTGGGCGTCACGCAGGCTGTCGTTGGTGATCTTGAGCGCGCCATACGACACGCCGATCACCGTCAGCAGAAACGCGACGAAGATACCGATAACGAGCGTCAGCCCGCGGCGAATGGTGATATTTCCCAGCATGAGGTCTCCGTGGCGTTTTTTATCTTCCAGCCGATGCGAATCCTGCGCGGCCCGACGCGCCTTCGCACCTCGTCTCGCCTAACGGCAGACGAAGCTCGGCGCTGGATAGGGGAAATCCATGATGTCGGCAGGGCTACGCGCGGTTTCGCGGGGTCTTGTCCCAAAGGGTGGGAAAAGCCCGCCTGGAAAGCGTTTGCGGGGATTGTCGGCGGCTCGGCGCGGGTCGCGAAAAGTCGGCCTGCGGGCTCTGTCAGACCGATGGGTGAATCGTGCTATCGTTTTGCTTTCACCGATTGTTTTTCCTGGCCGCCTGTTCGTGGCCGCTTTTTCTGGCCGCGATGACGCGCGGCCCTGCTCCCATGTCCGATCTCTCCACGCCGCTCGCGCGCGCGCCGCGCCGCCTCGACTCCATCAATCCCAGGCCGCTAGGCATCGCGCTCGTGCTCGTCGCGCTCGGCGCGGTGTATCTCGCGCAGACCGTGAGCGCGCGTCAGGCCGCGCTCTACGTGGTTGGCGCGCTGCTCGGCATGACGCTCTATCACGCGGCGTTCGGCTTCACTTCCGCGTGGCGCGTGTTTATCGCCGACGGCCGCGGCGCTGGCCTGCGTGCGCAGATGGTCATGCTCGCCATCGGCGTGCTGCTGTTCTTTCCGGCGCTCTCGGCGGGAACGCTCTTCGGCCATCCGGTCACGGGCCTCGTTTCCCCCGCGGGCACGTCGGTCATCGTCGGCGCGTTCATGTTCGGCGTGGGCATGCAACTGGGCGGCGGCTGCGCCTCGGGAACGCTCTATACCGTGGGCGGCGGCAGCACGCGCATGGTCGTGACGCTCATCGCCTTTATCGTGGGCTCGGTGGTCGCCACCGCGCACATGCCGTTCTGGACGTCGATGCCGCAATTGAAGCCGTTCTCGTTCGTGAACGCGCTCGGCGCCGCGCCCGCCATCGTGCTCAACCTCGTGGTGTTCGCGCTCATCGCCGCGCTGACCGTGGTCGTCGAAAAGCGCCGCCACGGCCGCCTCGTCAACGAGCCGCGCGCGCAGCACACCTCGCCGTGGCTGCATGGCCCGTGGCCGCTGCTGGCCGGCGCGGTCGCGCTCGCGATCCTCAATTTCGCGACGCTCGCGCTCTCGGGCAGGCCCTGGGGCGTGACCTCGGCGTTCGCGCTGTGGGGCGCTAAGGGTTTCGCTTCGCTCGGCATCGACGTGGCGAGCTGGAAGTACTGGATGGCCGGCCCGAACGCCGCCGCGCTCGCCGCCCCGGCCAGCCACGACGTCACCACCGTCATGGACATCGGCATCGTGCTCGGTGCCATGGCCGCGGCATCGCTCGCGGGCCGCTACGCGCCGGTGTGGCGCGTTCCGTTGCGCTCGCTCCTGGCGGCCGTGATCGGCGGCCTGCTGCTCGGCTATGGCGCACGCCTCGCTTACGGCTGCAATATCGGCGCGTACTTCAGCGGTATCGTCTCGGGCAGCCTGCACGGCTGGCTGTGGCTCGTGTGCGCGTTCGCGGGCAATGTGCTCGGCACGAAGCTGCGCCCCTTGTTCGGTCTCGAAGTCGAGCGCGTGAAGAATACGGGCTGCTGAAGCGGCACGCGGCTGCGCCGCTTCTCGCCGCTCAGAAACGACAAAGGGCAAGGTTCGACACCTTGCCCTTTTTACATGATCCGGCGCTTTTTACCGGAGCGTGCCGCGTCAGATATTCAGACGCGTGACCTTGGTGCCCGCCAGCGAAACGTCGGCCATCAGGCCCGCGTTGGTCAGCACGAAGGCTTCCACCGGGTGCGTGGCCGTGTTGGTATCGATCACGCCGTTCGCGCCCACGGTCACGAGCGCGACCGATGCGTCGGCGCCCGCTGCCCAGCCATCCGTCGCGCGGAATTTGTCGAGCGCGTCCTGCGTCATGAACGCGAAGATGAGCGCCTTCGACTGAGCGCCGGCCTGCAGGCCGAACGAGCCCGACGCGGTGCTGTAGTAGCCGACCGTCGCGCCGCCCACGCGCAACGCGCCCTCGCCATACTGCGCGCCGACGATGAAGCCGGCCTGCAGCACTTCGGGGAACACCAGCACGCCGCGCGACTTGGCGAGCAGCTCGTGCGAGCCTTTCACTGTCGAAAACAGCCGCGAGAGGGTGCCGTCCACAGACGCGTCGATCGACTGCCGCTTGGACATGTTCTGCGACGCCGTTGAATTCGTATCCGTGGTCGTGGTACAGCCCGCGAGCGTGAGACCGCCCGAGGCAAGGGTGACCGCCGCCGTTAGCATGAAGTTGCGTCGTTGCATTTGGTTATCTCCACACGAATGAGAGTGCGGGGAAGATTGAGCAAGCCGCATGCCCGACCTCTCCGCTTCCGTTGGCCAAAGCCCGCTTCGGGCGACAGCCACGTCGCCGTGGCTGGATTGTGCCCGAATTCCGCGTGGAGCGTCCGTCAGAGAACGACGTCAGTAATCATGCCTTCCGACGGACGGTGAATCGCCGCTCAAGGTTTGGTGGCCTGCCAGGACGAGTCGGGATCGAATGCCTTGATCGCCTCCGCCGTATGCGCGCCATTCGGTCCGAGGTTCTTCTGATAGAGCTGGCCGTCCTGGTTGATGATGAAGCTCATCACGCCCGTCTTGCCATATTGCGCCGGCCAGGCCACGAGCGCGAAACCGCCGCTCAGATCCCCCTTCTCGAGATAGCTGCGTGCACCACCGCTGGCGTGCGGCCCCTGCGCGGTGAGAATGCGGAAGTGATAGCCGTGATATCCGTCCTTCGGCGTGATCTTCGCATTGCCCGGCATGGCTGCCGCGAGCGGCCCGAGCGGACTTTCGGACTCGCCCGGCTCGACCGGCCAGTACAAACCGTCGTGCGTGCCCGGCGTGCTCACGAGCCGCTGTGCGTAATGCTGCGTGAGATTGCGGTAGTCGTTCTGCGCGTCGACGTAGGCGAGCGAGGTGAGCATGGCCGCACGCTCGTTGCGGCCAATGCGGCGCGTGAGAATTTCGCTCGCGCCTTCACGCGGGTCGAAATGCCAACCCTTGCCCGACTGCACGATAGGGATGGGCAGCGTCCAGCCACTGTCACCCACTTCGACATGAGCGCTCGCCTTGCCGGCAACCGGCGTGGCGTCGGGCACGACACGATGGCCCTTTGCCCAGGCGCCAAGGTAGTCGTCGATGTCGTCCTGACCGATGTTCTGCGTGGGGATGAACGTGGTGAAATCGTTGCCGAGCACGTGCTTCATGGCGCCCTGGTCGTTGGTCGCGAGTGCGTCGGTGAACGCGTTCGCGGCAGCTTCGGGCGTGGCGAAGACGGCTTGCGCGTAAGCGGCGCCACCGAACGGGGCCGGCAGCAACGCGGGCGCGCCAAAAAGCGCGAGTGCCGTACCGAACGCGAGGGCGTAGCCGTGCGGCAGACGGCGTGCGGAAATGCGGATCATTTCTAGACTCCTCATGATTAGTCAACGTTATCGACGGCCGAAGTGACGTCCGCCGCCACCCCCGCCTCCGCCGAACCCGCCGCCGCCACCACCATGGAAGCCACCACCACCGCCGGCATGGAAGCCACCGCCGCCTCCGCCGCCCTGGAACGCGGTACGGCTTTGCTGACCGCGCTGTTGATCGAGGCGCGCATTGGCGCCGTCGCCCGCGCCGCGTAACGCGTTGTCGCGATTCGTGTTCTGCGCGCGGTTGTTGAGGTCGTTCGCGCGGTTCGCGTTTTGCGCGCCGTTCTGCCCACGGTTGTTCAGTTCGTTGCCACGGTTTGCGTTTTGGCCGCCGTTCTGCCCGCGGTTGTTGAGCTCGTTGCCACGGTTTGCGTTTTGCCCGCCGTTCTGCCCGCGGTTGTTGAGTTCGTTGCCGCGATTGCCGTTCGGCCCGTTGCCGCCGTTGGCATTCGGCCTGCCGCCCTCCTGGATGCCTTGCAACCTCTGTTGGGCATTGCCGCTCATGTTCTCGCCGGTGCGGTTCTGCAAGGTCTGCATGGCCTGCTGGCGCGACTGGTCATAGCCGCGGTACTGGTTGCGCTGGCCGTTCAGGTTCGCGTTGTTGTAGTTCTGTCGGCGCTCGACATTGGCGTTGCGATTCCAGTTCGCCGTACCGTTGGCCGAGTTGATGCGGTTATTGACGTTGATGTTGTTGTAGCGATTGACGTTGATGTTCACGTCATGGTTGTTCCAGTTGAAGCCGCCCCACAGCGAGTTCGCGACCGCGATGCCCGCACCGAACGCGAGTCCGCTCACGAAACCCGAGGCAATGGCGTACCCCGGAGGCGGCGGCATATACACGGGCGGATAGGCCGGATATGGCCACGCGCCATAAACCACCGTGGGGTTATAGGTGGGCACATAGACCACCTGCGGATTCGCAGGCTCGATCACGATGGTCTGCGTGGTCGAAGTGCCCGACGCCGGCTGAACCACGACCTTCTGCTGCTCGTTGGACTTGAGGTTGCCCGCTTTCTGCGCCTGCACGCGCAGACGCTGCACGGAGTCCATCACGTCGTTGGGCTGCGCGAGAAACGCGTTGCCGATCTGCTGAACCCAGTCGGGCTTCGAAGCCATGGTTTCGAGCACCTGCGGGAACGCCACGAGCGACTGCACGCTCGGGTCCCAAGGCTCGGAAGCCACGGCCTTCACCGCGTCATCGCCCTTGAGATTCGGATTGGACTTCGTCCACGCGGCGGCGGCGGACACGTCTTGCGGGAACGTGGCGGCCATGAGCACCTGCGCGAGCAGCGCGTCGGGATACAGCGCGATAGGCGCGGTGAGTGAATCGAGTTGCTGGCTGGAGAGATGCGCCGCGTTCTGCGCGAGCGCGGCAGTGGGTCCAAGCGGCCCCACGAAAAGCGGCGCACCCGCGAGTGTGGCACACACGAGCCATGCAAGGCGCTGGCTTGCACCGGATGTTTTCACGTTACAGTCCTCCCGGTTACGAACAATGGTTCTGATATGCGCAGGGATCGAACGTTCGCAAACCTCAGGCGATCGTCACAGTCTCGAAACCACTACGGTCTGGCTACAAAAAATAAAGGGGCGTGACATGGAGTGTCAACGTAAGAAGTGTTGCAACACTACGTTTAAGCGACGTGCATCAATGAGACTGAAAACTACGTTGACCGTAACAATATCGTGAATGCCGATCAGACCGCGCTGGAGTGCGACTGCGACTCGTTTGCACTCAAGTGCATACGCACGAACCCTACGTGTTCGCGCAGCACGTAGAACGCGTCGGCGTACGCGAGCGGCATGCGCAGCGTGTTGAGCGAGCGCTCGATCTCGTCGAGTTCGTCGACCAGCGCACGCCGCTCTTCTTCGTTCGTATGCTTGAGCGCGTCGCGCTCGATGGCGATCAGCGCGCCGTAATAGCGATAGATGCGCGAACGCACGCGCCAGCGATACAGCGCCGGGATCGTGCGCAATGCGGGAATCACGAGCACCGCCAACGGCAGCAGCAGCACCAGCAAGCGGTCCGTGACGCTGGCAAGCCAGAACGGCAGCGCGCGATAGAGAAAGCTCTTGCCCGACTTGTAATAGCGCGTGGCATCTTCACTCACGCGGAAGTCGTGCACCGCCGGGCTCGGAAACTGGCCCTCGCTCTGCAGCAGCCCGGGCGCGCCGTTCACCTCGCCCGCCGCTTCGATCAGCAGATCGGAGAGCGCGGGATGCAGCGTGTCACGCGCGACGAGCTCGACAGTCGGGCCGATCAGGTGCACCGTTTCGCGCGGTTGGCGCCTGCGCAAATCGAGCACGCCCGGCGGCAGGTCGACGCTCTCCAGGTACGGAAAGAGCCGCGTATAGGCAGCCGCTTCGCCAAAGCTCATGACCGATATGCCGGGGATGTCGAGCAGGCGCAGCATCAGGGCGCGCGTGGTCGAGTCGCCGCTCAGCATGGCGGCCTCGACGCGGCCGGAGACAAGCGCCGTGGCCGCGTCCATGCCGTCGAGCGGCAGGAACGTGGAGTCGCCGCCGGGGTCGAGGCCATTCGCGGAGAGCAGCTTGAGCGCAAGCTCGCGTGTGCCGCTGCCCACGCGGCCAATGGCGATGCGCATGCCGTCGAGGTCGCCGAGCCGCGTGAGGCCCGAGCCGCGATAGAACACGATGATAGGCAGATAGGCCACGCTGCCGAGCGACATGAGCGAGCGTGTGTCCACGCCGTCGGCCACGCCGCCCTGCACGAAGGCGAGGTCCACGTGTTGCTTCGGATCGAGCAAGCGTTGCAGGTTCTGCACCGAGCCGTCCGATTCGAGGATCTTGAGCGTCACGCCGTTGCGCGCGAGGATCGCGCGGTAGGCTTGCGCCATCTGCATGAAGGAGCTGTCGGCGGGGCCCGCGCTGATCGTGATCGTGCGCGGCGGCGCCGGGTCGACGAGCCAGAGCACAAGACCGACCACCACCGCACAGAACAGCGCCACGGGCAGCGTTGTCAGCGCAATATCGCGCCAGGCTGGATGCGCGTGGTCACGCAGAAAGTTGGGTGGCGGCGGTCGATATCGTCTCATGAGAACCCGGCGGCAAAGCGTCAGACTCCTGGGATTCTCATGATGCCATTTTCGCGCCAGATCTGATCGCTGCCGTGGCCGCCTTGCCTGAAGGGCTTACGAAACGTGTGCCGGCGTAAGTGGAGTGTCAGCCCGCTGCAGCCTTCGTGAGTGCAAAGAGTTCGGTGCGCAGCGCCTTCGCGCGGTCGCGCTTCATGTGCTGCTCGAACTCGGCCTGCGCGTCGAGCCACAACGCGTGTGCCTTGTCGTAGCGGCGCAAGCCCGCAGCCGATAAGCGGTAGACCAGCGTGCGCGTGTCGTGCTCGGCCGCCGCCGTAAGCACGAGGCCGTCGCGCTGCAACGGCTTCAACGCGCGCACGAGCGTCGTGCGGTCCATCACGAGGTCGTCGGAGAGTTCGGCGGCCGTGGCGTCGGGCCGCCCCGCGAGGCGCGAGAGGATGGTGAATTGCGCGGCCGTGACGTCCGCCTGCGAGAGATGCCGCTCATAGAGCTGCGTGACGAAACGTGCCGCCTGCCGCAGCGCAAAACAGTTGCATTCCTCGCGTGTGATCCGCTTCGTCATCGTCTTCCCCGCCTGTATCCCAGTCCCATTCGCCTCACGTGGCCCGGCCATCATACTTTCTCGAGCGCGAGCGCGATACCCTGGCCGCCACCGATGCAAAGCGTCACGACGCCGCGACGCAGCCCGTCGCGTTGCATCGACCATGCAAGACGCGTGGTGAGAATCGCACCCGTCGCGCCGATCGGGTGACCATGCGCGATCGCGCCGCCTTCCACGTTCACGATGTCCTCGGGAATGCCGAGTTGCTTCATCACCGCGAGCGGCACCGCCGCGAATGCCTCGTTGATCTCGAAGCGATCGACATCGGCGAGCGACCAGCCTGCGCGCCCCAGCGCGAGTTGCACGGCGGGCACGGGGCCGAGGCCGAACATGCCGGGCTCCACCGCCGCCACGCCCCAAGCCACGAGCTTCACCATCGGCGAGAGGCCCTCGCTTTCAGCGAAGCCGCGCTCGGCCACGAGCATCGCGCTCGCCGCGCTGTTCAGGCCGGGCGCGTTGCCCGCCGTGATCGTGCCGTCCGGGCGAAACGCGGGACGCAGCTTCGCGAGCGCTTCGAGCGTCGTGTCGGGGCGCGGCGCTTCGTCGGTATCGATGCGCTCCATGCCCTTCTTGCCCTTCACTTCGACCGCGGCGATCTCTTCCTTGAAGCGTCCCGCCGCTTGTGCGGCGGCAAAGCGCTGCTGCGATCGCACGGCCCAGTTGTCCTGCTCGGCGCGCGTCAGTGCGGACTGCGTCACCAGGTCTTCCGTATGCCAGCCGGAATGCTGACCCGAAAACGCATCGACGAGACCGTCGCGCAACATGCTGTCGTGAATCTCGGCGTTGCCCATGCGATAGCCCCAGCGGCCGCCATCCAGCAGATAAGGCGCACGGTCCATGTTCTCCATGCCGCCGGCGAGCGCGACGTCGGCCAGACCCAGCATCACCTCTTGCGCGGCGCTCGCAATGGCTTGCGCGCCCGACCCGCACACGCGGTTGACCGTGAGCGCGGGCACCTGAACCGGCACGCCGCCGCCAAGCTCGGCCTGACGCGCGGGATTCATCTTGTTGCCCGCCTGGATCACGTTGCCGAGCACCACGGAGCCGAGCCGCGCGGGATCGAGCTTCGCGCGCGCGAGCGTTTCGCGCACCGCCGCCGCGCCTAGCTCCGTGGCGGGAACGCCCTTGAAGACACCATTGAAACCGCCAATTGCCGTACGCACCGGCTGGCACAAAACGATCTCACGCGAATTCAGCTTGCTCATGGACAACTCTCCTTTCGTGTGCGCTGTTCCACTTACATTCTATGTATGCATATGCACAGTTTCAAACGTTTTTGTGGAGCAAACGCTCGCGTGCGCGGGCACGATTGATGTCGTGTCACGCGCACGCGGGGTGGGTAAAACGGTTGCCGTTACGTCATGTCGGGTTACGGCGCAGCTGGAAAATCCATCGTCGTATCGTTGATGCGGTTCACGAGGTTCGTGAACGTAATCGACGTCACGGCGAGCGCGATTTCCACGATCTGACGCTCGGTATAACCGGCTTCGCGAATCGCGCTCACTTCCGCTTCAGGCAGGGTGCCGTGCGTGGTCACCAGCAGGCGCACGAAGTGCACGAGCGCGTCGCGCTTTGCGTCGCCGGTCGCGTCGCCTGCGCGCACCGCCTTCATCGTTTCCGGCGCGAGGCCCGCGAATTTGCCTGCCAGCGTGTGCGCCGCGAGACAGTAGTCACAACCCGCCACTTCGCTCACCGCGAGCTTGATCGCTTCGATATCGGGCTTCGACAGCGTGCCGGCGGCAATCACGCCTTCGACGTTGAGCAGCGCGCCCAGTGCTTCGGGGCTGTGCGTGCCGATCGTGGCGTACGCGTTGGGCACCTTGCCCACGGCCTTGCGGATCTTCGCAAAGATTTCGGCGGCGGCGCCGGTGGCGGCTTCGGGCTTGATGGCGGAAAGACGGGACATGGTTTGCTCCTTTAACGTTGCGTGGTCGCGAGCGGGTGTCTGTGTCGCGTTGCCATCGTCGATGGCATGGATGCAGTGTATGCGCGCAACGTTGTGCTTTTAATGCCAGAATGGCGCGACTTCATGCTCAATCGTCTCACTCGCCCACCATGGATCTGCTGAGCCGCCTTCTCGCGCTGATGCCCGTAGCCGGGCGCCTCGACGTGCGCTGCCATTTCGGCGCGCCCTGGCGCATCGATGACCCCGGTACGAAGGAGCGCGAGATCCGTTACCACGTGCTGGTTGCCGGGCGCGCCATCGTCGAGGACGCGCACGGCGCGCCCGTCGCGCTCCATGCCGGCGACATCGTGCTGTTTCCCTCGGGCAGCGCGCACGTGCTGCACGACGGCAGCGGCGCGGCGCCTGCCGCCGTCGCCAAGCGCGAGGAAAACGGCGTGACCGTCGAAACGAATACGGGCGATGGCGCCGCCGCCGACGTGCTGTGCGGCCGCTTCCTGTTGCCAGCCGTGCCGCAGCGGCTGCTGCGCGAGAATCTGCCTGCGCGCCTCGTCGTGCATAGCACGCGCGACGGCACGCAACCGCCCGAACGTCTCGTACGCCTGATCGCGCTGTTGCGCGACGAAGCGTATGAGGCGGCGCCGGGCAGCGAGTCGCTCGTGAACCATCTTTCGGGCGCGCTCTTCGGGCTCACGCTGCGCTATGCCAGCGCCGGCGACGCCCCGCCGCGCGGCCTGCTCGCGCTCGCGCAGCGCCCGCGCCTGCAACCCGCCATCGACGCCATGTTCGAAGCGCCCGGCAAGCCCTGGACGCTGCCCGAGCTGGCCGAGCTTTGCCACATGTCGCGCGCGACCTTCGCGCGGCACTTCGACGAGGCCATCGGCCGCTCGGCCGCCGACGTGCTCACCGATATCCGCATGACGCTCGCGGGCCGCATGCTCGCGCAAGGCAACGAGAGCGTGGCGGAGATCGGCGAATTCGTGGGCTACCAGTCGGACGCCGCGTTCCAGCGCGGCTTCAAGCGCCATGTGGGCATGACGCCCGCGCAGTGGCGCGCGCTGGCGCGCGAGGCGCCTTCCGGCGCTTGAGGTCGACGTCATGGCGCTGTGCGTGCCTTTCAGCCGCCGTGCGCGGGCGTATCCTGAGCGAGCACCACGTCCCCGCTCTGACTCCATCCGCCGCCGAGCGAGCGGTAGAGCGCCACCGCCGCGAGCGCGCGCTCGCGCTGCGCGTCGTTGAGCAGGTCCTGATCGGCGAGCAAGGTTTGCTGCGCGTTCAGCACGTCGAGAAAGTCAGTCGCGCCGCCCTTGTAAAGCTGGTTGGCCAGCTTGAGCGACTGCGCCGAAGAGGCCAGCGCGTCGTTCAACTGCTGCGTCTGCGTGGCCGTGCTCACGAGATCGCTGCGGCTGTCTTCCACCTCGCGCAACGCCTGCAGCATGGTCTGCCGAAGATTCAGCTGCGACTCGCGCATGCGGCTCTCGCTCTGATCGATGTCGGCCGTGATGCGCCCCGCGTTGAAGATCGGGCTCGTCGCGCCGATCGCCGCGCTGAAGAGGTTGTCGGTGAGCGTGGGCATGCCGAGGTAGGACGCCGCGAGAATGCCGTCCGTGAGATTGAGCGTGAACTTCGGATAGCGCTCGGCGCGTGCCACGCCCACTTCCGCCGCGCGTTGCTGGACGGTGGCGTAGGCGGCCTGCACGTCGGGGCGGCGCAGCAGCGCTTCGGAAGGCAGCATCTGCGGCACGCTCGCGGGCACGCCCGGAATGGGCGCGGTTTGCGCGAGCGCGAGCTGCGCCACGGACTCCGGCGTGCGCCCCGTATACACCGCGATCAGGTTCAACTGATGATCGATGCTGGCTTGCGCGCGCGGGATGCGTGCTTGCAGTTCGCTTAGCTGCGTTTGCGCGCGCGCGACGTCGAGTTGTGTCGAAAGACCGTATTTCAGGCGGTCTTGCGTGAGCAGCAACGTGCGCTTGCGAATCTCCAGGTTGTCCTGAAGGATCTTCAACTCGGCCTGTGCATAGCGCAGATCGACATACGCCGATGCCGTATCCGCCGCCAGCGCGAGACGCACGGCATCGAGCGCATGCTTCTGGCCCACGAGGTTCGCTTGCGCCGCAAGCAGATCGAGCCGCTCGCCGCCGAATACGTCGGGCGACCAGCTCAGCGCGAGCCCTGCGCCCGCCTGCTTCACGTAGCCGAGCGGCGGCGGCGTGTTCTGCCGCGCATAAGCGCCTTGTGCCGTGAAGTCGAGTTGCGGCAGCAACGCCGCGTGCTTTTGCGTGGTGATCGCTTGCGCCTGCTTCACGCGCTCGGCGGCGGCCTGCAAATCGAGGTTGCCTTCGAGCACCGTGGCGAGCAGCGCGTCGAGCGTCGGATCGCCGAACTGCGCCCACCAGGCGCGCGCTTCGATGGCGTCCTGCGGCGCGTCGATACGCCATGCCACAGGCGCCGTTTCGTGCACCGTGGCAGGCAGGTCGGGATGCTGCGCGGGCTGCACCGCGCAAGCGGCGAGTACGGCCGCCGAAAGCAAAGAGAGGACGAGGCGCATGGGCTTCGATAGGCGTTCAGGGGTTGTCGGGGTTGGCATGAAGCACCTCAATGGGCGTCGGGCGGCGGCGCACCCAGCGAAATCGGCTTTGAGAACGCCACGCTCGCAATGGCGAACAGGAAGCAAAGCGAGAGCACGAAGAACGTATCGGAGAACGTCATCACGAGCGCCTCGCGCAGAACCAGTGCATGCAGCTGTGCGAGCCCGGCTTCGGCGGCATCGATCGCATTGCCCGCCACGGACTGCCAGTACACGGTGCGGCCCGCCAGCAGCAACTGCACCTGCGGCGTGCCGCCGGTCACGCTCTCGTTCAGGCGCAAATAGTGAAAGTTGAGCCGGTCGTTGAGCATCGTGGCGCTAACGGCAATGCCGATCGCGCCGCCCAGATTGCGCATGAGATTGAACAGACCGCTCGCCGACTTGAGCCGCGAAGGCGGCAGCGAGCCAAGCGACATCGTGACGATGGGCGGAATGGCGAACTGCTGGCCAATGCCGCGCAGCGCCTGCGGCAGGAGAAACTGCTGCCAGCCCCAGTCGTGCGTGAGCGGCACATACAGGTAGCAGCCAAGCCCGAAGAGGACCAGTCCGAACAGCATCAGCGCGCGCATGCTGAAATAGCGCGTAGCGAAGGCATACACGCCAAGCGCGAGCAGCTGGAACACGCCCACCGAAAGCAGCGACAAGCCGATTTGCAGCGAGCTGTAGCCGCGCACTTCCGCGAGAAAGAGCGGCGTGAGATACACCGCCACGAAAATGCCGATGCCCGTGACAAACGAGAGCAGGCTCCCAATGCCGAAGTTGCGCACGAGCAGCGCGCGCAGATCGACGATCGGGTCCCTGGCCGTAAGCGCATGCACGATGAAGAGAAAGCCGCAGATCGCCGAGATCCACGCACAGGCAACGATCACGTCGTCGCCGAACCAGTTCTTGCGCGGGCCTTCTTCGAGCACGTATTCGAGGCAGCCGAGAAAGCCGCACATGAGCACGATGCCGAGATAATCGCCGCGCTTGAGAAGCGAAAGATCGGGCTTGTCGATATTCACGTATTTGGGCACCAGCGCCGCTACCGCAATGCCCGGCACGAGGTTCAGATAGAAGAGCCAATGCCACGACCATTGATCGGTGATCCAGCCGCCGATCACGGGCCCGAGCGTGGGCGCAAGCGATGCGAGCGCGCCGATGGTTGTTGAGGCAACGATACGCTGCTTGCCAGGAAAGAGCACGAAGGCCGTGGTGAACACGGTGGGGATCATCGCCGCGCCGAGCGCGCCTTGCAGGCCGCGAAACAGGATCATCGAGTTGATGTCCCAGGCAAGGCCGCACAGCATGCTCGTGATGGTGAAGCCCACTGCGGAGGCCACGAACAGCCAGCGCGTGGAGAACACCTTCGAGAGCCAGCCCGACATGGGGATCACCATGATCTCGGCGATCAGATACGCCGTTTGCACCCACGAAAGCTCGTCCTGGCTCGCGGACAGACCGCCGCCGATATCGCGCAGCGACGAAGCGACGATCTGGATGTCGAGCGTGGCCATGAAGAAGCCGATGCACATCAGCGCGAAGGCGAAGGCGCGTTGCGCCATCGGCTGGAGATGAGGATTGACCGTCGGGTCGGCGCTGGTATTGGCGTTCATCGCTGTGGCCTCTTCAGTGCGCTTCGGACAGATGCACCTTCACGGTCGCCGAAAGACCGGGCCGCAGCGCGCCTTCCAGGCCCGCCGGCGTATTGGCGTCGATGCGGATGCGCACCGGCACGCGCTGCACGATCTTCGTGAAGTTGCCCGTGGCGTTCTCGGGCGGCAGCACGCTGAAGGTCGCGCCCGTGGCGGGAGCGAGGCTTTCCACCGTGCCGTGCAACGTGCCGCTGGCTGCGTCGAGCGTCACGTCGGCGCGATCGCCCGCGTGCATTTTCTTCAACTGGTCTTCCTTGAAGTTCGCGTCCACCCACAGACCCGTGGCAGGCACCACGGTCAGCAGCGGCGCACCCACGTTGGCAAGCGTGCCCACGCGCGCCGTGCGGTTGCCGATGTAGCCGTCCACAGGCGCTGTCAGCGTCGTGTATTCGACGTTCAGTTGTGCCAACCGCTGATTGGCTTCGGCGGTCGCGACACGCGCTTGCGCATCGTTGATCTGCGCGGCCAGCACGTCGAGCTGGCGTTGCGCGGCCAGCACCGCCGCGCCGCTTTGCGCAACCGAGGCCTGGGCTTTCGCGTAGTCGGAATCCGCACGCTCGACCAGCTGGTTCGATACCGCGTCGTCCTTCACCAGTTCGCGGTAACGCGTCTGGTCCTGAGCGCTGCGCGTGAGTTCCGCGTTCGACGCGCGCACTTCGGCCTGATGCTGGTTGATCACCGCTTCCTGCAACGTGCGCTTCGCCTGCAGTTCGGCGACTGCGGCGCGCGCGCTCCCCAGCTCCGCGTTGGCCTGGGCGAGCTTCGCGTCGTAGTCGCGCGAGTCGAGGCGCAGCAGCACCTGGCCCGCGTGCACGCGCTGGTTGTCCTGCACGGGAATGTCCGCGACGAAACCGCTCACACGCGGCGCCATCACGGTGACGTTGCCGCCCACGTAGGCGTCGTCGGTGGTCTCGACGAAACGCAGCACAAAGAACCAGTAGCCGGCGGCGGCCGCCAGCACGAGCGCGACCGCGCCTAGCGCGAGACGCATGCGCGAGAGGCGCGCACGCTCTCTCGTCTGCGCCGGCTCGACTACAACGGAAGTGGAAGGACTCGACATGACGTTTACCTGTGCATATACACTACTGAAGATAAGAAAAACGCCGCGGTATGAAGAAACGCGACGCAACCCGCAAACCCGCTGCAACGTTAAACAGCCCGTGTGATGCGAAACAGCTCGCGCCGCAGCCACGCGGCGCGTTGTGCGCCAAAGCGGCGCTCGAATTCGTCCTGCGCGGCGCGCCAGTGTTCATGCGCCGCGTCGAGCCGCGAACGGCCCGCTTGCGTAAGCGCGAGCCGGCGGCGGCGCTCGCCCAGGTCCGGCGCATCGGCCACGAGCGCGCCGCGCAAGAGCGGCCGCAAGGCCCGCACGAGCGTGGTGCGCTCCATCACCATCGAGCGGCCGAGTTCCGCCATCGTGAGGCTCGACGCCCGGCCGAGCGCGCCGAGTATGCTGAACTGCGTGGGCGTGAGCCCCGCCGCGCTCAGGTGCCGCTCGTAAAGCTGCGACAGATGCCGCGCGGCCTGGCGTACGGCAAAGCAGTCGTCGTGCTCGGGTGACTGATAGATGTGCATATGCACAGCGTAGTCGCCAATCGCGCCCCGAACAAGCCTTACGCGCGGCAGCACATTATGGTCGCGGCGACAACAATCGCGGCGAAGCTTTCAGATTGCCTTCGCCTCGGCGGGCGCTTCTTGCGCCACGTCGTCGAAAAATGCCGTGGCGTGGTCGATGAACGCGCGCACCTTTGCCGGCAGCAGCGTGCGCGTGGTGTAGGCGAGGCGGATCTCGATCTGCATGTCGACGATCGGAAACGCGTCGAGCACCGTCACGAGCGTGCCCGCCGCAAGCTCCTCCCTCACGAGCGCGGTGGGAAGGATGCCGATGCCGAACCCTTCCAGCACCATCTCGCGGTTGAACTCGGGGTTGTTCGAGGCGATTTCATGATGCAGCGGCACGACGACTTCCTCGTCGCCTACGCGAAACACGATCGTGGGCTTGCGCATGGAGGGCGGCATCGGCACGAACAGATGGTCGGCGAGGTCGGCGGGATGCTTCGGCGTGCCGTGCGCTTCGAGATACGCGGGCGTCGTGACGAGCGCAAGCGGTATGCGCTCCAGCAGCCGCGTGACGGTCGATTCGTTGTTGAGCATGAACGGCAGCACGAGGCCGAGATCGTAGCCGTCCGCGATGAGATCGACGGGGCGCTCGGTGAGGATCACGTCGAGCGTCACCTTGGGATGCGCGCGCTTGAAGCTGGCGATGAGCGGCACGAGGCGATTGACGGTGGCCGTCGTGTGCGCGACCAGGCGCAGCACGCCATTCGCTTCGCGCGTTTGCACGGTGGCGTCGGCCTCCAGCGCGTCGAGGTCGTCGAGCACGCGGCAGCAGCCTTCGTAAAAGCGCTCGGCCGCCTCGGTAAGCGACACCGCGCGCGTGCTGCGATGAAAGAGCCGGCTGCCAAGGCGCTTTTCGAGGCGCGCGATGGCGCGCGAAACGACGGGCGTGGTGAGGCTGTGCATGTCCGCGGCGCGCGTGAAGCTGCGCGCCTCGACGACGGAGCGGAAGATCCGCAGGCTGTCGATATAGTCCATGGTCGTGAGGTGGATGACGTTGGCGTAGCTTAACACCGGCAAACGCGGGCCATTCGCGCATGCCAACGGCTGGCGCTACGCTTCGCCCTCGCCGAACACCTCCGCGCAAAACGCGCGTCCCTCATCGGACAAACTCGCCGTGCCGGTCCCATCTTCGGCCTGCGTCGTCACCACGAGGCCGCTGTCCACGAGCGCCGTCAATTGTCTGCGCAATCCGCTCATCGGCACGCCGGCCTGCTTCGAGAGTTTCGCGAGCGACCACGCGCGGCCCTGGCGCTCAGGCTGGCCGTGTTTCTCGCACTCGGCGCGCCACAACTGCTCGAGCACGGCAATCAGCACCGGGTCGACGCCCGCCTCGTCTGCGTCGGTGTCTTCGCGCTCTTCGTCTGCGTTCATCGTCTGTCTCCTCATGCCATCTTCGCGGCCATTTCGCCTAGCGTCTTCAGCGCGGCTTCGGTCTGCGCGTTCCATGGGTAGCTGTAGTTCAGCCGGATGTAGTGGTGATACTCGTTGCGCATCGAGAACATGTAGCCAGGCCCGATGGTAATGCCTTGCGCGAGCGCCGCCTGATAAAGCCGCATCGAATCGACGCGCGGCGGCAGTTCCACCCACAGCACGTAGCCGCCTTGCGGCTCCGAGGTGCGCGTGCCCGCCGGAAAGAAGCGCTCCACCATCGCCCGCATGAGCCGCGCCTGTTGCCGGTAAAAGCGCCGCACGCGGCGCAGGTGCCGGTCGTAGCCATCGTGGCGCAAGTAGTCGGCCAGCGCCACCTGGGGAACCGAGGGGGTCGTGAGCGTGTTGAGGAACTTGAGCTTTTCGACCTGCGCGCGGTAGCGCCCCGGCAGCGCCCAGCCAATGCGGTACGAGGCCGACAGGCTCTTCGAAAACGAGGCGCAATGCAGCACCAGGCCGCGCGTGTCGAACTGCTTGAGCGTGGAAGGCCGCGTTTGCCCGAAGTACAGCTCCTGATAGACGTCGTTCTCGATCACGGGCAAATCGTGCGCTTCGGCAAGCGCCACGAGCCGCGCCTTGTTCGCGTCGGGCATGCGAAAGCCGAGCGGATTCTGGAAGTTCGGCATCACCATGCAGGCCGCCACCTTCTGGCGCGCGAGCACGCGCTCCAGCGCGTCGAGGTCGATGCCGGTATCGGCGTGCGTGCTCACTTCGATCGCGCGCATGCCCAGGCGCTCGATGGCGTGCAGCATCGCGTAGTAGGTGGGCGATTCGACGGCCACCGTGTCGCCGGGCCTCGCCACCGCCTGCAGACTCAGGTTGATCGCCTCGGTCGCGCCCACGGTAATGACGATTTCCTCGGGATCGACGCTCACGCCGTTTTCGGCATAGCGCCGCGCGATCTGGCGGATCAGCTCGGGATTGCCGGGCGGCAGGTCGTCGATGAGGTTCCAGCTCGCGTGGCGGCGCGCGATGGCATTGGCGTACTGGTTGATGCGCCGCCAGGGGAACAGCGCGGGGTCGGGGTACGGCGAGCCGAGCGGCACGGCATCCTGCGCGCCGATGCTGCGCAGCGTGGAGAGCACGAGCCGGCTCACGTCCACGTTGGCGGGCACGGGTTGCCTGGGCGCGCTCGCACGGCGCGGTTTGCCCGCAGACAGCGCGTTTTTCTCCTGTGAGCCTTGTGCGCCCGCCGCGCCGCGCCCTTGCGGCGCGCCCACGCGCGCGCGCACGAAATACCCCGATTGCGGCCGCGACTCGATCACGCTGCGGCTTTCCAGCAGCGCATAGGCGCGCAGCACGGTCTTGATGCTCACGCCGTGCTGCTGGCTCGCGCGGCGCACGGAAAGAATGCGCTCGCCGGGGCCGAACACGCCGCGGCGCACGGCGGCTTCGATATCGTCGGCGAGTTGCTCGTAGCGGGTCACGTTCAGGTTAGGTCCAGGCTGGCGGAAGGGAGTCTGGCCACGCGCGCGGCCGATCCCGGCAAGTCTATGACAAAACGCCGCAACTGTACCCCTTGCTTTTCGGTTTTTCTGTGATCTCCGGGGGCACAGGAACACAGTAGCCTTGAGTCATCGGGCAGACCGCCCTCGAAACCGAAAAGCCAACCGCATCATGAAGAAGCCGCAAGGTCGCATCGAGCCGTATCACCACCCCGCCGCTGGCTGGGGCGCGCTCAAGCAGGTCGCCATCAACCTCATCAAGGAGAAGGTGACGGGCGGCAATTACCGCACGCTGCTCAAGCAGAACCAGCCCGACGGCTTCGACTGCCCCGGTTGCGCATGGCCCGATCGCGAGCACGCGTCCACGTTCGAATTCTGCGAAAACGGCGTGAAGGCGGTGGCGGCGGAGGCGACCAGCAAGCGCGTGACGCCCCAGTTCTTCCAGGAGCACACCGTTAGCGAGTTGATGGCGCAATCGGACTATGAGCTTGAGCAGCATGGCCGCCTGACCGACCCGCTCGTCTACGACGCGCTGCAGGACCGTTACGTGCCGATCGAGTGGAACGACGCGTTCAAGCTGATCGCGAAGCACCTGAACGCGCTTGACGACCCGAACCGCGCCGCGTTCTACACCTCGGGTCGCGCGAGCAACGAGGCCGCGTTCCTCTACCAGCTGTTCGTGCGCATGTACGGCACGAACAACTTCCCCGACTGCTCGAACATGTGCCACGAGGCCACGAGCCGCGGCCTGCCGGGCACGGTCGGCATCGGCAAGGGCACGGTCACGCTCGACGACTTCGAGCACGCCGACACGCTGCTCATCTTCGGCCAGAACCCCGCGACGAACCATCCGCGCATGCTCGGCGAGCTGCGCGAATGCGCGAAGCGCGGCGCGACCATCGTCTCGATCAATCCGTTGAAAGAGCGCGGGCTGGAGCGCTTCGCGAGCCCGCAGCACACGCTCGACATGCTCTCGCCCAAGGGCGTGCAGATCAGCTCCGTGTTCATCCGCCCGCGCGTGGGCGGCGACTTCGCGCTCATCAAGGGCGTGGCCAAGCGCGTGATCGAACTCGACGACGAAGCGCTGGTGAACGGCACCGAACGCGTGCTCGACGCCGATTTCATTGCCGAGCATACGGTTGGCTTCGACGCCTTTGCCGCCGACTTGCGCGCGGAATCTTGGGACACGATCTTGGCCGAAGCGGGTGTGCCGATCGAAGAAGTGCTCAAGCTCGCCGATATCTATGTAAAGGGCCGGGCCGTGATCTCGACGTGGGGCATGGGCCTCACGCAGCACAAGAACTCGGTGGCGACGATCCAGTTGCTTTCGAACCTCATGATGATGCGCGGGAATATTGGCCGCCGTGGCGCGGGCCTGTGCCCCGTGCGCGGCCATTCGAACGTGCAGGGCGACCGCACGGTCGGCATCGAGGAAAAGCCCACGCAGGCGTTTCTCGACCGCCTCGGCAAGGCCTATGACTTCGAGCCGCCGCGCGAGCACGGCTATGACGTTGTCGAAACCATCCACGCGATGCTCGAAGGCCACGTGAAGGTGTTCATCGGTCTTGGCGGCAATTTTTCGATTGCCACGCCCGACACGCCGCGCACATGGGAAGCAATGCGCGCGTGCGCACTCACGGTGCATGTGACCACGAAGCTCAACCGCAGCCATCTGGTGCACGGCCACGACGCGCTCATTCTGCCCACGCTCGGCCGCACCGAGATCGACCTGCAAAACGGCGTGCCGCAAGGCGTGAGCGTCGAGGACTCGATGAGCATGGTGCACATCTCGTACGGCATGAACCGCCCCGCTTCGACGAACCTGCTTTCGGAAATCGCCATCGTCGCGCGCATGGCGCACGCCACGCTCGGCAGCGACAAGGTGGACTGGCTCGACCTCGCCGCCGACTACGCGAAGATCCGCGACGGCATCGAGCAGGTCTTCGACGGCTTCGAGAACTACAACGAGCGCCTGAAACACCCGGGCGGCTTCCACCTGGGGGTGGCCTCGCGCGACCGCGTATGGAAAACGCCTAGCAACAAGGCGCAGTTCGTCGTGCACGCCATCGCACTCGATACGCCCATCCACCGCGCGCGCGCCGAGCATGGTTCGCGGCTCATGACGCTCATGACCACGCGCTCTCACGATCAGTACAACACGACGATCTATGGTCTCGACGACCGTTATCGCGGCGTGTATGGCCTGCGCCGCGTGCTGTTCGCGAACCGCGAGGACATGGCGATGCTCGGCTTCGAGCCAGGCCAGCACGTGGACATCACGAGCGTGTGGGACGACGGCGTGGAGCGCCACGTCGAAGACTTCATGCTCGTGGAATACGACATTCCGCGCGGCTGCCTCGGCGCGTACTATCCCGAGACCAATCCGCTCGTGCCGCTCTCTTCTATCGCCGACGGCGCGGGCACGCCGACTTCGAAGTCGATTCCGGTGCTGCTGAGCCCGGCGAAGGTGGACGTATCGGCATCGGCCGACGCTGAACTCGCGGCAGCCTGAAAGACCGCCCTAGGCGGCTCCTTCGGCCATCGCAAGGAGCCGCTCGACGACCGGCACGAGCGCCTGGACCCGCTCGGCATCGCCCGCATCATGCGCGATGGAGAGAAAGCCCGTAGCCCAAAGCGAGGCATAGAAGAACGTTGCGCGCATCTGCACACCCTGCGGCATCCAGCAGTGCAGCAGCGCCTCGCCATAGGCCCGCCCCGCCTCGCCTACGTCGGCTTCAAGATGAGCCAGCGTGACGCCAAGGACCATCAGCGGGTCGCCATAGCAAACGGAATCGAAATCAATCAGGCCGCTTATTTCGCCATCCTGAACAAGGATGTTCTTGATTGTCAGATCGTGCAGAAAGCAGACCGGCGCGAGCGCGGCGAAATAGTCTTCGAGCGAGGCGCGCAACAGCCCGAGGCGCCCGCGGCAACGGTCGAGCGGCGTGGCGTCGGGGCGCTCGCGCATCTCGACGTGAACCTGGTGCGGCGCGGGCTGGCCAAAGATATCGGTCCAGCGCGTGTGATTGCGGTGTGCGCCGAAGCGCGAGACCCAACCGAACCCGCCATTCGCCGGCGTCTCGCGCGCGGCAACGCGGTGCTGGAAATCTGTCACGGTCGCGGCGATCCGAGCCGCCTGTGCGCCGCTCAGTTCCGGCAATACGTAATAAAGGTCGCGCCCAGGCAGCCAGTCAAGCACGATAAAGGCCGCACCTTTGGGCGTCGCCCCTTGCGCAAGCACCGTCTGCACGGGCAAACCCAGTTCGCGCAGCACGCCGAGATTCTCGCCCGTGTGCACGAATGCCCGCGCATGCGCGCTGATTCGCAGTACGCGAGAACTGCCATCCGGCATGCGCGCGCGATACACTTCGTTGCCACTTTGCGAGAGTTGCCACTGACGTTCCAGTGAGAGCGGCGGCGCGCCTAGCGCGCGCTGCGCCCACAACGGAACAGCCAAGCTTGCGATCGCCTGCGATTCGCCCATCTTCCGACCGCTCCGTACATAGGGGACGGCGGATTAGAGCAGCGCGACCAGGCAGCAACAATGGGTAATGTATTGGGGTTTTTAACGCCGTAACATTCGCGGCTTTGCGCTCGGCAAAATGCGCCGCCGCTGTTAGGGAATGTAATGCCGTGAAATGCAGCGCCGCAAGAAATCAGTTAGCCAGCTTACGGAACGTTTCCAGCACCGCTTCACCCTTGAAAGGCTTCACGATCCAGCCGCGCACGCCCGCCACCTTGCCGCGCTCCTTCATCGCGGGGCTGCTTTCCGTGGTCAGCATCACCACGTTCACGGCCGTATTCGCCAGTTCGCTACGAATTTTCTCGACCATCGTGAGGCCGTCCATGTTCGGCATGTTCACGTCGCTCACCACGAGCTTCACGCCCGGGTTCGAGCGCAGCTTCGCGAGGCCGTCCTTGCCGTCCACCGCCGTGTCCACGTCGAGGCCGTTTTTGCGCAGAAAGCCGGCCACTTCGTCGCGCACCGTGCTCGAATCGTCCACCACCAGAATCTTTGCCATGCTGTTCATCTCCTTCGCGCCGCGTATGGCGCGTCTTTGATCAAAATAATTCGAGTTCGCCGCTGGCCTGCTCTTCAACAGCGGCAGCCGCGGCCTGCGCAGCCGTCTCGTCAAACCCTTCGCGCGACCAGCCGAGGCTGAACACGAAGCGTTGGTCTATCACCACTTCGCGGCCCGTATTCGGGCACGTGAGCCGGTACTTGATGCACAACTGCGGATTGTCGGAGCCAAACGACAAATAGCGCCGCCGGTGATTGATGAGCAGCGGCACCTGCACCTGCGCGCGGCCCCAGCCTGCTTCGTCGGCAGCGCGCGCGTTGCCCAGATAGCGGTTGCGAAACGCCCCCCACACGAGATTCGTGAGTTCGGCGAGCACGCCGTTCACGTCGCGGAAGTCGCTCGCTTCGTCGCGGCCCGCGCGCGGCGGCAGCAGTTCGATCAGCGGCGTCTCTTCGGTCTGCATCAGGAGCCAGCCGCGGCACCATGCCGTCTCGATCGGAATCAGCGTCAGCACTTCGCCGAAGATGATGCGGTCGCGCACGATGCTCGGCGTGTCCCAGTTCACTTCGAGGTCTGGAAACAGGCCGCGCAGGCGCCCGAGCGTCATGTCGGTGATGCCGTCCACGAGCGGGTCCGGGTAGTCGTGCGAGAACACGTGCGCTTCGAGCGCCGCGACCAGCGTTTCCGGCGCGCTTTCGTACCAGCTTGCGCGCGGCAAGCGGCGCAATGGTTCGGGCAACGCATCGCTGTGCGCGTTTGCTGCGCGCCGCAACATGACCGGCAGTTCGGGGCGCTCGGCCTGGAGCGCGACGGCCACCGCCGCTGCCGCTTCGAACGTGCCGCCGAAGTCCTCGCCGAGCAGCACGCCGCCCAGATCGTAGTGCGTCTTCAGCGCCGCCGAGAGCGCTTCGCGCCGCACCGGTACGCACACGCAATCGTGCCCCGCTGCCGTTTGCGCAATCGCCTCGGCACGCGCCGTATCGCTTTCCAGCAGCAACAGCTTGCTGACTGGCTTGTTCGCGTTCATGGTTCCTTTCTCTGCCTTCAAAACAATTCGAGTTCACCCGCGCTGTCGCGCGCTTCAACGGCGGCGGTGCTCGCCACGAAATCGAGCGGCGCCTGCGTGCATACGCACAGCGTGGCGCCGAGCCGCACGTCGTGATCGATCGTGAGCGCGTACGACTGCACGTAATCCGGCTTCAATTCGCGCAGATACGGCAGGCAGCCGCTGCTGAGCGCATAGGGCGTGGACATGCCGAGGTCGGGAAAATGCTCGACCAGTTGCTGGTTCATCGCCCCGCAGCACAGGTTGCCGAACTCCATGAAGCATTCGGTGAGCCCGCGTGCGGCATCGCCGACGTAATAGCGCTGCGTGCACTCGTCGTCTTCGAAGTGCAGGAGCAAGAGCAGGCGAAACTGCATCGACGAAATCGTCAGGACGACCAGGTGCTCGCCTTGGGGCGCCTCACCCACGCGAGGCTCGATTTCGCAGCTGTGCTGGGCGTCGGTCACGAGACGCATGCGCGCAGCCGCGAAAAAAATCCGCTCGATGCTGTCCTTCGCGTGCGTGCCGATCATGCGTGCGCCCCGGCGCGCGTCGCTTCAAGCTGGTGATGCAACTGTTGCGACGAAGCTTCCACGCTCGCGAGCGTCGCGGCGATCATCTTGCCGCCCGCCTGGATGTCCTGGAACGTCGCGGCCGTGATCAGGTCGTTGCGGTTCAGGCTGTCGCGATAGCTCTTCGACAGTTCCTGCGAGCGCGTGGCGAGCGAGCGCACCTCGCCCGCCACGATCGAGAAGCCGCGCCCGGCCGCGCCCGCGCGCGCCGCTTCGATCGAAGCGTTGAGCGAGACGATGAGCACATGGCTCACGATCGACGACAGCTCCTGGTTCTTCTTGTGCATGTCGTTGTTCTGCGCCATCAGCGAGATCATCTGCTCGTGCCAGCGCTCGAACGTCGACGACATGAGCTTCAGGCGCGAGGCCTCGCTCGCAATACGCGCCGCGTGCTGCATCGCGTCGTCACGCTGCGCGCGCTCGCTGGCGAGCGCCGCTTCGAGTGCGTCGGCCACGGAGCGGCGCTGTGCGAGTTCCGCGCGCAACGACTCGATCTGCGCGGTCAAGTCGGCGTGTTCACGCGCCGCGTCTTCCTGCTGAGCCGTGTGGTGCGCTTGCGCCTGTGCAAGCGCACCCGCGTGCGCCGCTTCCTGCGCACGCGCCGCGTTCGCCGCCAGCATTTGCGCGCGCTTGTGCCACACCGCGACCACGCCGGCCGCCAGCGCAACGATAGCCGCGCCTTCAATCAAATACGGTAAGACCACTGCCACCCCCGCCATGCGCTAACCCGCCAGCGCTTCCTCTTGCTTTGCTTGCGATGCATCCGCCATCTTCACTGCCCACTGCTGCGGCAAACGCACGACGGTCTGGAAATGCCGGTAATCGCTGCCCGCGCGCTCGTCGGTGAAACGCAGTTCGATTGCACCGCCCTCGCGTTCGAGGAAATCGCGCACCGCGTCCATGCCCACGCCACGGCCCGAGACTTCGGTCACGTTCGTGGCCGTCGAAAAGCCGGGGCGGAAAATGAACGCCGCGATTGCCTCGTCGCTCACCGCTTCGTACGCCTGAAGCCAGCCGCGCTCCACCGCAATGCTGCGAATGCGCGCGAGCGCGAGGCCGCGGCCGTCGTCGGCGAGCGTCATGTGCAGCGCGCCGTTCTGCACGTTCACGTCGATATCGATGTGGCCCGGCTCGTCCTTGCCAACCGCGCGGCGTTGCGCCGGCATTTCAATGCCGTGGTCGAGCGAGTTGCGCAGCAGGTGCATGAATACGTTCTTCACCGTGCCGGCAGCCTCGCTGCGCAGGCGATAGCCGTTGTCCTCGATCTTCACCACCGGTTCGACCTTGCCGAGTTCCTGAGCGAGCGAGGGCAGCGAACCGGTCACGCCCGCGAGCGCATCGGCCACTCGCTCGGTGCCGATCGTGCGCAGCGTGGCGCGCAGTTCGGCGCGCATCGCGCGAAGTGCGGGCAGGTCGTTGTCGTCGGTGCGATCGACGATGCGCAGCGTCTGCTCGATCGCTTCGCGCGTGACGGTGAGGCCCGGCGCGCCGGCCGCACGCGTGCCGCGCCCAAGGCTCACCTCGTTGATGTTCGAATAGTGCTCGAGCGCCGACTTCACACGCTCCAGATCGGCGATCAGCGCCTGCTGGTCCCACGTGTGGCTCGTATCTTCGCGGCGCAGCGCGTCGTAGCGCTGCTCGACCTCGTGCACCACGCCCGTGAGATGCTGCAGGCTGTACGTGCGCGCGTTGCCCTTGATCGTGTGCATGTTGCGGAACAGCGCGGCAATCGCGCCCGTATCCGCGCAGTCGTGCTGGCGAATGATGTGCTCGTTTTCGTGAATGAAGCTGGTCGAGCTGTCGACGAAATGCTGGAACTTCTCCTCGCTCACCGCGAGAATTTCGCCGATCATTTCGAGGCGGCGCTTTTGTTCGCCGGCTTCGGCCGCGAGTTCGCGCAGTTCCGTCACGTCGCGCACGCACAGCATGAGGCGCACGACCACGTCGTTTTCGTCGGTGATCGCCGACCAGCTCAAGTCGAGCACCTTCGCGCGGCCATCGGGCAGCGTGCGGGTGATTTCATTCACGAGCAGATGCTGGTTGAACGCGAAGTTCACGTCGTCTTCGCCAAGACATGCGTGCACGGCGGCGTCGATCTGCGAAAGCGTGTCGGCGTCGAGATCCGTATGCGAGAACACGAGGTCCATGAGCGAGCGGCCCGCAATCTCGTTCGTTTCGAAGATTGCCTCCAGATACGCCGAATATTCGTTGTGAATCGTCGCGCCTTCGACCACCGTGAGAATGCCCTGCTGCATGTTCTGCAGCATCGCCTGAATGTCGGCGGTCTTGCGTTTGAGCTGCGCGGAGCTGTGCTGGATCTTCTCGATCATGCCGTTGAAGGCGACGATCGAATGACCGATTTCGTCCATGCGGCCCACGGGCACGCGGCGCGTGAAGTCCTGGCTCGACGCGATCTCGCTCATCATGGCCTGCATGCGCGAGAGCGGGCGCGTGATCTGGCGGTACAGCAACGCGCCGATCAGCGTAAGCAGCACAATCGCGCCGCCCGTCACGCCGGCGATTGCGCTCGTCGTGGTGTCGAGCGCGCTGTTGAGCGTGCGGATCGCTTCATCCTTCTGGCGGTTCTTTTCCACGCGCATCGTCGTGACGATGCCTTCGAGTTCGTCGCGATACTGCGCGACGTTCGCGAAAAGATAGGCCTGCGCGAGTTCGTTCTTGCCGCTCGCCTTCATCTTCGCGGTGTCGTCGATCGCGGAGAAGTAGTTCGCGAGGCTTTCCTGCGCCTGCGAGACGAGGCCTTCCTGCGCGTGGCTCGCAGCCGCCTTGCGCTGCACGTCGAGCGCGGCGCGCAGCGCGGCTTCCTTGTCCTTGAGTTCGTTCTGCGCGAGCGAGGCAACCGTGGCGTCGGGTGCGTAGACGAGCGTCATGGTGGCGAGCTGCACGTCTTTCACGAGCGCCACGAGGTCGGATGATGCGAGGGCGCTCGGCACGACGCCCTGGGTAACCAGGCGAACGTCGGTGGCGCTGCGGCGGGCCTGCCAGGCCGCGTAGCCGCCGATGGCGGACAACGCGACGAACATCAGGACGATGAGTAGCGTGATGCGGTGACGAATGGTCATGTCGAAATCCCCGGGCCTACGTCGCGCCGGCCGCGCTATGGTTGCGCGGCTCGGGACACGTTGGCCAATTTATTCGCGGTGGATTATCGACGCTTAGGTATGACGAAATGATGACTTACGCATAATTCGGCCGATCGCGCCGTGCGTGACATGCCGCGTGACGCGCCACTCACACGCGTTCGCGAAATGCGCTGAGGCTCGCCATCATCCATTGCAGCAGTTCTTGCGCGGCCGCGGATAAAGGCCGCCCCGCACGCACCAGCATGCGCGCCTTCGCAGATTGAAAGAGCGGGTGCGCGACCGGCAGCGCAACGAGTTCGCCCGAGCCGATTTCGTTCATGGCCGCAAAGGGCCCCATGAGCGTGATGCCGTCGCCCTTCTTTGCGAAGTGCTTGAGCACCGTGAGCGAGTTGGTGGTAAGCGTGGCGTTCAGGTGCACGTTGTCGGCATAGGCGAGCATCTGCACGATCTGCCCGAGCCCATAGCTCGGCGGCATCACCGCGAGCGGATAGCGCGCCAGGTCCTCCACGCGAACGGGCTGGGTGCGCCGCGCGAGCGCATGCGCCGGATTCGCCAGCACCACGACGGGTTGTGGCGCGCTCGCGCAGTATTCGATATGCGGATGCGCCGGCGGGTTGTAGGCGAGCCCGATATGCGCGCGCCCCTCCACCACATCGCCGACCACGTCATTGACTGGCAGCACGTCGACGCCGACGTCGAGCCGCGGATAGCGCTCGCAGAACGCCGTGAGCACCTCGTCCATCAGGCCGTCCACGTAGCCTTCGCTCGTCGCGATGCGGACCTGCCCCTGCTGCAGTCCCTGCAAGGCCTGGAGATGCCGCTCGAACTGCTCCTGCTGCGCCTGGCAGCCGCGCCAGTACTCCACGAGATGCTGCGCAGCCTCGGTAGGCACGACGCCGCGCGCGCGACGCTCGAACAGCGGCGCGCCGATCTCCTCTTCGAGCAAGCGGATCTGCCTCGTGATGACGGAGGCCGCCGTGTTCAGGTTGTCCGCGGCGCCCCGGATCGAGCCCTGCGTGAGCACTTCATGAAAGTAGCGCAGGCGGCGCTGGTTGATCTCCCGCATGGCGTCGTCCTTACCCCTCGTTCTAGCGTTGCCCAAAAGGCAACTTTACGTAACTTCGGTTGCTCTTGCTTGCATTTTATTGACTGCCGACGATGATCTGGCCGCATTACCCAGCCGCACGCACCCCAGCAAGGCAGCCCACAGTCCAACTCAAAGGAGTCTGTCCGTGTCCACCGCCCCCACGAAACCGGCCGCCCCCCGCGAGGCCGCCCTTGCGTCCCTGTACGGCCGCCTGAACTGGCGCATCCTGCCGTTTCTGTTGATCTGCTATCTGTTCGCCTGTCTCGACCGGCTCAACATCGGCTTCGCAAAGCTGCAGATGCAGAGCGACCTCGGGCTTTCCGACGCCGTGTACGGCCTCGGCGCCGGCATCTTCTTTCTCGGTTACGTGCTCTTCGAAATACCGAGCAACCTGCTGCTGCCGAAGATCGGCGCGCGCCGCACGATCGCGCGCATTCTCGTGCTATGGGGCCTCACCTCGGCCGCGATGATGTTCGTGCGCGACGTCCCCACCTTCTACGGCCTGCGCTTTCTGCTGGGCGTATTCGAAGCGGGCTTCGCGCCGGGCATGATCTTCTATCTGACGTACTGGTACGGCGAGGCGCGCATGGCGCGCGCCATCGCCATCGTGATGACGGCAGGGCCGCTTTCGGGCGTGGTGGGCGGCCCGCTATCGGGGTGGGCCATGACGGCGTTCCACGGCACGCTCGGTCTGGCGGGCTGGCAGTGGATGTTCCTCATCGAAGGGCTGCCGTGCGTCGTGCTGGGCGTGCTCGCGTGGTTCGTGCTGGCCGACCGTCCCGATACCGCACGCTGGCTCTCGCCGGAAGAACGCGCGATGCTGCAAACGCAGGTGCACGCGCCGGCCCACACAGGGCATCAATCGTTCGCCAGCGTGGCCGCCGACCCGCGCATCTACCTGATGGCCGCGGCCTACTTCTGCGTGATCTGCGGGATCTATGCCGTCAACTTCTGGCTACCGAGTATCCTCAAGGCCGACGGCGTGACCGACACGATGCGTATCGGCCTTTACTCGATGATCCCCTATCTCGCCGCCGTGATCGGCATGGTGATCGTGGGCCGCAGCTCCGACCGCCGTGGCGAGCGCCGCTGGCACAGCGCGCTACCCGCGCTTGCAGGCGGCGTGAGCCTCGCCATCGCGACGATGGCGGGCGGCAACCTCGTCGCCTCGCTGCTCTTCATGACGATCGCGACGCTCATGATGTGGGCCGCCTATACCGTGTTCTGGGCGATTCCTTCGGAGTACCTGAAAGGCGACGTGGCCGCGGGCGGCATCGCGCTCATCAACACGATCGGCCTGCTGGGCGGCTTCCTGAGCCCGACGATCATCGGCTTCGCGACGTCCGCGACCGGCTCGCTGCACGCGGGGCTCTACGTAATGGTGGCGCTGCTCGTGATCGGCGCGGGCCTGCTGATGGCGATCCGCGTGCCGCGTAGCCATGCATCGCCGCGCAACGCGAGCAGCGACGCATTCGCCACGGCGAACCAGCCCTGAGCGACCTGTGGGCGGCACGCCGCCGCCCGCGACCCGCCTGCTTCTCGAACACACCTTGGGCCTGAGCGCCCCGGGTGCGCCAACCGCACGCACCCACGCGCGCGTGTGCCAAACGGAGACGACACTTGTCGACCAGCACTGCAACGACCCAACCACCACAAGCGCCGCGCACCGTCCTGATTGCCGGCTTTCAGCACGAGACCAACACCTTCGCACCCTCAAGGGCGACGTATGCGAATTTCGAGCGCGGCGAAGGCCATCCTGCCTTGCCGCGCGGCGACGCGCTCCTCGCGCTGCGTGACGTGAACTTGCCGATTGGCGGTTTCATCCGCGCAGCCGAAGCCGCGAACTGGCGTCTCGTGCCCGTGGTGTGGGCTGGCGCGAGCCCTTCCGCGCACGTGAGCGCCGACGCCTACGAGCGCATTGCCGGCGAGATCGTCGCGGCCGTGCAGCGCGGCGGCTTCGACGCGGTCTACCTCGACCTGCACGGCGCGATGGTGAGCGAAGCCTTCGACGACGGCGAAGGCGAACTGCTCGCCCGGGTGCGCCGCGCGGTGGGCCCCAGGCTTCCGGTGGTGGCCTCGCTCGACCTGCATGCGAACATAACGGAGCAAATGCTTTCGAACGCCGACGCGCTGGTCGCCTATCGCACCTACCCGCACGTCGACATGGCCGCCACTGGCGAGCGCGCGGCGACGCTGCTGCAAGCGCTGTTCGAACGCGCGAAGCCTTTCGCAAAAGCCGCGCGCCGCCTGCCCTTTCTCATTCCGATCAACGGCATGTGCACGCTGCTCGAACCCTCGCGCTCGATGTATGCGCTGCTGGGCGAGCTCGAACGCGGCGCGGTGCACTCGCTCTCGTTCGCGCCGGGCTTTCCGGCCGCCGACTTTCCCGAGTGCGGCCCGGTGATCTGGGGCCACGGCGACGAGGCGAACGCGGTGGAAGCCGCGGTCGCGCAACTCTACGATCGCATGCTGCGCGACGAGGCGCGCTGGCAAGTGCCGTTCCTCGCACCCGACGACGCTGTAAGCGAAGCGCTTCGCCTCGCCGCCGACCCACGGGCGCAGGGCCCCGTGGTGATCGCGGACACGCAGGACAACCCCGGCGCCGGCGCCGACTCGAACACGGCTGGCATGCTGCGGGCACTCGTGGAGGCGAACGCACAGGACGCCGCGCTCGGCCTGTTCTTCGACCCAGAGGCGGCGGCGCGCGCGCATGTTGTGGGCGTGGGCGCGACACTCGACCTCACGCTGGGCGGCGAAAGCGGCACGCCTGGCGACGAGCCGTTCACGGGCCGCTTCGAGGTGATTGCGCTTTCGGAGGGCAGTTGCCGCTACGACGGCCCGATGATGCACGGCATGCAGGTGGAGCTTGGGCCGGTGGCGTGCCTGCGCATTGGCGGCGTGCATGTGGCCGTGAGTTCGACGAAGGCGCAGATGCTGGACCGCAATCTGTACCGCGTGGCCGGGATCGAGCCCGAACGCATGAAGATTCTCGTGAACAAGAGCTCGGTGCATTTCCGCGCGGACTTCGAGCCGATCGCACACGCGGTGCTGGTGGCGAAGGCCCCCGGCCCCATGACCGCCGACCCTGCTGACCTGCCCTGGCGGCGCCTGAAGCCGGGCATCCGGCTGCGGCCGCACGGGCCGGCGTTCGTGGCGCCGTGACCGCGCCGCCCGGCGCGAGGATCGAAGCGGTTCAATCAGGCACGGCGGGATCGTCGAGGAAGAGGACCATCAGTTCGTCGTCGATGTACTCGCCGTTCACGCACAGGCCGCGCGGCTCGACGCCATAGCGCACGAAGCCGCACGAGCGGTAGAGCGCCTGGGCGCGGGGGTTCTGCGCGCTCACGACGAGCTGGACCTGCAGCACGCCGATCGAGCGCGCATGATTGACCGCGCTTTCCATCAACTTCTTTGCGATCCCGCCTCCCCGTCGCGCGGGATCGACAAACACGCCCCAGATCAGCGCCTTGTGAGCGAGTTTTTGGCGCACCTCGCGCAGTAATCCAACAATGCCGACGAGCGCATCACCGTCGAACGCCGCAAAAACGATCTGTTCGCCGGTGACACGAATACGCGCCTCATTTTGTGCGCGGGTCAGTTGCGCGATCTCGTGGACCGTCGACGCGATGCCTTGCGGGTCGTTCTCCGCCGCGCGCAAACGCATGGATTGAAACGCCTCGGCGTCCTCTTCGTTCAACGGGCGAATCGTTGCATTCGTCGCATTCGTTGGCTTCGTTTCGTTCATGTGCAGTGCCTGGCAATAACGGGGAATGACTCGAGCGATCCGAGCAAGCCTATCACGTCCCCCGCCGTTCTCGCCTTGCGCTAATATGGGACGCTCGCGTCGCATCATGCGCGCAGCATCACTTCAGGGTCTCTCATGCAGCCAACCGCAACGCCCGACGCGCAACCCCACTTCTGGCGCGACGCCGACCTGCCGTTCATCGAAGTGCGCGCCATCGCAGACGGACGCAAGGTCCGCTATGGCCGTCACGCGCACAGCACGTTTTCGATCGGCGCGGTCACGGGCGGACGCAGCACCTACCTGAACGGGAGTACGCTCTCCCACGTCAGTGCGGGCGCGGTCGTGGTCATCAATCCGGAAGTTGTGCACGCATGCAATCCAGCCGCGGACGAGCCATGGGCCTACCGCATGTTCTATCTCGACACGGCATGGCTCGCGAAGCTGCAACGCGATTTGGGTTTCGGCGCGCATGAAGGCTTTCGCCCGTTCGAACAGACCTTGAGCTGGGAGCGCGATTTGTTCGAGGGGCTCAACGCGCTCTATGACCTGCTCGTCGATCCGCAGGAGTCGGCGTTGCGCAAGGAATGCGCGGCCGTAGCCTATTTCACGAGGCTTCAGCAGTCCCTCAACCCTGCGCCGGCCAGCGCGCGCGAACCGAACGAGCGCCTTGCGCGCGCCGCGGAATTCATCGACGGCAATTACACTCGCGCGCTCAAGCTCGAGGAGATTTGCGCCGCCGCCGAGCTTTCGCCCTCGTACCTGATACGCGCGTTTCGCGAGCAATACGGCATGACACCGCATGCGTATGTCGTAAACCGCCGGATCGAGTTCAGCCGCGCGCAACTGCGCCGCGGGCACGCCATTGCGGACGTCGCGGCCGAGGCCGGTTTCGCCGATCAGGCCCATTTGCAGCGCGCGTTCCGCCAGTTCGTCGCCGCAACGCCCGGCCAGTATCGCGGCTGACCTGGCGGCTAACCTGGTCGCCGCGCATTCAGGCAAGCACCAGCCAAACCGCACTGCCCGCAAGCAGCAACGCCATCGCGCGATTCACGAAGCGCACGCGCGAGGGTTCGCGCAACGCCCGGCGCAGCGACGCGCCCGCCCACGCCCAGCACGCAATCGACACGTAGCACACGACGAAATAGATCGCGGCGAACTGCCAGACCAGCGCACTCTCGCAGGAAGCCACATATAAGCCCATGCCCGCCACCGAGGCGAGCCACGCCTTGGGGTTAAGCCATTGCATCGTGGCGCCCACCATCAGCGAGGGGCCGCGCGACGCGTTCGGCGAGTCGATGCGGCCATCGTCGGTCGCGAGCCGGTACGCAACGTACAGCAGAAAAGCCACACCCGCCCATTCGAGCGCACGCGTGAGAAACGGCAAGCGCGTCAGCAATTCGTGCATGCCAAGGCCGATCAGCAGCAACAGCAATGTGAAGCCCACGGTCGCGCCGGTCACGTGCCGCAGGCTCGCGCGCAGCCCGTAGCGCGCGCCCGCGCTCAGCGCGACGATATTGACGGGTCCAGGGGTGATGGAAGTGGCCAGCGCGAAGGCGGCCATCGACAAGGCAGTGCTCACGGTTTCCTCGCTACGCCCATTGGCGATCAGTAAGCGTGGAGGGTAGACGCGCGCGATGCCGGCGTATTGAAGAAAATTGCCCCTGCCGGCGGGCGCGGCACCGCGCGGAACTCGCGCTATCATTGCGCCGCACCGACGACTCCCTACCGGAACTGCAACGTGAAAAAGATCCTTATCATCGGCATCGGCGCGGGCGACCCGAAGTACCTGACCGTGCAGGCAATCGAAGCGCTCAACGCCGCCGACGTGTTCTTCGTGATGGACAAGGGCGCAGCCAAGGACAAGCTCGTCGCGCTGCGCAAGGAAATCTGCGCGCGCTTCATCAAGGACCACGACTATCGCATCGTCGAGGCGACGAGCCCCGAGCGGCGCCGCGACGAAGGCCTCGATTACAAGGCCGCCGTAGACGAACTCAACCGCGACAAGCAACGCGTATTCGAGCGCCTGATCGAGGAGGAATTGACGGACGGCCAGTGCGGCGCGTTTCTCGTCTGGGGCGATCCGTCGCTCTACGACAGCACGATCCGCATTCTCGATGCCATTCTCGCCGATGGCAGGCTGGCGTTCGACTTCGAAGTGATTCCGGGCATCAGCAGCATGCAGGCGCTTGCGGCGAAGCATCGCGTGCCGCTTAACTTCATCGGCAAGCCAGTGAGTATCACGACGGGCAGGCGACTCGCGGAGAGCGGCTTTCCGCAGGACGTGGAAAGCACGGTGGTCATGCTCGACGCGCAAAACGCCTATACGCAGCTTGCGGGCGAGGACCTCGATATCTATTGGGGCGCTTATGTCGGCACACCCGACGAGATCCTGATGTCGGGCCGCCTGCAAGACGTGAAAGACGAGATCGTCCGCGTGCGCGCACAGGCGCGCGAGGCGAACGGATGGATCATGGACACGTATTTGCTGCGCAAGCGCGGCGTGAAAGACTAAAAGGAGAACGGGCGCGAACCTTGACGTTCGCGCCCGTTGTCTGGTTCATACGTTACGGCTTACGCCAGCCCCACGCACACCGCCGCGACAATCGAACCGAACAACAGCATGGCGCCCACCGTCTTGCGCTTGTTCAGCTCGGTCCACAGCAGCACGCCCGTGAGCGAAAGCAGAATGAGCGCCCCGGCAAAGCTGTCGATGAACAGCACCCAGCCCACGCTCATGCCCGTACCCTTGTGCAGGTTGGTAATCGTCGAGACAAGCGAGTTGTCGCTGCGCTTGAGCGTGAGCTTGTCGTCGTCCACCCAGTACTCGACCATCACGCTCTCGCCGGGCGACGTGAACGTCATCTGCCAGTGCTCGGGTTGCACGACAGTGCGATCGCCCCAGGCCACGTTGTGCTCAGGCTCCTTCTGCACGCGGCCCATGCGCGCCGGCAGCTTCAAATCCGGTTGCGAGCGCAACCACTTCACCATCTCGCGCGGCGTTTCAGGGGCCGGGTCGGGGACGGCGATCTGCACCGTCGAGACTTGCGGCGCGCCAGGAGAGATGCGCAGCGGTTCGGCGCGATGGTTGAGCACGAAGCCCGTTGCACCGAACAGCAGGCCGAGCGCCGCACCCCACAGGCCCACCCAGCCGTGCACCTTGCGCAGCCATTTGATGAAGGTCGCGCGGCGCGAGCGCTTCGTGCGCTCGTCGCGTTGTTCGGCGTCGAGATAGGTGCGCGGTGTTGCCGGCGCGTCCATCTCGGCAGTATCGGGAAAGCTCATGTTTCACTCCAGAGTCGCAAAAGATTGTGGTAGCAGCCCACGAGGCTGCGCCGCGCCTGGGCGTCGGCGTCGCTGGCGTTCAGGCGCTGAATGGCGGTGTCCATGTCGAAGAGCAGCGCGCGCTTCGTGTCGTCGCGCACGAGGCTTTGCACCCAGAAGAAGCTCGCCACACGCGCGCCGCGCGTGACCGGCCTGACCTGGTGCAGGCTCGTGGCCGGATACACGATCATGTCGCCCGCCGGCAGCTTCACCTCCTGCACGCCATAGGTGTCTTCGACCACAAGCTCGCCACCCTCGTATTCGTCGGGCGACGAGAGAAAGAGCGTGCACGAAACGTCGGTGCGCAGCTTCACGCCGTTGGGCAGCACACGTACAGCGCCATCCACGTGACTGCCGAACGTCATGCCGCCTTCATAGCGGTTGAATAGCGGCGGATACACCTGGTTGGGCAGCGCCGCGCTGATGAAGAGCGGATTGCGCTCGATGGCCGCGAGCACCACGTCGCCAAGCTCCCGCGCGAAGGGCGTGTGCTCGGCGATCTGCACGTTGTGCTTCACGGGCGCGCCGGACCAGCCGGCCGTCGCGCGGCCGTCCACCCAGGCGTCGCCTGCATTGTCGAGCCGCGTGCGCAGCGCGCGCACCTGCTCAGGCGTCAGTACATTGGGGACGTGAACCAGCATCGTCTATTCCTTCGTTGTGCCGCATAAGCGGCAAGGAGGCCGCGTTCGCGCATCTTCACGCGCCTGCGCGCAGTGACGCAAAAAGCCCGCATTATGCGGGCTTCGCGTGACTACACGCAAAAGCGCACGGCGCACGTGTAACGCGCCGCAATCAGAACCGGTAGTCGGCCGTCGCGAGGAACGTGCGGCCAATGCCCGGCACCGAACGTCCGCCGTCCGACTGGATGAGCGCGTCATAGTAGAACTTGTTGGTCAGATTCAGCAGATTCAGCCGCACGTCCCACTTCTTCTCGTGGTACGCGGCCATCGCGTCCCAACGCGTGTAGCCGCCGACTTCCACATAATTCGTGTTCGCCGCGTAACGCGCCGACATATAGGTCGGACCGCCGCCAATTTCCCAATGCGGCGTGAATGCATACGTCGTCCAAAGCGTGAAGGTATTGCGCGGCGTATTCGCTGGCGTATTGCCCTGGGTACCGTCGAGCGCCTTGAGGACCACGCCGTCCATATATGTGTAGCCCGCGAACACTTGCCACTTGTTGGTAATGTGGCCAGTTGCGCCCGCCTGGAAACCACGCACGCGAATATCGCCTTCGAGCGTGTACTCGCCCGTCGAAGTCTGCGTGCGCGCGTTGTCCATTTCCTGCTGGAAAAATGCTGAGGTAACCGAAAGATTGCCGCCCAGCAGGTCCCACTTCCCGCCCACTTCATACGACTTGGTATGTTCGGGCGCGAGGTTCTGCGTATTGTTCGTGACCGTGAGCGCTTCGAGCGACGGATCGAACGACGTGCCGTACGAGAAGTAATACGACTGCCAGTCGGTCGGCTGATAGATCGCGCCCGCACGCACGCTCGTGAACGTATTGGTCTGGTCCGCGTAGAGCGGCGCGTTGATCGTGTTGGCAATATGCGCCTGGAAGCGGTCCCAACGCACGCCGCCAATGAGCTTCCAGTGCTCGCCGATCGACATGGTTTCGTTGAAGTACGCCGCGAACGTGTTGGCGCCCGACTCCGCGTGATTGCCTACCGTCGTCGTGACGTTCGAGGGCGTCGACATGTAGACCGGGTTGAGCAGCGAGAGAATCGGCAGGTTGTTGCGCGTGTAGGCCTGATTCGTATAGCTGTCGTGGCCCAGCTCGATACCCGCGAGCATCTCGTGCTTCAGGAAGCCCGTGGTGAACTTGTACTGCGCCATCGTATCGTTGTAGATCGAGTGGTTCTCGATCACGCGGTCGTGGCTCGCAAGCTTGATGTACAGATCCTCGAGCGGCAGGTTCGTGAAGTTGCCGTTCTTGAGCGCCGTGCTCGAAGCGAGCGGGCCCGTCAGCACGGCACCCGGCGCGGTCTCGCGCGCATCGGTGAGCGAGTGCGAGAACTGCGTCTGGTTGGTGATCTTGAACTGGTCGTTGAAACGGTGATCCACGCGCGCCTGAACCGTCTGCACGTCCTGGATCGTGCGGTCGTCGGTGAGACCGTAGAACGTGCTTTTCGAAGGCGCGAACGGATGCCCGTTGACCGCCTGCACACCGTAGTCCGGCATGTCGTAGTTGTGCTGGATGAGCGCCGAGATCGTGACCTCGGTCGGCGTGCCAATACCGAAGCGCAACTCGGGCGCGAAACCGTAGTCCTTGTTCTTCATCACGTCGCGCGTGGAGCCCATCGACTGGCCGAACGCGTTGAGACGGAAAGCAGCGTGATCGCCGAGCGGACGGTTCACGTCGAGCGTCGCGCGATAGCGGTCGTCGGTGCCGATAGTGGTCGACACTTCGGTGAGCGGCTTGAGGTTCGCCAGCTTCGTGACCTGGTTGATCACGCCGCCCGTGGAGCCGCGGCCGAACAGCATCGACGAGGGGCCGTAGAGCACTTCGATCGATTCGAGGTCGAACGTGTCGCGGTAGTACTGGTTGCGGTCGCGAAAGCCGTCGAGGTAAATGTCGTTTTGCGCCGTGAAGCCGCGCAGGTTGATGTTGTTGCCGATCTGGCCGCCTTCCGCGCCACCGATCGTAATGCCGGGCGCGTTGCGCAGCGCGTCCTGGAACGAGGTGGCGCCCTGCGACTGCATCACAGCCTTGTTGATGACCGTGACCGACTGCGGGATATCGCGCAGCGCCGTGGGCGTTTTCGCACCCACGGTCGAACGCTCTGCCTGGAAGTCCTGAGCCTCGCTTTGGCCCGACACGGAAATCGTAGGCAGCGTGCCGTTGTTCGTGGCGCTTGCCGCCTGCGCGGTCTGGATCGTCAGATTGCTCTGCGCGGCGGCCGCCCCCGAAGCGGCAGTAGCTGCCGTTGCAGCCGTTGCGGCGGCAGGCGCGCTTTGCGCGAGTGCAGTCGAAGCGAAAGGTACAGCAAAGGTCAGCGCGAGCGCACTCGCGAGCGGCGTCCGGTTCAGCATGAGGTCCCTGTGCAAGGCATACGACCCGGCCGTGCGACGCGCACAAGCTGGCGCGGACGACGCGGGTGGATTGGCTGGCTGGGCCGCCCCGAAAGGACCGAGGGAAACGACGCTAGGCTGGCTGATCTTGTTGTTTGGCCGCGAAACGTTCCGCGGTAATGAGAATCGATATCATTCCATATGTTTCAATCGCTTTCAATTGGTTTCGGCATATGAACAACAGTTTGGCGGTGTGATCGGAAAGACTCGTCGCCGTTAAGGTAAATGTAATTTATTCGATTCGGACCGAGCGGATATCCCTGAATTTATCTGATGAATCTTGCTCGACCGCACGTGCAAATTAATTCGGATGCCGAATGAAATAGCGATGCCATGCGCTACGCCGCTTGAGCGCATTCGCGCAATTGCTGGGCGAGTACGCCAATCGCTTCGTCGAGCGTCGCGGTGCTGCGCCGAAGAATGCCGATCGGCTCCACGCCCTGCGGTGCCGGCACGTCGATCTGTACGAGCACCTCAGCGTCGATGTCGCTCTGCGCGACGCGCTGCGGCACGATCCATACGGCGTCCGAGCCCGCAACGATCAAGCGGGCGACGGAGGCCGATTGCGTCTCGATCGCGCCTTCAGGCACGGCGAAACCATGCGTTTCGAAAAACGCCTCGGTGTGATGGCGTGGCGCAGTGCGCTCACCCGCTATGACGAGCGGGAAGCCGAGCACGGCGCCGAGCGAGGGCGCACCGCTATCGTTCGCGAGCGGATGCCCCGCGCGCACGACGACGAGGAGCGACTCCGTGTAGAGATATTCGAACGACACGCCCTGCAACATCGCCGGCTCGGCCATCCGCCCCACCATCAGATCGAGCTCGCCTGCTTTCACCGCACGCAGTAACTCGGCATTCGAGTCGGTATGAATTTTCACGCCCATTTGCGGACGCAACGCCTTGAAACGCAGGAGGGCTTCCGGCAGCAACGCGGTTGCCACGGTTGGCAACGCGCCCAGGCGCAACGCAGGCGCTGCATGCGCGTCCTGCCGCGCGAGTGCGAGAGCGGACGCCTCGACCGCCCGCGTCGCGTCGAGCGCATAGCGCAGGAAGCGCTCGCCCTGCACCGTTAGCGCCGCGCCGTTTCTGCCGCGTTCGACGAGACGCGCGCCCGCCCATTGCTCGAGTTCCACGAGCGTCTTCGAAACGGCTGGCTGGCTCAAATGCAAACGCGCCGCCGCGCGCGCGAGCGTGCGCTCCTGGGCAATCGCCACGAAACAGTTCAAATGCCGCAGACGCAGCCTCGACGCGAGTTGCCGCTGAGCCTCGTCTGCCGCTTCGCGCGCTGCGTCCGCATCGACGTCGGCCTTAGGGCGCGGCCGGGATCTCTTGTTTTCCATAACCTGACGTTATGAAATTTTCCGGAATAAGTCAATTTACATAACTTCCAGTCAACCCTACATTGGCGCCATCGACAGACATCACCCGCAAACAAGGAGCTGGGAGACATGGCCACGATCGTTGGCGGCATCGCCGTTTCGCACACCCCGACCATCGGCTTCGCGCACGACGCGCACAAGGAGCAGGATCCGGCCTGGGCGCCCATCTTCGAGAACTTCGAGCCGGTCAAGCGCTGGCTGCGCGAACAGCAGCCCGACGCCATCGTCTACGTCTACAACGACCACGTGACGTCGTTCTTCTTCGACCACTACTCGGCGTTCGCGCTCGGCATCGGCGACGAATACCAGGTCGCCGACGAAGGCGGGGGCGTGCGCGACCTGCCCGGCATTGGCGGACACGCAGCGCTCGCGCGGCATATCGGCACAAGCCTCATGAGCGACGAATTCGACATGTCGTTCTTCCAGGACAAGCCGCTCGACCACGGCTTCTTCTCGCCGATGTCGGCGCTGCTCGACCACACGGAAGCGGGCTGGCCCACGCGCGTGGTGCCGCTGCAGGTGGGCGTGCTGCAGTTCCCGATTCCCACCGCCCGCCGCTGCTTCAAGCTAGGTCAGGCGCTGCGACGCGCGATCGAGAGTTATCCCGAGGACCTGCGCGTGGTGGTGATGGCCACGGGCGGCCTCTCGCACCAGGTGCATGGCGAACACGCGGGGTTCAACAACGTGGACTGGGACCACCGCTTCCTCGACGCCATCACGAACGACCCCGAAGCGCTCGCGGAAATGACCCATGCGGAGTACGCGCAACTGGGCGGGCTCGAAGGCGCGGAAATCATCATGTGGCTGATCATGCGCGGCGCGCTGAGCGGCAACGTGAAGAAAGTGCACAGCGGCTACTACCTGCCCTCGATGACGGGCATCGGCACGCTCGTGCTCGAAAACACGGCGATGGCGCCAGCGGGTGAAGCGCAGGCGCGGCATCGCCAGCACATGGCGCGGCAACTGGATGGCGCGCAGAGGCTGACGGGTACCTATCCGTTCGGACTCGAATCGAGTGTGAAGGCGTACCGCCTGAACAAGTACCTGCACGCGATGATCGACGAGGGACATCGGCGCGCGTTTCTCGCGGACCCGGAGCGCTCGTTTGCCGAGGCCGGGCTGACCGAAGAGGAAAGGGATCTCGTGCGCCGCCGCGACTGGCGCGGGCTGATTCACTACGGCGTGATCTTCTTCATGCTCGAAAAGCTTGGCGCAGTCGTTGGGACTTCGAACCTTCACATCTACGCGGCGATGCGTGGGGAGACGCTTGAAGCATTCCTCAAGACGCGCAATACGCGGCTGCTTTACTCGGTTGCCGGCGATGTGGAAGCCACGGAGGAATGGCAGGAAGGGGAAGCGAAAAACCCGGCATGAGTTGGCGGGCGCCGGTGGGCGGCCGCCGTGTGAATACGTGAATACGCGTGGCTGCAATCAATCGAGCGCCCGGTCATTCGGATGCGCAAACAGCGCCCGATTCTCGTTGGACAACGGATAGTTCAGGTTCATCCCCTTGGGCGGAACAGGCTGCGTAAACCACTTCGTGTACAGAGGCTCCGCTTCACCCGAAGTTTGCATGCGAGCGATCACGCCATCGGCCAACTTCTTGAAGGCGGGGTCGTCTTTGCGCACCATGCAGCCATAGACCTCGGAAAGCGGCGGCGTGCCGGTGATCAGGTAGTCCTGCTGGTTCGTCTCCTTGGCCCGCGCGCCGTATAACAGCGGCTCGTCCATGACGAACGCGACAGCACGGCCCGTCTTCACGTTGAGAAACGACTCAGCGTGGTCTTTGGCGGCGATGAGCTGCATGCCCATCTTCTTGTCGTTGTTCATCTCGCGCAGCAGCCTGTCCTCCGACGTGCCCGCCGTGGTCACGACGGTTTTGCCTGCGAGATCGGGAAAGTCCTTGATGCCCGAATCCTTCTTCGCAATCAGGCGCACGCCGTATTGAAAGAAGCTGTTCGTAAATGCCACCTGGTTGTCGCGATCCTTGGTGTGCGTGGTCGAGCCGCACTCGATATCGATCGTGCCGTTCTGGACCAGCGTAATGCGGTTCTGCGAAGTGATTGGAATTTCCTTGACCGTGAGCTTGTCGAGCTTCAGTTCCTTTTTCACCTCATCGACGATCTTCAGCGCGATATCCTGCGCGTAGCCGATCGTGTGCTGATCGCTGTCGTAGTAGGAGAACGGCACCGACGATTCCCGTACGCCCAGGGAAATCACGCCTGTATCGCGGATTTTTTTAAGGGTAGCGCTCGTGGTGTCCTGCGCCTGAACCGGCGCGAGGTAGGTGCATCCCATGATGACTGCCGCGAGCGTTGCAACCTTCTTCATTTGGTCTCCTCCGGATGATCTGTCGGCGCTTCTTGCGCCGTATCCGAGTATTCATGCGTTGCAGCGATGCGGCAAATGAAATCGGTTACGTCGACATAACTCAAGGTTAAGTCGCTAGTGGAGGAGTGCTGTTTGGAGTGCTGTCAGTTCGTCGGTCAGGCAGCTGCGTAGTTGGGCGTTACCGCGAAGTTCGGCGCGAAGCTGTGCATCAAGCGCGAGCACGATCTTGCCAAGCGTGTCGATGCTGTCGAGCAGCGGATCGGGGTCGTGTCGCGGTTCGTCGATCTGGACGGATTCGGGTTGCGGCTGCGGGCCGGGGTGCGGTTCGGGATTCGGCTCGACTGGAGGCTCTGGCGTCGCATCGGGCGCTGGGCTGTCCGCTTCGAAATCGAACAGCGACTTGAATAGCGTGGGGAGTTTCATGGCAAGGACCAAGGGGCCGTGGGATGAGGGCGGGTATCTTCGCATCGGCTCGGAATTGGTCATCCTGAAAAGTTGGGTGGTCGGCGAGGCCTGGGTGGTTGGCAAAACGAACTGTTGGGTGCGCCATGACTTGTCCACAAATTTTGTTGGCAGCCCTGTGCGTAACCCTTGGAAGACCGCATCAAGTCCTTGATGCGTCTCAGTTAACCCCCAGCGTTCCCAATCGCAGCAACGCAGCCTCGAACGTGCTCGAAACCCACCCACCTTTTCCACAGATTTTGTTGGCAGCCCTGTGCACAACGTATGGACAGCGAATCCAAGTCCTTGATCGCAAACACCAATGCTCCACGCGACAGAGAAGTTGCACGTTTTGGAGGCAATGGACTTGTCCACAGTTAACGGGGAAAAGTCTGTGCATACACCCCCCAACATCCGCGCCAATCCATTGATAGCACAACGGATTTTCTCGCTGCGCGCAGATCGCCTCACACGCCTAGGAAACACGCATACCCCTAAAGTTTGTAAGGGAAATGCCGTTATGCCTCGCTGTGTTGTTGGGTCTCACGCGGACCCCATCGAAGGAATCTCATGCGCAACAATCAACCCGTCACGCAACAGGAATTCGACTATCCCGCTTCGCAGATGCTCGTCTCGGCCACCGACCTCAAGGGCCGCATTCAGTACTGCAATCCCGCGTTCGTCGCGGTGTCCGGCTTTACGAAAGAAGAGCTGATCGGCAAGGCGCATAACATCATCCGGCATCCCGACATGCCGGCCGACGCGTTCGCCGACCTGTGGGAGACCGTCCGTGAGGGTCGCCCCTGGACCGCGATCGTCAAGAACCGCCGCAAGTCCGGCGATCACTACTGGGTGCGCGCGAACGTCACGCCCGTCTCCGAGCAAGGCACAGTAGTCGGCTATCTGAGCGTGCGCGTGAAGCCCACGCGCGAGGAAGTCCGTACGGCCGAAGCCTTCTACGCGCAAATGCGCGAGGGCCGTCTGCGAGGCGTGCGGCTGCGCCACGGCTCCGTGGTGCGCACAGGTCTCGTGGGCGCGCTGCAGTCGCTGCTGCGCGTGCCCATCGCCACGCGCATCGCGTTCGGCTATGGCGCCGTGCCCGCCGTGTTCGCCGCTGCCGGCCTCGCCGCCTGGCAAGGTCTGCCGCCGCTGCCCTTCTGGGGCGCGTTCGGCGCGGCCTGCGTGTGTGCGCTCGGCGCCTGGCGCCTCACCACGCGCCACCTCGGCGCGCCGCTCGCGCAAATGACCACGGCCTCCACGCGCATGGCCGCGGGCGACCTCACGGCCACGCTCGCGGTCGCCACGAACGACGATCTCGGCGACGTACTCCAGGCGCTCAATCAGTTGCAGGCCAACCTCACGGCGATCGTGTTCGACGTGCGCTCACAGATCGACGGCATGCTCGACGCCGCGCACGAAATCTCCAGCGGCAATCTCGATCTCTCGCGCCGCACCGAAATGCAGGCCGCATCGCTCGAAGAAACCGCGGCCACGATGGATCAACTGACCACCACCGTGCAGGCGAATGCCGAAGCGAGCGCCCGCGCGCTCGATCTCGCGCGCGACGCGCAGTCCGCCGCCGCCGAGGGCGGCTCGATCGCCGCGCAGATGGAGCGCACGATGACGGGCATCACCGACGCCTCGCGCCGCATCAGCGACATCACTGGCGTGATCGACGGCATCGCTTTCCAGACCAACATCCTCGCGCTCAACGCCGCCGTCGAAGCCGCGCGCGCGGGCGAAGCGGGCCGCTCGTTCGCCGTGGTGGCGGGCGAGGTGCGCATGCTCGCGCAGCGTTGCGCGGCGTCGGCCAAGGAGATCAAGCAGGTCGTGGACGCCAGCGTGACCGAGATCGCCGAGGGCACGCGCCTCGTCGGCAACACGACTGCGCAAATGCGCTCGATCGACGAAGCCGTGAGCCGTGTCTCGTCGATCATCACCGAGGTCGCAAACGCGAGCGGCGAGCAGGCCGAGGGCATCCGCCAGGTCAATCAGGCCGTGGCGCATCTGGACAGCGCCACGCAGCAGAACGCCGCGCTCGTCGAGCAGGCCGCCGCCACGGCCCAGCGGCTCGCCGAACAGGCCGACGTGCTCGACGAAGCCGTGCGCCTGTTCACCGTGGCGGGTGCGGAGGCGCCAAAACGCGCGAAGCCCGCTCGCACCCCGGCGCGCCGCGAGAGCGTCAATCTTGCCGAAGCGGCCGAGGACGTCGCGGCATAACGACCTCGCCTGCGGGTCCCATTGGTCTGAGAGATCGGCGTTAGTCCCATCTCGACAGTGCGCCGCGCGGGCGGCACCATGAAAACCGTCAGCGAGCCGTACCACGGTTTGCTGATCCGAGTAACAACGGCGTTTCAACGGCTCATCCGGCCTGCCCGGGTGAGCCGTTTTTTCTGCTGCGTTGCGTACGCCCGCGCCTGGCATTGCTTTGCTTCGCAACCATGACAGCGGAGCAACGCGCAACGCATTTCGCATGGCCCGTTGCGGGGCGCGCAAAAACGGGCGGCGCGGCGGCGAGTCGCGTTACACTGGCTGGCCAGGGTCGCGGCACAGCGATCTCGCTGTGTGTGTCGGCGCTCACTTGCATAAACACGCCGCGCAGCCGACCCCGTACAATGGCTCGACCACCCAACGCACGAGGACAACATCAATGCGCACGACCGGGTCTTCCGGAAACATGACCCTGCTCACCGAGCATGACGACGCGACCGGACGCGAACTGCGTTCACTGCGCCTCGAATCGGCGGCCGACGGCAAAAGCCTCTTGCTGGTCGAAGTCGACGAGCGCAAGCCGGGCATTCATCGCGAAGTGCGTTACGAAATCACGCCGGCCGAGCTGATCGCGGCAATTCGCGCTCAAGGCGCCGAGCTGCCCGGGGAATCACACACGCGCTAAGCGCACGGAAAAAGGCGCCACGAACGCGGCACGCACAGTCTCGTGTGCCGCGTTCTGTTGCTTCCTGTTCATCTCGCGCCCATCGCCGTTACCGCTTTTTCAATCCGGCGCTTTTTTTCACATGCCTGCCGTATCTGGCAGGCATTCTCGCGCGTGTACAGGGGGTCGCTTGCACGCCTTCGAAATGCGTCCATAATCTTTACGTTACCCTCCTATCTTTCCCGTTCCTCGCTTAAACGCGCAACGGAAGTAAGCCGATGCTACATGACCTCATCGCGCAATACGGGCCTGCGCTGGTGTTCATTAATGTGCTCGCCGGATCGCTAGGGCTGCCCGTGCCCGCGATGCCCGCGCTCGTGTTGTTCGGCGCAATGGCGGCCATGCATCCCGGATCGATCGGCCAGCAGGTCGCGCCGGTGCTCGGGCTCGCCATCTTCGCCATGCTGATCGGCGACAGCGTGTGGTTCATGGCCGGCCGCCTCTACGGCGGCAACACGCTCAAGACGCTCTGCAAGCTCTCGCTCTCGCGCGACACCTGCGTGAAAAAGACCGAACGCTTTTTCGGCCGCTGGGGCGTGCGCGTGCTCGCCATCGCCAAGTTCGTGCCGGGGCTGTCGCTCGTTTCCGTGCCGCTGGCCGGTGCGATGGGCGTGCCCTACCGCCAGTTCATCGGCTTCGACGGCATTGGCGCGGCGCTGTGGTCCGGCACCGGTCTGCTCATCGGCGTGATGTTCGCCCCGCAGATCGACATGATGCTCGCCGGTGCAAGCCGCCTTGGGCGCTTTGCCGCCGTGGTCGTGGTTGCGCTCCTCGTGCTCTACGCGGTCTACCGCTGGCAGCGCCGCCGCCAACTCATCAAGAAGCTCGCGAACGCGCGCATCACAGTGGAGGATCTCTTCCGTGCGATGGGCGGCAAGCCGCCGCCCGTGGTGTTCGACATTCGTTCTGAAGAAAAGCGCAAGCTCGATCCGTACATCATTCCGGGCGCGTTATTCGCCGACGAGCGCAAGCTCGACGAGATCGTCGGCAAATATCCGAACGACCAGAAGCTCGTGATCTACTGCTCGTGCCCCAATGAAATTTCCGCGGCCTGGATGGCGAAGAAGCTCGCCGAGGCCGGCTTTACCGATGTGGTGCCGCTCCTCGGCGGCCTCGATGCGTGGCGCGACGCCGGCCGCGCGCTCGAGTCGCTCCAGGTGCTCGCTCACACCGAAGTCCCGGTCAACATCACGCCTAAAGCTGTCTGATCCGGGCGGCCCGCTCCCGAGCCGCCCGCACGAGGAGAACCGCCAGATGGGCACGATCACCGAAGCCGAGGTTCCGGAATCCGCGGAACTTCCTTCCGCGAGCCGCCACTCCGACACGCAGCCGCAACCCGCCGATGCGCCGTTCTCGACGCTCTCCACGCGGCGCCACCAGATGTTCCCCCAGCTCACCGACGACGAAGTCGCGCGCCTCGCCCGCTTCGGCGAGCACCGCCACTATGCGACGGGCGACCTGCTCTTTCGCACGGGCGAAACCGGTCCGGGCATGTTCGTGCTGCTCTCCGGTTCGGTCAAAGTGTTCCAGCGCGACGGGCTGGGCCGCGAGCGGCTCATCGTCGAGCATGGCCGCGGGCATTTCCTCGCCGAAGTGGGCCAGCTTTCGGGCGGCCCGGCGCTCGTGGACGGTCTCGCGCTCGAACCCGTCGATGCGATCCTGATTCCGCCCGAGCAGCTGCGCGCGGCCATCGTCGCCGAAGCCGAACTCGGCGAGCGCATCGTGCGCGCGCTGATCCTGCGCCGCGTCTCGCTCATCGAAAAGGGCGCGGGCGGCCCGATTCTCGTGGGCAAGCACGACGATCCCTCGCTCATTTCGCTGCAAGGCTTCCTCTCGCGCAACGGCCATCCGTATTCGGTGGTCGACGAGCGCGACGAAGGCATGCTCTGCGTAGTCGAGCGTTTCGCCGCGCGCTGCGAGGACCTGCCGCTCGTGATCTGCCCCGATGGCTCGGTGCTGCGCCATCCGAGCGCGCCCGAGCTGGCCACGTGTCTGGGCATCCTGCCCGAGCTCGACGGTCAGCGCGTGTACGACGTCTGCGTGGTGGGCGCGGGCCCGGCCGGTCTCGCGACCGCGGTGTACGCCGCCTCCGAGGGCCTTTCGGTGATCGTGCTCGATTCGCGCGCGCCGGGCGGCCAGGCGGGCGCAAGCTCGCGCATCGAAAACTACCTGGGCTTTCCCACCGGCATCTCGGGCCAGGCGCTCGCGGGCCGCGCATTCGTGCAGGCGCAGAAGTTCGGCGCGCACGTGGCCATTCCGGTCACGGTGCGCAAGCTGTTCTGCGATGAAGAACCGCGCCGCCTCGAAACCTGCAGCGGCGACGTGCGCGCACATACCGTGGTGATCGCGAGCGGCGCGGTGTACCGCAAGCCTGCGATCGAGGGCATCGATCGCTATACGGGGCGCGGGATTTATTACTGGGCCTCGCCGGTCGAGGCGAAGCTCTGCAAGCACGAGAACGTCGTGCTCGTGGGCGGCGGCAATTCGGCGGGCCAGGCGATCGTCTACCTCTCCACGCACGCGCGCCAGATCGACGTGCTGATCCGCAAGACCGGATTCGAATCGACGATGTCGCGCTATCTGATCGACCGCATTGCCTCGCTCGCGAACGTGCGGGTGCACGGGCGCAGCGAGATCGGCGGCCTGGGCGAAGACAGCGGCACGCTCACGTCGGTGCGTTTGAAGACGCCGTGCCCGGAAGGCATCGACCATTTCGATTCGCGCCACCTGTTCCTCTTCACGGGCGCCGACCCGAACACGGGCTGGCTGCGCGAGTGCGGCGTGAAGCTCGACCCGCACGGCTTCGTGCTGACCGGCGACAACGAATCGTGCAGCCTCGCGACTTCGGTGGAAGGCGTCTACGCGATCGGCGACGCGCGCGCGGGCTCGACCAAGCGCGTGGCCGCGGCGGTGGGCGAAGGCGCGGCCGTGGTCGCGCAAATCCATCAGCGGCTCGCGGCACTGCGGCCGGTGTCGGTGGTTGCGGGCGTCCATGCGTGAGCGCGGTGCGGACATTGCGGATGCTGTAGAAACGCCGAAGGTCGCCGACGCCAGTTCGCCGCTGATTCTGCCGCTCGCGGCGGCACGCACGCTGCACCTCGCGGCGCAAGGGCTTCTCGCACCGCCACGCCGCAAGGCCACGCAAGACGACGTGCTCGACGCCATCCGCCGCATGGCGCAGTTGCAGATCGACACGATCCACGTGGTCGCACGCAGTCCTTACTTCGTGCTGTTCAGCCGCATTGGCGCGTTCGAGCCGGCCTGGCTCGACGCGCATCTCGCGCAAGGGCGCCTGTTCGAGTACTGGGCGCACGAGGCGTGCTTCCTGCCGATCGAGGACTACGGGCTGCTGCGCCATCGCATGCTCGATCCTTCCGGCATGGGCTGGAAATACGCGGCCGAGTGGCACGACCAATACCGCGACGAAATCGATGCGCTGCTCGAGCGCATTCGCGCCGAGGGCGCCGTGCGTTCCGCCGACTTCGCACGCGCCGAGGGCGACAAGGGCAACGGCTGGTGGGACTGGAAGCCGGAGAAGCGGCATCTCGAAGTGCTGTTCGCCACCGGCGCGCTGATGGTGGCCCAGCGGCACAACTTCCAGCGTGTGTACGACGTGGCCGAGCGCGTGTTGCCGGACTGGAACGACGCACGCGATCTGCCGCCGCGCGACGAAGCGGAACGCGAGCTGCTCTTGCGCTCCTGCCGCGCGCTCGGCGTAATCCGGCCGGACTGGGCCGCCGACTACTTCCGCCTGCCGCGCCGCCCGTACGCGGACGCGCTGCATGCGCTTGCGGATGCGGGCGAGTTGCTGCCGGTGCGCGTGGAAGGCTGGAAGCACGACGCGTTCGTGCACCGCGAGCACGCGCCGCTCATCGACGAAGCGGCGAGCGGCAAGCTCGCCTCCACGGTCACGACCCTGCTCTCGCCCTTCGACCCGGTGGTGTGGGACCGCAAGCGCGCGCAGGCGCTATTCGATTTCGACTACGCCATGGAATGCTACGTGCCGGCTGCGAAGCGCAAGTACGGTTACTTCGTACTGCCGATTTTGAATCGCGGGCGGCTCATCGGGCGTATAGACGCCAAGGCGCATCGGGCGCAGCAGGTATTCGAGGTGAAGTCGCTGCATCTGGAGCCCGGCGTGCGCACGAGTGGCCGTCTGGTGGCCGACTTGCGCCGGGCGCTGCAGCGTTGCGCGGACTGGCACGGCACGCCGGAGCTCCGCATCGGCGCCGCGCCGGACGGCCTTGCGGCCGCCCTGCTGGCTGTGTGAGTGTGCGGCTGCCTGGTTGGCAAAAGCTCGGCCGCACGCGTTGAGAATGGTTAGTGCTCCAGCTTGGCGCGCAGTTCGCGCGCGGCCTCGAGCAATCCTTCGTAGCCCGAACGCGCGTGCTGTGGCAAGTCGGGGTCGCCCACCAGCGCGCCCAGCGTTTCAACGAGACTGAAGACGAGGCCCTTGGCCGCGCCCGCCGCGATCTTGCCGGATTTCACGCCTTCGTCGACGTGACTGAGGGCGGCGTTCAGACTCTCCAGATCCGGTTGCGATGAACCGGCGCCAGGCTTTTGAGCGTCCTGCTTTTGCGTGTCGTCGCTCGTCATGATGAAGTCGATCTCCCTTGGTGAGCCGTAGTCAAAAGAATCCCGCACTTTTTAATGTTATATACCCATCGGGTGCGGGCGTCTATTCGCGGCCCGGCAGCGCAAGGGTCAACGCAAAGCGCGCTCCCGAATCTTCTCACCTTTGCCATCTGTGCGCAGCGTCCCTGGGCGCGGCGGCTTGTCGCCTTCGTCACGCGCTTCGGCCAGAAAACGCCTTGAAATCAGCGCTAATGTGGATTTCGCACGATGGCTTGGCGGGTGCCGCGCTTCGCTTCAGATGATCGCCAGGCGTGCACTACAGCCTCTCCCGAAAACGCTCACCTTTGCGCTTCGAAGCGTGGGGTGATGCGGCTTCGAGTGCGGCGCTCAAGCGATTTTCTCTCACCGCATCACACGCTGGATTGGTGTTTCGCCCTCGTTTTCAAGGCATTTTTGCGCGCGACGGGCCAAGCCAGCTGCTCGCGCCATTCGATCCAAGGTGCGTGAGCCAGTGCAAACATCCTCACTCCCGGAAAGCCTCACCTTTTGCGAGAGCGTCTGCGAGAACCTTCGCGTGGATGTCGATGCGAAGCCTGAACGATGCCACGCGATGCGGTATCGTATGGAGATGTCTGCAGATGCCAATGCGAGGAATCACACGATGAGCTACGCAACGAAAGCGCCCGCCCGCAAGGAAATCGACTCGCTCAGCGGGGCCGCCGTCGTCGAATTCGGCACCGACTGGTGCGGCTATTGCCAGGGCGCGCAACCGCTGATTGGCGCGGCGTTCGAGCGCAATCCGCAGGTGCGCCGCCTGAAAGTGGAAGATGGTCCGGGCCGCGCGCTAGGCCGCTCGTTTCGCGTGAAGCTCTGGCCCACGCTCATCTTCCTGCGCAACGGCGTGGAGGTCGCGCGCGTGGTGCGTCCGCAAAACGCCGCCGAACTCGACGAGGCATTCGCTTCGCTCGCCTAGTCTCGCCAGGATCCCAAACGCGGTCCGAACGATCCGCGCGGACCGCTCCCGAAAAACCTCACCTTTGCCCGCGAGCCCGCTGAAGACGCTCGCCGCACTCACTCCTCCAGGCCGGCGAGCAGATCGTCGATCGCGCGATACACGCGCTCTACCACCTCCGGTCCCACCTCCGCCTCGAGCGTCTTGTAGCGCGCCTCCAGTTCCTTCGAAATCGCTTTCACGAGCTGATGGCTTTTCTTCGTGAGCGAGACGAGCACGCGCCGCTGGTCGTCGGCGAAACGCTCTTTCGTCACGAGGCCGAGCGCCTCCATGCGCGCGAGCACGCCCGCCATGCTCGGGCTGGAAATCGTGCACAGGTCGGAAATCTGCCGCGGTTCGAGCGGCCCGCTTTCGTTGAGCGCGCGAATCACGCGCCACTGCTGTTCGGTGAGCCCGTGCGACGTGATGAGCGGGCGAAAGCGTTCCATCATCTTTTCGCGCGCGCGCAGCAGCAGCATGGGCAGGTTGCGGTGCGCAACGCGAGTGGTCGGACGCGAAGTATCGGACATGGCGGTTTCAGCTAAACAAGGAACCGGGCGCCCCAGGGGAAACCCGAAAAGTTCTCATCGACGATTGACGACGGATCATAGCAAGCGCACTATCACTCACATATTAGTATTTCCGTGAAGCGAATCCAAGCCATGTTTTCTGTTGCCGATCATCTGCTGCACGTCGAAGGCGAGGCCTTGCCGCGCGACGTGAGCACCGCTGCCGTGCGCTCGCTGCTCGCCGCGGGCACGCGCTGCCGGCCGCCCGTGAGCGGCGCTGTCTACGGCACGCTGCTCAATGACCGCCACGCGCTCGAAGCGCTGGGCGCAGCCGTGAACGCCGCCCCTTATAAAGCGCCGCCGCGCGCGCCCATTCTCTATCTGAAGCCGCGCAATACCCACGCCGGGCATCGTGCGCGCGTCGTCGTACCGGGCAGCGAAGGCGTACAGGTGGGCGCGTCGCTCGGCATCGTGATTGGGCGCACCGCCACACGCGTCGCCGTGCATGATGCGTTCGACTACATCGCGGGCTATACGCTCGTGGCCGATCTGAGCGTGCCGCACGCGAGCGTCTATCGTCCCTCGGTGCGGTTTCGCGCGCGCGACAACTTCTGCGTGATCGGCCCCGCCGTGGTCGCGCGCCGTCATGTGGCCGACCCCGATCAGCTTGCCATCGCCGTGAACGTAGAAGGCAGCGCCAGTTTCACAGCAACAACGGCCACGAACGTTCGAGGCGTCGCCCAACTGCTCGCCGACGTGACCGACTTCATGACGCTCGCCCCCGGCGACGTCATCACGCTCGGCGTGCCACATGGCGCACCCGTGGTTCATGCCGATGCGCGCGCAACCATCGTCATCGGTGACTGGGCGCCGCTCGAAATCGAATTCGTCGCGGCAGGCGTAGCGCAGGGAGAACCGGCATGATGCGCGGACGCGTTGCCTACGCAGGCGCAATACACGAAGCCACCCCCGAAGGCAGCCGCGTGCGGCTCGCCGACGGCCGCGTGCGCGAGGAGCATGAAGTCGTGTGGCTCGCGCCGTTCGAGCCCGGCACGATCTTCGCACTCGGCCTCAACTACGCCGAGCACGCGAAGGAGCTGCAATTCTCGAAGCAGGAGGAACCGCTCGTGTTCCTCAAGGGGCCGGGCAGCGTGATCGGCCATCGCGGCACCACGCGCCGCCCCGCCGACGTCACGTTCATGCACTACGAGTGCGAGCTGGCGGTCGTGATCGGCCGCACCGCGCAGAATGTGAAACGCGAGGAAGCCATGCAGTACGTGGCCGGATACACGATTGCGAACGACTACGCGATTCGCGACTATCTCGAGAATTACTACCGCCCGAACCTGCGCGTGAAGAACCGCGACGGGGGCACCGTGCTTGGGCCCTGGTTCGTCGATGCGGGCGACATCGCCGACGTCAATGCACTCGGCCTGCGCACTTACGTGAACGGTGAACTCAAGCAGAACGGCAACACGCGCGATTTCGTCACCGGTATCGCGGACCTCATCGAGTATTTGAGCGGCTTCATGACGCTCGCCCCCGGCGACGTCATTCTGACCGGCACGCCTGAAGGCGTCGTCAACGTGAATGCCGGCGACGAAGTGGTGTGCGAGATCGACGGCCTGGGCCGTCAGGTCAATACCATCGCGAGCGATGCCGACTACGGGCGCTGATCCGGCAACGAATCGAACTCTGGACTTGTTAGATATGCGAATCGAACATCTGATCAACGGCCGCGCACACACCGGGCGCGACTATTTCGAAACCGTGAATCCTGCGAACCAGGACGTGCTCGCGGAAGTGGCGCGCGGCGGTGCGGAAGAAGTCGACCTCGCGGTGCGCGCCGCGAAAGAAGCCTTTCCCGCATGGGCCGCGAAGCCCGCCGCTGAGCGCGCGAAGTCCATTCGCAAACTCGGCGAGCTGGTCGCGAAGAACGTGCCGGAGATCGCGCAGACCGAAACGAAGGACACGGGCCAAACCATTTCGCAAACGGGCAAGCAGTTGGTGCCGCGCGCCGCCGACAACTTCAGCTACTTCGCCGAAGTCTGCACCGCCGTGGATGGCCATACGTACCCCACCTCCACGCACCTGAACTACACGCTGTTTCATCCCGTGGGCGTGTGCGCACTCATCTCGCCCTGGAACGTGCCGTTCATGACCGCCACGTGGAAGGTCGCGCCCTGCCTCGCGTTCGGCAACACGGCCGTGCTGAAGATGAGCGAACTATCGCCGCTCACGGCCTCGATGCTCGGCCAGCTCGCGCTCGACGCGGGCATTCCGGCGGGCGTGCTCAATATCGTGCACGGCTATGGCAAGGAAGCGGGCGAGCCGCTCGTCGCGCATCCCGACGTGCGCGCGGTTTCGTTCACGGGCTCGACGGCCACGGGTAACCGCATCGTGCAGGCTGCGGGTCTCAAGAAGTTTTCGATGGAGCTGGGCGGCAAGTCGCCGTTCGTGATCTTCGACGATGCCGATTTCGAACGCGCGCTCGACGCCGCCGTGTTCATGATCTTCTCGAACAACGGCGAGCGCTGCACGGCCGGCTCGCGCATACTCGTGCAGCGCTCGATCTACGCGAAATTCGCCGAGCGCTTTATCGAGCGCGCGAAGCGCATCGCCGTGGGAGACCCGCTCGACGAGAAAACCATCGTCGGCCCGATGATCAGCCAGGGCCATCTCGCGAAGGTGCGCAGCTATATCGAACTCGGACCGAAGGAAGGCGCCACGCTCGCGTGCGGCGGTTTCGACGCGCCCGTGTTGCCCGATGCAGTCAGGAACGGAAATTTCGTTCAGCCAACCGTATTTGTCGATGTCGATAACCGTATGCGCATCGCGCAGGAGGAAATCTTCGGACCGGTCGCGTGCCTGATTCCCTTCGACGACGAAGCGGACGCGATCCGTCTTTCCAACGATATAGCCTACGGCCTCTCCAGCTACGTGTGGACCGAGAACACGGGCCGCGCATTACGTGTGGCCGCCGCCGTCGAAGCGGGCATGTGCTTCGTGAACAGCCAGAACGTGCGCGACCTGCGCCAGCCGTTCGGCGGCACGAAGGCTTCGGGCGTAGGCCGCGAAGGCGGCACGTGGAGCTATGAAGTGTTCCTCGAACCGAAGAACGTGTGTGTTTCGCTCGGCTCGCATCACATTCCGCACTGGGGCGTGTAATGGGCAAACTCGCGCTCGCCGCAAAGGTCACGCACGTACCTTCGTTGTACCTCTCCGAACTGGACGGCCCGCACAAGGGTTGCCGCCAGGCCGCCATCGACGGTCACCGCGAGATCGGCCGGCGGTGCCGCGAGCTGGGCGTGGACACGATCGTCGTGTTCGATGTGCACTGGCTCGTGAACAGCGAGTATCACATCAACTGTGCGCCGCGCTTCGAAGGCGTCTACACGAGCAACGAGTTGCCGCATTTCATCAAGAACATGCCGTATGCGTACCCCGGCAATCCGCAGCTTGGCCATCTGATCGCCGACGTCGCGAACGAAATGGGCGTGAAAACGCGCGCGCATAGCGAAACGACGCTCGACCTCGAATACGGCACGCTCGTCCCCATGCGCTACATGAACGGCGACCAGCATTTCCGCACCGTTTCGGTGGCGGGCTGGTGCATGTGGCACGACCTCGCCACTAGCGCGCGCTTTGGCCTCGCCGTGCGCCGCGCGATCGAGGAACGCTACGACGGCACGGTGGCGATACTCGCGAGCGGATCGCTGAGCCACCATTTCGCCAACAACGGCACAGCCGAGCAATTCATGCACAAGGTCTGGGACCCGTTCCTCGAAGCGACCGATCGCAACGTGGTGGCCATGTGGGAACGCGGCGACTGGAAGACCTTCTGCGACATGCTGCCGATGTACAACGAAAAGTGCTGGGGCGAAGGCGGCATGCACGACACGGCCATGCTGCTCGGCGCGCTAGGCTGGGACCGCTACGAAGGCCGCGCGGAAGTCGTCACGCCGTATTTCGGCAGCTCCGGCACCGGGCAGATCAACGCGATCCTGCCTGTAACACCGTTGCCGGTTTGAACAACGGAGCCAGCGATGCCCCATCTCACGCTCGAATACAGTGCGAATCTCGCGGATGCGAGCAACATCGGTCAGCTCTGCGAATCGCTTGCTCGCGTGCTCGACGCGCAACTTGATGAAACCGGCGCACGTGTCTACCCGCGCGGTGGCATTCGCACGCGCGCGCTGCGCTGTGAACAGTACTTCATTGCCGATGGCAATCCCGGGAACGCGTTCCTGCATGGCTGCCTGAAGATCGGCGCGGGCCGCTCGCAGGCCGTGCGCCGCGCGACCGGCGAGGCGCTCTTCGAAGCGATCAAGCAGCACTTCGCACAAGCCTTCGCTTCGCACGGCCTCGCGCTTTCGCTGGAAATCGTCGAATTCAGCGAGGAAGGCGCGTGGAAGCACAACAACCTGCACGCCCGGCTCAAAACCTGAGCGCACTGGAATTCATGATGCTAGATCAGCAAACCATCCGCGAGCTGGCCGCGCAGCTCGACGAAGCGGAACGCACGCGCACGCAGCTGCGGCATTTTTCGCGCTCGCATCCCGACATGACGATCGACGACGGCTACGCGATCCAGCGTGAGTGGGTCAAACTCAAGCTCGCGGCGGGCCACACGATCAAGGGCCGCAAGATCGGTCTCACGTCGCGCGCCATGCAGCGGTCCTCGCAGATCGACGAGCCCGACTACGCGCCGCTGCTCGACAGCATGTTCATCGCAGCGGGCAGCGACATTCGCGCGGACCGTTTCATCGCGCCGCGTGTGGAAGTGGAGTTGGCGTTCGTGCTGAACCGCCCGCTGCAAGGGCCCGACGTCACGCTCTTCGACGTGCTCGACGCCACGGCCTACGTCACGCCGGCCATCGAGATCATCGACGCGCGCATCGAGCAGTTCGACCGCGAAACCAAGGCGCCGCGCAAGGTGTTCGACACGATTTCCGACTTCGCAGCCAACGCGGGCGTCGTACTGGGCGGCCGCCCGGTCAGGCCGCTCGACGTGGACCTGCGCTGGGTCGGCGCGCTGCTCTACAAGAACGGCGCCGTGGAGGAAAGCGGTCTCGCGGCGGCGGTGCTCAACCATCCGGCCACCGGAGTCGCCTGGCTCGCCAACAAGATCGCGCGCCACGACGAGCGCCTCGAAGCCGGCGACGTGATTCTGAGCGGTTCGTTCACGGCCCCGATTCCCGCGCGCGCGGGCGATACGTTTCATGCCGATTACGGCCCGCTCGGCGGCATCGGCTTCAATTTTGTCTGATCAGGATTCCATATCAATGTCCGCACCCGCCAACCCGTTCAAGCGGAAGCTCGCGCAAGGCCGCCCGCAAATCGGCCTGTGGGCCGCGCTGGCCGACTCGTACGTGACCGAGCTTCTCGCGAACACGGGCTTCGACTGGCTCCTGATCGACGGCGAGCACGCGCCCAACGATCTGCGCAGCACGCTCGCACAACTCCAGGCCGTCGCCCCCTATCCCACGCACCCGATCGTGCGGCCCGTGCGCAACGACGCCGCGATCATCAAGCAACTGCTCGACATCGGCACGCAAACGCTGCTCGTGCCGATGATCGAGAACGCCGATGAGGCACGCGCCGCCGTTGCCGCGACGCGCTATCCGCCGCATGGCGTGCGGGGCGTGGGCAGCGCGCTCGCGCGCGCCTCGCGCTGGAACGGTTCTGCCGATTATCTGCATCACGCCGCGGAAGAACTGTGTGTGCTGGTGCAGGTGGAAACGGCGAACGCGCTCGCGCAACTCGAAGCCATCGCGAATGTGGAAGGCGTGGACGGCGTGTTCTTCGGCCCTGCGGACTTGAGCGCTTCGATGGGCCTGCTGGGTCAGCCGGGTTCGCCTCAAGTGCGCGAGGCGATCTGCAAGGGCATCCGCACCGTGCGCGCGCAAGGCAAGGGCGCGGGCGTGCTCGCCGCCGATCCGGTCATTGCGAACGGCTATCTCGAAGCGGGCGCGACGTTCGTCGCCGTGGGCAGCGACGTGTCGTTGCTCGCGCGCAGCGCAAGCGAACTGGCCGCGAAATTCCGCCAGCCTGCGGCGCGCGGCTAGCGCGCTTCACTCGCTCTCTTCGCCGTTCGCCACAAGCGTGGCCAGCACAGTAGCCAGCACTTCGCGCTCGTGCTCGCTCAGCGTGGCGAGAATCGCGTCGTTCGTCGCTTTCGAGATCGTCGCGGCGCGCCGGTAGGTGCTGCGCCCCTGCGCGGTAAGCGCCACGAGCACACCGCGTGCGTCCGCCTCGTTCGAGGTCTTGACGAGCAAGCCCTTGCGTTCGAGCACGTCGGTGGCGCGGCTCGCCTGGCTGCGGTCGAGATTCGACACGCGCCCGAGATCCGACACCGACAACGAGCCGAACGCGCCCACGCTCAGCAGCAGCCGCGCCTCCGTAAGCGAGAGCGAAAGCGCCGCCTCGAACGCGTCGCTCATCGTGCGGTCGGTCTGCTTCTTGAGCACATGGAGCCGGTAGGTGAACAGCTCCGCAATGTTGAACTTCCCCGTCATTCGTCTTCCCGCCTGGTTTTCACCGGCCGCGAAATGCGGCCACATCGTCAGAATAGCATTGATGAAAGTCCTTTTCTGCAGGCATTTCACGGAGAATTTGATGCTTGCACACGCATTTATTTGCGCGTAGGATCGGCGTGATCCGAGTCAGCCATGAGGAGACATTCATGAATGAAAACATCCAGCGTGCGCGCCCTGAATGGTGCGACCCCGCGGAATGGGAAGCGCGCGTGCAGTTAGCCGCCGTGTATCGCGTGTTTCATCTCATGGGCTGGACGGAGCTGATCTTCAATCACATTACGCTGCGCGTGCCCGGGCCGCACAAGCATTTCCTCATCAACCCGTTTGGGCTTGCGTATGATGAAATCAAGGCTTCGAATCTCGTCAAGATCGATCTCGACGGCAATATCCTGAGCCCGAGCGAGTATCCGATCAACCCGGCCGGCTTCGTGATCCACAGCGCGATTCATGCCAACGTGGAAGATGCGCATTGCGTCATGCACACGCACACCACCGCAGGGCTCGCAGTGGCGTGCATGGAAGGCGGCCTGGCATATACGAACTTCTATGCGGCGCAGTTGCACGACATGGTCGCGTATCACGACTTCGAAGGCATCACCGTGCACGCCGAAGAAAAATCGCGCATTCTGGAGTCGATGGACGACAAGCGGCTGCTCATCCTGCGCAATCACGGGCTGCTCTCGCATGGCGTCACGCTCGCGCACGCATTCGCGCTGCTGTGGACGCTCAATCGCGCGTGCGAAGTGCAGGTCGTGACCGATTCGATGCGCGGTCAGACGCTGCCGATCGCGCCCGCGATTACCGAACGCTCGACGCGCGACGCGCTGCAGTTCTCGCCCGCACATGGCGCGGGCCAGAACGTGCTCGACGCGCTGGTCCGTCGTGTCAAGCGCATCGACCCCTCATATCAGGAGTAACAGGTTGAACACCCCGACTCAAAAGATCACCGTTGTCGGTGGCGGTGCGATCGGCGGCCTGATCGCGGCGCGTCTTGCGCGCGCGGGCATCGCCGTGAATCTGCTCGCGCGCGGCGCGCAACTGGAAGCGATTCGCCGCGACGGCCTCACGGTCATTGAAGGCGACACACGCTATACGCAAGCCATCAACGCCACCAGCGACGCCGCCTCGCTCGGCGCGCAAGACCTCGTCTTCATTTGCCTGAAGGGCCAGGCGCTCGCGCAATCGGCGGCTTCGCTCGCGGCGCTCGTGGGTCCGCACACGCATATCGTCTCGGCGATGAACGGCGTGCCCTGGTGGTTCCTCCACGGATTCGGCGGCACGCACGCAAACGGCCGGCTCGAAGCGGTCGATCCGGGTGGCGTCGTCTCCGCGGCGTTACCGCCTGCGCAGGCTTCGGGGTGTGTCGTGCATCTGTCGTCGTCGATTGCGGGCCCGGGCGTGATCCGCAAGGGCGGCGGCAATCATCTGATCGTCGGTGAAGGTTCGGCGGCGATGGCCGCGCGTGCGCAGGAAGCGCGCGATCTGCTTTCGAAAGCGGGCTTCGAGGTCACGAAAGCCGAGCCCATTCAGGCCGATATCTGGGCGAAGCTCTGGGGCAACATGACGATGAACCCCATCAGCGCGCTCACGCGATCGACCGCCGACGTGATTCTCGACGACCCGCTCACGGCACAGCTCGTGAGCGCGGTCATGGCCGAAGCGCGCGCGATTGGCGAAGCGCTCGGCATTCGCCTCGCGATGACCATCGAGGAGCGCAACGCGATCACGCGCAAGCTAGGCGCGTTCAAAACCTCGATGCTGCAAGACGTGGAGGCGGGCCGCTCGCTGGAAGTCGAGGCGCTCGTCGGCGCGCCGTATGAACTGGCGCAGCGCGTGGGCGTCGCGGCGCCGTCGCTCGGCATGCTCTACGGTCTTGCGCGCCAGCTCGATTCGAATCTCGAAGCGGCGCGCCAGACCCGTTAGCAATCAGTCTTCGAGCGGCTTGCCCGTGAGATCGCGAATGAACGGCAGCGCAAGGCACGAAATCGCCACGCACGCCATTACGTACCACGCGGGCGCGAGCAGGTTGCCCGTGCTCTTCACGAGCCAGGTGGCAACGGTCTGCGCAAAGCCGCCGAAAATCGCCACGCCGATGCCGTAGACAATCGCCATGCCCGTCGCGCGCACACGGCGCGGGAACATCTCAGGCAGCATCGTGATGGAAGGCGCAGCCTGCAGCGCGAGCAGCACGCTCAGGCCGCCCACGGTGATCAAGAGACGCGCGGCGTCCGGCGCACTCGTCAGCCAGAGAAACGCCGGATAGATCAGCAGCAAAACGCCCACTCGCGGCCAGAAGATCAGCGTGCGGCGACTGAAGCGATCGCAGAGCATCCCCGAGAGCGGTCCCACCACGAACGTCACGACGCCCGAGACCAGTCCCGCGAGCAAGGCCGTCGGCGCGGGCACCTTCAGTTCGTGAATCGCATAGGTGGGCATATAGAACGTGACGACGTAAGCCGTGACCGTGGAGCCGATCGTCAGCAGGATGCCGAGCGCCGCGCGCCGCCAGTGGTCGCGCAGCACGGAAAGCACAGGCATGCGCACCACGCTCGCCTGCTCCGGCAACTGTTCGTCGAGGCGCCGGCGAATCCACATGCCGATCGGCGCAATCGCGACGCCCATGAGGAAGGGCACGCGCCAGCCCCAGGCGAGCAGCGTGTCGGCGGTGAGGAAAGTCGTCAGGAGTCCTGCCATCAGCGCACCGAGCGAGACGCCGATGCCCTGGCTCGCAAACTGGAAACTGCCGAGCAGCCCGCGATTCGCTGGCGTACCCGCCTCGATCAGCAGCGTGGTGGAAGCGCCCACTTCGCCGCCCGCGGAAAAGCCCTGCAGCAAGCGCGCGAACACGATCAAGACGGGCGCGGCCACGCCGATCTGCGCGTAGGTGGGAGCGAGGCCGATCAGCATGCAGCCGAGCGCCATCATGAAGATCGTGAGCGTCATCGCGGGCTTGCGGCCGGCACGGTCGGCATACGCGCCGATCACGATGCCGCCCAGCGGCCGCATGACGAAGCCCACGCCGAACGTCGCCACCGAGGCCAGCAACTGCCCGTAGCTCGACATGGTCGGAAAGAACAGCTTGCCGATGGTCAGCGCAAAGAAGCTGTAGACGGTGAAATCGAAGAATTCGAGCGCATTGCCGATCGTCGCGGCGACGATCAACTGCGTGCGGCTCAGTTTGCCCTTACGCACTCCGGTCATGCTGACGCTGTTCATGGCTCTCCTCGTCGGCCTCTGGCGGGCCTGGATAGTGGACCGTGCAACGGTAGCATTCGCCCGGGCGCACGCGCCACTGATCAAAACCCGCGTAGGCGGCACAGTCCGTCGGCCGATGAAGCGTCCCTTTTATCGACGCCCGGCGTGCGCGCCTCATCCGCGTTCGTAAGGTAAAAGAGGCATACTGCCGCGATAGTCAGCACTCACGTTCGCGCGCCGCGCCGTTTTTTGCGGTTCCGCAAACGCCATGTGGGCCGCCCATGCAACACGCGGGCACCAAAATTGCGGCAGCGCGTCGAACGTTCCGACGAATCGGGCGACGGCAGGTTGTGCGCCGCGCCAAAGCGCTTCCCGCCGCGCATCTCGTCCCGCTGTCTTTTCAATCCGCCGCCACTGATGGGTCGCCGCAGTCGCGCCCCGTATGCCAATGACAAGGATGTCCCTTTCTTCTGCCTTTCGGTTCGCGCGCGCGCCGCGCCCGCGTGATCTCTTTGCCGTACTCGCCGTTTTAGCCGGTGTGATGCTTGCGCTCGGCGCATCCAGTGCAACGGCAGCGACACCGGTCACACTCGCCGAAGCGCTCAAGCCCGGCACGAACCCAGCGCATTCCCCCCAGCCCGCCACGCCTGCAGCTGACGCCAACGCAGGCAACCCGGCCGCCCCCGTGGCGCTCACGCCTACGCAGGCGCAAGCCGCCCTCAAGGTCCTCGACGACCCCGTGCAGCGCGGCCACATGGAAGACACGCTGCGCGCCATCGCCGCCGCCGGTGCGCTGGCTGTGCCCGCCTCGGCGAGCGCGCCAGCCAGTGCGCCTGCTGCTGCATCTGCGGCATCGGCGGCCACGCCCGCTTCCGCGCCGCTGGCAGGCGCGCTGCGTTCCAACGGTCTCGTCGTGCAGATCGCCGATCACGCCGCGCACGGCGCGCGCATGGTCGGCCAGCATCTGAACCATACCGTCGCGACGCTGCTCGGCCTGTGGTCCACGGGCAGCTGGTGGCAGGACCATCTGAGCACGGCACAAGGCCATACACTGCTGATCGCCCTGCTGCGCGTCCTGTTGCTCACGCTCGTGCCCGCGCTCGCGCTCGCCACAGTGCTGCGCCGTGCCATCGCCGCGCCGGAGCGCGCCATTGCCGCGCATCAGGCAGCGAAGCAGCGCGAAGGCGCCGAGCCCCCGCAAGGCGGCGCACCCACGCCGCAGCCGCAAACGCCCGAAGCGACGGGCACGAGCGTCGCACTCGCCGCGCAAGCGCAAGCCGCCGAAGCGAAAGCCGAGGCGCAGGAAGACGCGCTGCGCGAAGCCGCCGGCATGGAGCCGGCCGAGGGCAAGGACAACAAGGACAGCGACCCGAACGCCGGCCCCAACGCGAACGCGAGCGCCAATGCAGCGGCGCGCGCCACGGTGATCGCGGCGCAAGCCGAGGACAACGCCGGCACTTCGCTGAAAGCCGCCGCAGACCGCGCGAAAGAGACCTACAACGCGCTGCGCGGCGCGCATCACTGGCGCCTCTTGCAGCGTCTGCCGGGCGCGATGCTCGTGATGCTGCTCGAAGTCGTACCGGTGATCGCCTTCGGCCTGTGCGCCGCGGGTGTGCTCTCGCTCCTCGGGCCCGAAGATGCGGCACCCGCCGAAGCCGTGGGCCATATCGTCGATACCTATGTGATTTGCCGGGTCCTCGCCATCTTCGGCAAGCTGCTGTTCGCGCCCGACGCAGCGGCGCTGCGCCTCGTGCCGCTGCCCGACAACTGGGCCGCTTACGCACAGCGCTGGCTCGTGCGCATCGTCGTGATCGGCGGCGTGGGCGGCGCGATTGGCGGCGCGGTGCCGCTCGGCATGACCGAGGACGCGCATCTCGCGCTCGTGAAGGTCGTCACGCTGATCGGCCACCTCGCGCTCGCCGTGATGATCCTGCAACTGCGCCGCCCCGTGGCCGACGCCATGCGCGCCGCAGCCGCGCGCCACGGCTCGTATGCGTGGTTCATGCAGTGGTTCGCCGACATCTGGGTTGCTGTGGCGCTCTTCGTCGTGATCGCGCTGTGGTTCGTCTGGGCGCTCGATCTGCGCGGCGGCTACGCGGCGCTGCTGCGCGCGGGCGGACTCTCGCTCGTCGTCATGCTCGCCGGCCGCGTGAGCGCCATCGTCCTGCTCGGCGCGTTGAGCCGCGTGTTCGGATTGCGCGACGATCAGGAGAACATGAGCTTCGGCCAGCGCCGCGCGTATCGCTATTACCCCGCGCTGCGGCGTATTCTCCTCGCGACGATCTGGATCGTGACGATCGACTTGCTGCTGGACGTCTGGGGCCTGCGGCCCGCACGCATCCTCGCGCTCGCCCCTATCGGACATCTGCTTGGCTCTGCACTCCTGACTATCGTGATCGCCATCGTCGCCGCGGTTGCGATCTGGGAGGTCGCGAACGGCGCGGCCGAGCGGCGCCTGAACGCCTGGACCGACGCCGGCGACTTCGTGCGCGCCGCGCGCCTGCGTACGCTCTTGCCGATGTTCCGCACGACGCTCTTCGTGTCGATCCTCGTCGTGGTCGGGCTGACCGCGCTCTCGCAGCTCGGCGTGAACACCGCGCCGCTCATCGCGGGCGCGAGTATTTTCGGCGTGGCGCTCGGCTTCGGCTCGCAAAAGCTCGTGCAGGACTTCATCACCGGCATTTTCCTGTTGACTGAAAACGCCATGCAGGTGGGCGACTGGGTGACAGTAGCGGGCGTGTCGGGCACGGTCGAGTTTCTCTCGATCCGCACCGTGCGCCTGCGCGGCGGCGACGGCTCGCTCTATACCGTGCCGTTCAGTTCCGTGACAACCGTGAACAACACGAATCGCGGCATCGGCAACGCGGCGGTGAAGGTGCAGATCGCGCATGGCGCGGATCTGCAGCGCGCCATCGACACGCTGAAGGAAATCGGCGCCGGGATCCGCCAGGAAGACGCCTTCAAGAACGGCATTCTCAGCGACTTCGCATACTGGGGCGTCGATCAGGTGGATGGCGCGGCTGTGACGCTCGTCGGGCAGATCCAGTGCAAGGACTCGGCGCGCTGGGGCGTGCAGCGCGAATTCAACAAGCGTGTGCTGTTGCGCTTCACGGAGCGCGGCATCGAACTGGCGAATCCGCAGCGCAACTTCCTCGTCGGCATGGCGCGTGGTGACGATGTCGAAGGGCGTACGTACGGCGACGAGAGCGGCAACGCCAGCGACGATGCCAACGACGGCGACCGCTCTCGGGCGCAATCGCGCGGCGCTGCAAAGGCGGCTTCGCAAGGCGGCAAGCCGCGCAATGGCCGCGCCGGTGCGTCGGGTGACGGTAACGGGTCGTCGAGCGGCAAGCCGAATTGATGCGCCGATATCGCAGCCGGTGCGCGGCTCTGGCGCGCCGGCCTCACCCTTCGCTTCGCACGGCTTGATTCCCGAAAAAGCTCACCCGTACGATGCAGGCACGACGCAAGCCGTGCCGCGACGCAACGCTGACGGAGTAAAGTTCTCCGTCTAATCAAGGGTCTGCGCGCGGTGACATGGCGCGCCGCACGCGCGGCGCGGCGGGTCCCGAAGAAGCTCACCTTTTCAGTTGCCTTCGCAAACTGTGGAGTCGCCTATGCCGAAGATCGACATCGCGCGCGTGCCAAAGCGTCAGGGCACGGGCTATCCCGCTCCGTTCGACGCACCCTGCGCCGAGCGGATACGACAGCGGCTGGGCGACGCGGGAGGGTTGCGCGACTTCGGCGTCAATCTCATGCAGTTGCCACCGGGGAACTGGTCGAGCCAACGTCACTGGCATTCCGACGAAGACGAATTCGTCCATGTTCTCGAAGGCGAGCTGACCTTGATCGAAGACGATGGCGAAACCGTGCTCCGCGCAGGCGACTGCGCCGCATTCCCGAAAAACGCCGGCAATGGGCACCACATGATCAACCGGTCGGAACGCGTCGCCGTTTATCTCGAAGTCGGCTCGCGCTCGCCAGCCGACGTCATCACCTGTTCCGACGTCGATATGATCAGCCCCAGCAGTGATGGGCGGTTTCTGCACAAGGACGGCACGCCCTACACCAGCGCGTGAAACATCCCACCGGCCACGAACCGTGACCCACGCGACGCTCCCGATATAATCAACGCGCCATTCAACGAGGACTTCTCATGAAATCACTGATTGCCCTGGTCGCCGCTGCCACCGTTGCAACGACCGCGTTCGCCGCCAACGCCATCGACAAGTTGCCGTCGGGCGTCGTCGTCGAACACATCAAGCAAGGCACCGGTCCGCAACCCGCCGCCACCGACGTCGTGCGCGTGAACTATCGCGGCACGCTCGCGAACGGCACCGAATTCGACAGCTCCGACAAGCATGGCGGCCCGGCGACCTTCCCGCTCAATCGCGTGATTCCTTGCTGGACGCAGGGCGTGCAGAAGATGAAGGTCGGCGGCAAGGCGAAGCTGACCTGCCCGGCGGCGACCGCTTATGGCGATCGCGCAGTCGGCCCGATCCCGCCGAACAGCGACCTGACGTTCGAAATCGAACTGATCGGCATCGGGCAGTAAGGCCAGCCGATTCTGGAGGCAAAAAAAACCGGGCGGTTCATTGAACCGCCCGTTTTTGTTTTCCACGACAACCCTGGATTTACGCCTCGACGTCCTCGAGACTGAAGATCTCGGTCTGGTCGTTATACGAAAACACCTCGCCATAACGGGCCCATTCGACCACGGTATCGAGCGTCTCTTCCGCGGCGACATCGGAAAGCACGTCCTCCAGCTCCTGCTCGAAGCGCACGCGCGGCGCGCGATGGCCAGGCCGCTCGTCGAGCACCTTCTTGATGCGCGCCGCGAGCGGTACGTTGCGCAGCAGGTGATCAGCGAACATGAGTTTGCGCGCCTGCGTGCCCATCTCCGCGAACACGCGTGCGGGCGGCGTGAGCAGCACATCGCCTTCGCGCACGTCGGCGAAACCGAGCTGCTGCAGCATTTCCACGATCGGGAACAGGTCGTCCACTTCCAGATGCAGCGAGCGCGCAATTTCCGGCATGTCGGCGCGGCCGTGATAGGGCGCCGCCGCCAGCGTCTCGATCAAGCCCGCCATGATGTTGGTCGAGACGTCCGGCAAGCGGCTGCCCACTTCGAGACGGCGATGCGTGGCCTCGGCGGCTTCGCGCGCGGTCATCTTCGCGTAGATGTCGTCCACGAGTTTGCGGAACGCCGGGTCGAGCCGGTTGCGCGGGTGCTTGAACGGCACCTTGATTTCAGCCGACACGCGACCCGGATTCGACGACAGCACCAGAATGCGGTCGCACATGAACACCGCTTCCTCGATGTTGTGCGTGACGATCAGCACCGACTTGATCGGCAGACGGCCTTGCGTCCACAGGTCGAGCAGATCGGTACGCAGCGTTTCGGCGGTCAGCACGTCGAGCGCGGAGAACGGCTCGTCCATGAGCAGCAGCGTCGGGTCGACCACGAGTGCGCGCGCAAAACCCACGCGCTGCCGCATGCCGCCGGACAACTCGCGCGGGTAGGCGTTTTCGAAGCCGTCCAGACCGATCAGGTCGATGGCCGCCAGCGCCCGTTCGCGGCGCTCGCGCGCGCCCACGCCCTGCGCTTCGAGGCCCGCTTCCACGTTCTGCAGCACCGTGAGCCACGGGAACAGTGCGAAGGTCTGGAACACCATCGACACGCCCTCGGCCGGCCCTTCGAGCGGCTTGCCGAGCCAGTTCACCTCGCCTTCGGTCGGCTCGATGAGCCCGGAGATGATGCGCAGCAGCGTGGACTTGCCCGAGCCCGAGCGGCCCAGCAGCCCGACGATCTCGCCCTCGTGCAGCGTGAGGTTCACGTCGTCGAGCACGAGGCGTTCGTCCTCTTTCTTCGCGAAGCCGCGCGAAACATGCTTGACGGCAAGCACTTCCTGGCCGGGAGTGGGACGCATTGGCAGCAGGTCGGATGCGACGATTTTTGGATTCAGCATGATGTCACTCCATCTCAATCGAGGCGCAGCCGGGACTCGGCATACGTGTACAGCGGACGCCAGAGCACGCGGTTGAACAGCGTAACGAACAGGGACATCATCGCGATGCCCAGAATGATCTTCGGAAAGTCGCCAGCGGCGGTCGTTTCCGCGATGTACGAGCCGAGGCCATGCGCGACGACTTTCGTGTCGCCCCACTGCACGAACTCGGAGACGATGCTCGCGTTCCATGCACCGCCGGAAGCCGTGATCGCGCCCGTGATGTAGTACGGGAAAATGCCCGGCAGGATCGCTTTTTTCCACCATTGCCAGCCGCGAATGCGGAAGTTCGTGGCCGCTTCCTTGTAATCGTTCGGGTAGGCGCTTGCGCCCGCGATCACGTTGAAGAGGATGTACCACTGCGTGCCGAGCACGATGAGCGGCGAGAGCCAGATGTCCGGGTTCAGGTGAAAGCGCACGATCACGATCACGAACACCGGGAACAGCAGGTTCGCCGGGAACGCGGCGAGGAACTGCGCGAGTGGCTGCACCTTCTCGGCCAGCGACGGGCGCAGGCCGATCAGCACGCCGAGCGGCACCCAGATCACCGAGGCAATGGCGATCAGCAGCATCACGCGAAAGAGCGTGATGAGGCCGAGCACGAACACGTGCCAGACTTCATCGAGCGTCACGCCCGTGCGCACGTACGCCACCACGCGCCACACCACGAACACGGTCAGCGCGATCACGATCACGGCCCACACGATGTCGCCCACGCGCGAGCGCTTGCTGATCGTGGTGACGACGGGCAGCGACTTCGGCAGTTGCACGCGCAACGGAATGCGCGCGAGCGTGGCGAGCATGAAGCCCATCGGCACGAGCAGGCGGTGAATGAGACGCGTGCGGCGAATGAGGTCGAGCAGCCACGACTCCGGCGCGTCGCCCGAGCTCGTGTTCTCCATGCGGAACTTGTCGGCCCACGCCACCAGCGGGCGGAACAGGAACTGGTCGTACGCGAGAATCACGACGATCATCGCGAGGATCACCCAGCCCACCGCGTGCAGGTTCTTTTCCGCGATCGCCTGCGCCAGATACGCGCCGACACCCGGCAGCGTGATCGTGTTGTTGCCCACCGTGATCGCTTCGGAGGCCACCACGAAGAACCAGCCGCCCGACATCGACATCATCATGTTCCAGATGAGGCCCGGCATCGAGAATGGCACTTCGAGCTTCCAGAAGCGCTGCCAGCCCGTGAGGTGGAAACCTCGCGAGACTTCGTCCAGATCGCGCGGCACCGTGCGCAGCGACTGGTAGAAGCTGAACGTCATGTTCCACGCCTGGCTCGTGAAGATCGCGAAGATCGCCGCGAGTTCGGCGCCGAGCACGCGCGAGGGAAAGAGCGCGAGGAAGAACGTGACCGTGAACGAGATATAGCCGAGCACCGGCACCGACTGCAGGATGTCGAGAATCGGCACGAGCACCTGGCCCGCGCGTCGGCTCTTTGCCGCGAGCGTGCCGTACACGAGCGTGAAGATCAGCGAGGCGACCATCGCCGCGAGCATGCGCAGCGTGGTACGCATCGCGTACTCGGGCAGATTGGCCGGGTCGAGCGAGATGACCTGGGTCTTGAGCGTGGCGATGGGCGCCATGGTCTCGTGAAAGCCCACGGCCGCCATCGCGATCAGGCCGATCATCAGCGGGAACGCGACGAAGTCCCAGCGGTTGGGCAGCACGCGCCACGCCGAGGCGTTGGCCGTGCGGTTCAGGTTGAAGCTGAACTCCATTAGCGGCCTCCGTTAGCGAGTACAAGCGTGGCGCAGGCGCGCGCTGCGCGGCGGGTCGTTCGCAATGTATGTTTGAACTGGTTCATGTCGAAGCACCGGCGTTTGGTTTATTGCGCGAACCCCTCGCGCGGCGCGTATGGCCGGCCGGACCGGCTCGGCATACGCGCGGGGATTCGTTGACATCTCGTCTGATTCAGCCCCGAAACACGCGCGCTCGCAGGTCTCGCCAGCGCGTAGCGAGTCGCGATTCCCGGCAGGGCGGCGGGGCGCTCGCGCGCTCACGCGCGCCGAGCACATCGGGGTGGAGGGAGTGCTGCGTTTGCTGCAGTTCCGACAGGTGCGGCAAAAGAAGGCCGAAGTTCATACTGGTTCTCCAGGCGTCACACGGGACGCATTGGGGAGGAAAGCCAGCAGACCCGGCAGAGCGCAATCTTTCAGCGCGCGGCGGCTCGCGTCTGCCCGCTTTCCTCAGTGCAATTCAAAAGGAAGCGGCATAACGGATAACTGTCACTGTCAGACATCGGAACTCCTTATCGTCACGGCGGCCGACCCCGGGGAGCTTCCATCGGGCCGGCAGCCCGAACGCGAAGCGCCTTCGAGGCGCGCATGTGTCGATCCGCGCGTCGCGCTCAGGGCGCAACGAACGAACCGTGCCGCAAGCGCGCATCGATCAGGGCGGGCTTACGGCGCGATGTCGGCCATCCGCGGCGTTCGATACGATCAAATCACGATCGAATCGCTGCGGCGTCGGTCGACGCTATTCAAGAGTGCACGAGGATTTACTGCTAGACGCGCACCATCTGCCTGGCTGGCAAGACGGCGGCTGAAAGAAAGGGAGCGCGGACGTCCTGCCGGTCAGGCAGCGAAACTATTCGAAGATCGACAACTGCTACTGTCCAAGGCGTCAGCCCCTTTTGTTAAGACGGGCGAATTTTAGGCGCGCCACCTGCCCGAAGTCAACACGATTCGCGTCCCGCGTCAAATCTCGTGCCAATGTCGCCACAGCGCTGGCTGGTGGCGCGAATCACGGCGTCCGTCGCGCTGCCGGTCGCGCTACTGATCGCGTCGATCCGCTTGCCTCTCAAAACCAGGGATCGTTCACTTCGCCATACTGCTTTCACCATACTGCTTACTGGCTCAACCCGTTCGCAATGCGCATACCCGGGCGGTCCGCGTCACGCGCTCTTGCGCAATGCCTGCTGGCTGGTTTCGCCGGCGCCCATGCGCTCGAGCCGCTCGCTCGCCTCGGTCAGCGCCCACAGCGGCGCGCTTTGCAGCTGCCGGTCGTACACGCTCACGAGTTGCGCGACCGCCTCGAAGCCCGCTTCGTCCAGCTGCCAGCCGCCGCCCGTGTTGCCGCACTCGAAGCAGGCGATCAGCGCAGCGTCGGCCGCCCGCACCTTTTCCGGTTCCAGAACGCCGTATCCGGCCTCCGCAATCGATTGCGCGAGCACGTGTGCGTGGAGCAAGGCGCGTGCGTCATCGCCGGTGCCGCCTCGGCGGATCGCGGCGAGCGCAAGATGCACTTGCAACGCGAGCTCGTTGGCGACCGCGTGCGGGATCGGCAGCAGCATCGACTTGCTGCGTCGGGGGCGACCGGCTTGCGAGCGCTGCGGGAAAGGGATGGTCCTGGCCATGGAAGGGCAAGTAAGAGTCTGTTCCGTGCAATAACGGCACGCCGCGCCGAAGGTTAAGCGTCGAAGCGCAAATCGAATGTAACGATCAGTGACAGACATGCGCCGCGCATCGTCTGGCGAAAGGCGGCCAGATCAGCGCGGCCCGGCTGTGACGGCCTCAGCTCGGGCCGCCCTCGTCCTCAACCGCGCCGCTGGCCTGCCCGCGCCGTGCAGCCACAAACGCCTCGATGTGGGCGATGGCCTGCTCGCACTGCTCGAGCGTCAGGAGATGAATCGACGGATTGGGCAGGTCGAAGCCCAATTCCTCCCCGAGCCAGCGAATCGCCTTGCCGCGCGCTTCGAAGGCATTGACCTTGTCGCGCCGCATCTTCGCGGCCACCAGCGGTTCGAGCGCGTCGTGCAGGCGGCTCTTGGCTTCGCGCAGAGCGGCATTGGCAAGCCGGCCGAGCGGTACGTTGCGCGTGCTGCGTGCGGGCACGCCGATCCACGCCTCGCAGGGCGTGCAGACCCAGAGCGGGCCGTGATCGTCGCGATACGGGTAGGCCTCGTCGGCAAAGCGCGCGAGCACCGCTTTCGCGCCGCAGTAATCGCACAGTGGCTGCGGCAGCGCCTTGACGGGACGGCCTACGCGCATGCGGCGCTCCTCGGGGCGATGGTCGATGAATGCATGACTTGATGGGTGGATGAGCGAAACCGGGGCTCGCTGCAAGCGCGCCCCGGAGAAAGGATAACGGCAAACACCGGCGCACGGCATCGGCGAGACGGGGCGCCGCACGCCGCGGCGCGCCTGAACAGGCCCTAGTTCGCGCTCGCGGTGGCGCGTGTTTCTTCGCGTTCGAGCGAGCGCGTGTCGCGCAGGGCCGGAAAGAGCCGCATCCACAGCAGCGCGACACAGATCGTCGCCACGCCGCCCACGAGGACGGCGCGCTGCGCCCCCCACCAGCCAGCCGTGAGCCCCGATTCGAACTCGCCAAGCTGGTTCGATGTGCCAATGAAAAGCGAATTGACCGCGCTCACGCGGCCGAGCGTTTCATTGGGCGTGCGCAGTTGCACGAGCGATGTGCGCACGACCACGCTCACCACGTCCGACGCGCCCAGCACCGCCAGCGCCATGAGCGACACGACGATGTTGTGCGAGAGCCCGAAGGCGATCGTCGCGCAGCCGAACACGATCACGCCGCCGAACATCGCGAGACCCGGCCTGCGCCGCAGCGGAAAGTGCGCGAGCCAGATCGATCCCGCCAGCGCGCCCGCGGCCGTCGCCGAGCGCAAGAGCCCGAGCGCGATGGGCCCGGCGTGCAGGATGTCGCGGGCGAACACAGGCAAGAGTGCGGTCGCGCCGCCGAACAGCACTGCGAACAGATCGAGCGACAACGCGCCGAGAATCACGGGCTGCGAACGGATGAACGCAATGCCCGAGAACACCGATTCGAGCGTGACCGGCGTGCGCGCGGGAGGCTTCGCACGCATCGGAATCGTGCCGGAGAGCGTGGCCGCCGCCGCGAACGCGAGCGAGCAGGCCGCGTAGGCCGGCGTCGCGCCGATGCCGTACAGCAGGCCGCCCAGCGCCGGGCCGACGATGTTCGCGGTCTGGTTCGCCGAGGTCGACCAGGCGGTCGCGTTAGGGAGTTGTGCGCGCGGCACGACGCCCGGGAGCAGGGACGAAATGGCGGGCGACTCGAACGCGCGCGCCGCGCCCACGCACGCGGCAAGCCCGTAAATGAGCGGCGCGCTGAGCCAGCCGCCGATCGTGCCGGCCGCGAAGGTCAGCGCGGCGGCGCATTCGATGAGCTGGCAGACGGACGCAATGCGCCGGCGGTCGTAGCGGTCCGCCACGTGGCCGACGACGAGCGTGAGGCAGAACATCGGCAGGAATTGCGCGAGGCCGACGAGACCGAGCGCAAACGCACTATGCGTGAGCGCGTAGATGTGCCAGCCCATGGCGACGGCGAGCATCTGGAACGCGAGCGACGACAGCACGCGCGCACCGTAGAAGCGCTGGAAACCGCGATTGCGCGAAAGACTGGGCGGGTCGTCGGACGCCGCCTCGGGAGAGGGTGTGATCATTGAACAGCGGGAGAAAGCGAAAAATCGGGTGCGTGCGCAACGAAGCAAGCGAGGCGCAAAACGGCAATTTTAGTTCATGCGGCGCGGCGCCACAGAAACATGACGCCGCGCGATTCATGCGCTGCCTCTCTGAATCGCTATATCCTATAGAATACAACGAACGAACATCCAGCAGACGGAGACCGCAAGTGGCGAGTAGTCCGCGCCTCGTAAGCGCAACATCGAGATCGCAGGCGCGTGGCGCACCCGCACCAGCCGGCGCAGGCGGCTTCGCGGCCACGATCACCACGCTGCGTCCCGCGTCGGGGCACGAGCGCGCGGAATTGATCCGCGACGTGATCGACGCGTTCCGGCGGCTACGCAACAGCATCGAGCGTTTCGAGCGCATGCTTGCGCGCGGCGACGGCAGCCCCGGCGTTGGCGACGCGCACGCCGGCGCTTCGCTGCAGCCGCTCCTTCTCGCACTCTCGCGGCGCATCGATCTTGCCCGCTTTGCCCGGCAGCGCGAACTCAAGCGCGCCATGCGCGACGCGCGCCGCCTCGACAAGACGCGCGATGCGCTTTTCAGCGATGCATTCTGTCTCGATACCGAAGCGCTGCGCCGCACGGTGGCCGAACTGGAACAGCTCGATGCGGCCTTCGTCGGGCTCGGCGTCGAGCATGTGCTCGCGCAGCACGCGAACGCGGCCGAAATGCGTACCGAAGCGCGTACCGAAGCGTATGCGTGCGATCCGGCTGCGGACCGGTCTGTTTGCAAAGCCGACGCTATCGACGTCATCGCCGTCGCGACGGCGCTCGTGCGTGAACCGGCTGCCTGAAGCGGACTCCTGGTCGTCAGCCGATCAGCGTTATATTCCATGATATATTGCGCTGAAGGCGGGCGCCGAGCCGGGGGGTGCCGAGCCGGGGGCGCCGAGCCACGTCGAGGCGCACACGCCCATGCACAGCCGCGCGTCGCGCACCGGATCAGAGGTCACCATGCACGCACCGCCGTTCCGCCTCGCCCGCACCCCGGGCGGCACACCTGCCGAAGAGACCACGCTGCGCGTCATGGCGAGCGCGGACTGCTGCGGCCCTTCGCAAGCCGAACTTGCCCGAGCGCCGCAGCGCACGCGCCTGGCCGACCTCGATGCCCATCTGCACTGCTCCATCATCGGCACCTGCCTCAGCACGCACGAACTGCGCAAGCTCGTCCCGAAATTCGCCCGGCTCGACGCCCAGCGCGCGAGCGATCTCGAGATCCACCATGCCGCGGTCGAGCTGGCGATAGAAGGCGGCGCGGGCGCCAAGGCACTGCAAAAGGCCCTCGACACGCGCTACGCAGGCGCGTTGCGCCGTTTCGCCAGTGCGCGCGACGCGCAAGCCGTGCTCGCGCTCTGGAACGAATCGCTCGCGAACGGCGACATTCCGCCTGCGTACTGGGCGCTGATGACGCATCCGGCCACGACGATGGAAGTGCGCCAGGCCGCATTCGGCGAGTTGCACATGCTCTCGCACCTGGTGGGCGCCGCCAATCGCGCCGACTTGCGCCGCCTCGTGGCGCTGGAAGGCGCGAACGCCGAACTACAGGCCAGGATCGAGCGCCAGCAGGCGCGCCTGCACGAGATGAGCCGTGAACGCGACGCCGCGCGCAATGCCCTCGATGCGCAAACCGCGCAGTTGGCGGCACAGCGCGAGACAACGCCGCAGCAGGCGCAGCTCGACGCGCTGCAGGAAGCGCTCGCGGCTCGCGACGCGCGGGTCGCCCTGCATACGAGCCGGCGCGAAATCGCCGAGCAGCGCGCGAATGCCGACGCCGCCGCACTCCACACGCTGCGCGCGCAACTCGACGATGCCCATGCGCTGATCGACGCCTTGCGCGCCGAAGTCCACGCCATGGAACAGACCACGCAAGCACAGGAGGACCCACACGCCCAACGCGCGCTTCCCGAGAATGCGCTCAAGGGCCGCCGCATTGTCTACGTGGGCGGCAGGCCGGGTTCGAATCAGGCACTCAGGCGCTGGGTGGAGTCGGCGGGAGGCGAGCTGACCGTGCACGACGGCGGCGTGGAGGATCGCAAGGGCCTGCTCGCAGCAGCGCTCGCAAACGCGGATCTGGCCGTGTTTCCCGTGGACTGTATCGACCACGATTCAATGAGCACGCTCAAGCGCGTGTGCGAACGGCAGCAGGTGACGTGGCACCCACTGCGCACAGCGAGCCTGGCCAGCTTCGTCGAGTTGATGGTGCGCCTGCATGCGAACGCCACGCCCACCCTCGCCGCCGTGCCCGTCTCGCGTTTCTGCTTGCGCCACGGCTAGGCGCCTGACCTTGGCGGCAGTGCGCCGCCAATGTGACGTCAGGTCAGCTTTTTATGAGTTTGACGAGCGCGTCGATCTCCGACTCGCAGACCTGGGCGGCGCGCGCCTCGATGCTGCGATACAGGCGAACGATCTCTTCCCCAACCGGCGTGAGCATGCTGCCGCCGCCGCTCTGGCCGCCATGCTCCGAAACCGTGGCCGGCGACTCCAGCGCGCGGTTGAGTTCGTCCATCAACAGCCACGCGCGCCGGTACGACATGTTCATGCTGCGCGCCGCGGCCGAGATCGAGCCATGCTCGCGCACGGCTTCGAGCAGCGACACCTTGCCTGGCCCGAGTGCGATCGTGCCGCCCTGAGTGATGCGCATGCGAAAACGCACCTCGGGTTGAGCCGGTTTCTGCGCGTGTGCGGGTGCGGGCGCGCCTGTGCGCGGTTGATCGTTGGGGGACTTGGTCATGCGCGCAAGCATACACGATGCATGCCGCGCGCCGCTCCCCTCTACGGCTAATGGCCGGCGGGAAAGCAGAAGCCGAAATCCTCGCAGCCGGGGCAGCCGGGCGCCGGGCCTGGCGTGGCGCCCGATGCCAGCGCGAGTTCGCGCGCCAGCAGTTTTTTCCAGCGTAAGCCTTCCACGTTGCGTGCCACGGCTTCGGGAAAAAAGCGCTCCAGCATGCGCGTCACGTCATCGCGGCCACGCAGGCCGAGATCGCGCCATAGATGGTCGGGCCGCAAACACGCGTGAGCAATGATTGCGGCGAGGCAACGCACGTCGTCGGAGTTAGCCTGCGGCGCGGCAAGGGCAACGAGAAAGGCGCGCATTGCCGTGGCGAATGCAGCATGCGACACATCCGTCACCCCGTACGCTTGCAGCGCATCATTCGTCACCGCACACGCGAAATGCCGTGCGCCGAGCGCCTCGATCTGCACGCGCGATAGCCCAAGCAACGGCAACTCGCCGCGCACCTCGCGCGCCGCGACAAGCCGCGCGAAAAGCCAGGCATCCGGCGTACGAGGCGCCGCTGGCGCACCCGTCAGGGCGTCGCAGCGCGCGGCGGCCAGCGCATCGAAATCGCGCGATGGCGGCGGCGCCGTGGATTCGTCACTCATCGCGCTCACGTGCGATCGCGGCCGCGCATCAACCGTCTACGCCGACGATCACGCTCGATGCCTTGAAGAGCGCCGCAGCCTGCTTGCCCGCGGCGAGGCCGAGACGATCGACGCTTTCGTTCGTCACAATGGCCGCGATTTGCGCGCCGCCCGGGGCCGCGAGCACGACTTCCGCATTCACCGCGCCCTTCGTGACCGACGAAACCGTACCGGCAACGACATTGCGCGTGGACACCTTGCTCGTGTCGCCGTCGACCATCAGGATCACCGACGATGCTTTCACGAGCGCGAAGGCCGGCTTGCCAGCGGCGAGACCCAGCGAAGCGGCGCTGCCATGCGTGATGATCGCGACGATCTCGAGCCCGCCGTCCGCGCGCAACGTCACTTCGTCGTTGACGGCACCGGCCTTGACGGCGCTGATCTGGCCGGAGAAATGGTTACGGGCGCTGGTACGCATGAGTGCCTCCACAATTGAACAGGGCAATGAGCCGGGAAAAGAACTGGACCCTCAGTTTAGCCGCGTCAGTGTGACGCGCACAGGCATGGATCGCCAAAATAGCCATTTGGATAAGCACATGAATACAGCAGTCCATCGTAATATATTGGCCTTTATAACGAACGGGGTGTCGAACATGTTTATCCGCAAGCTGCTGGCCTCAGTCGTCGTGATGAGCGGTGTCATGGGTGCGATGGGCGCAAGCGCCAACGCGTTCGCCGACGAATCCGATGTCAACGTGCTCTATGCAGGCTCGCTCGTGAACCTCATGGAAAAGAGCGTGGGCCCCGCGTTCGAAAAGGAAACGGGCCTGCATTTCAAGGGGTACGCCGCGGGCTCGAACAAGATCGCCAATGAAATAAAGGGCAAGCTGCGCCGCGGCGACGTGTTCATCAGCGCGAGCCCGAAGGTCAACGCCAGCCTCATGGGCGAGGCCAACGGCAATCACGTGACGTGGTATGTGAATTTCGCGGAATCGCCGCTCTTGATCGGCTACAACCCGAAGAGCCGTTTCGCCAACGACTTCAAGACGAAGAAGTGGGATCAGGTGCTGCAGGAGCCGGGCATTCGCCTTGGCCGCACCGACCCGAAGCTCGACCCGAAGGGCGCCTTCACCGTGGAACTCATGACGAAGGCCGCGCAGGCGTACAACCAGCCTGACCTCGTCGAGAAAACGCTCGGCGCGCCGGAAAATCCCGAACAGGTGCTGCCGGAAGAAACGCTCGTTGGCCGTCTGCAGTCGGGTCAGCTCGACGCGGGCTTCTTCTACTCGACCGAAACCTCCGACCTGAAGATTCCGGCGATTCACCCCGCGCCCGAACTGAAGATCAAGGCGAACTACACGCTCACGATCCTGAACGACGCACCGAACAGCGCCGGCGCTGCGCGCTTCGTGAACTTCCTGCTTTCGGCAGAAGGCCGCAAGCTGCTCGCCGAGCACGGCGTGGACGTGACGAAGCCTGCCGTCAACGGTCAGGCCCAGGCGATCCCGCCGTCGGTCCAGGCCGTGATCGACGCCGCACAGCAATGACACCAGCCGCACAGGTTACCGCGCAGGCGACAGTGAAGCGCTCGCAGCCGCTCTGGTGGCTCGGCGCGCTGCTGGCGGTCTACCTGTGCGCGCCGTTCGTCGCGAGCATTCCGCAGATCGGCCAGGCAGACTGGGCCGGTGTCGACTGGCACGCCACCTGGTCGGCGGTCGGGGTTTCGGTGGCGAGCGCGAGCGTGGCGGCGGTCGTCATCCTGCTGGGCGGCGTGCCGCTCGGCTACTGGCTCGCGCGTTCGCGCGCGCGCGGCATCGCGCTCATTGGCTTCGTCGTGCAGTTGCCGCTCGCGCTGCCGCCGCTCACGAGCGGCGTGCTGCTGCTGTTTCTCATCGGACCATATAGCGGTATCGGCCAGCTCTTCGGCGGCTCGCTCACGGATTCCTTCACGGGCATCGTGCTCGCCGAGACCTTCGTGGCCGCGCCCTTCCTCATCGTCGCGGCGCGCTCGGCGTTCAGCGCCGTCGATCCCGTGTACGACGACGTCGCCGCCACGCTCGGCCATCATGCCGCGAGCCGCTTCTTTCGCGTGACGCTGCCGATTGCCTGGCCCGCCATCCGCGCGGGGCTCGCGCTCGCCTGGCTGCGTGCGTTCGGCGAGTTCGGCGCGACCGTGATGGTCGCGTATCACCCGTATTCGCTGCCGGTTTATACCTACGTCGTGTTCGGCGGCCAGGGCCTGCCGGCGATGATGCCGCTCCTGCTGCCCACGCTCGGCATTGCGATCATCTGCGCGGTGCTCTCCGTCTATAGCCGGGGCGCGCGCTCGACGCTGGCGGTGAAGCTCGATAACGGCGACGAACTCACCACGATTACGCCGGGCGCCACCGCCTCGGATAGCGGCAACCTGCGTCTCGCCTTCGCGGCGCGCCGGCACCTCGGCGCGTTCACGCTCGACGTCGCGTGGCAGCCGCAAACGCGCCGGCTCGCGATCATCGGCCCTTCGGGCTCGGGCAAGTCGCTCGCGCTGCGCATCATCGCCGGGCTCGAGCGCAACGACGCGGGCTCCGTCACGCTTGGCGCGACCGACCTGGGCGCGCTGCCGCCCGAGCGCCGCCAGATCGGCTACATGCCGCAGGACTACGGGCTCTTTCCACACATGACGGTGGCGCAGCAGCTCGCGTTTCCCGTCGATGCCGACGCCGCCAGCGCGCGTTACTGGCTTGCGCATCTCGGCCTCGACGCGCTCACGCAGCGCCTGCCGCATCAGCTTTCGTTCGGCCAGCGCCAGCGTGTGGCGCTGGCGCGTGCGCTCTCCCGCCATACGCAATTGCTACTGTTCGACGAGCCGTTCGCCGCGCTCGACACACCGCGCCGCCGCCGTCTGCAGCAATCGTTGCGGGCACTGCAACGCGAAGTGGGCGCGGTGACGGTGATCGTCACGCACGACCCCGACGAAGCCGCCCTGCTCGCCGACGAAGTGCTCGTGATCGAACAGGGACGCGTGCTGCAGGCAGGCGTCGTGGCCGACGTGTTCCAGCAGCCCGCCACGCTGCGCGTAGCCGAATTGCTCGGCCTGCACAACGTCGGCGAGGGCATCGTGCGAGCGGGCGGCACGATCGAAACACCGACGGGACTGCGCCTGCCGTGCGCCGATACCTCGCTTGCGGTGGGCTCGCGCGTGATGTGGCGGGTCTCGCCGCGCGCGCTCGTCGCGACGCAGGACGGCGCGTGGCCGGGGTGCATTGCCGGCACGTCGCTGCGTCACGGCGACCGCTACGTTGCCGTCGAGATCGCAGGCGTTACCTTCGATATCGCCGCCGAAGATGCGCCGGCATCGCAATCCGGCGAACTGCGCTTCGCCATCGACGCGAACGGCGTGCTCGCCTGGCCGGCGCACGGCGCATGACGCACGGCTCCTGAAAACGCTCACCTTTCGCACCGAAGCGTGAGCCCCGCCGTCGCGGTCGATGCCAAAGAAGCCCCTTTTTTAGGGGCTTTTTGCGTAAACGGTTAGCGATTCGAAGTGCCATTTCGCACCGTTGCTCACGGGTCCCGAAAACGCTCACCTCTTCGCCACTCGCGCTCACTCGCGCAAGGTTTGGATTGCCAACACCTGGTACCCGGCAATATTCGCATCCCTTAACCTGGGACTACCAGGAAAATCTTGCGTGCTGGAACCAGGCTCTCCTGTCCATCGGGATCACGAAACGTCCGCGGCGGACGAACGATGACGGTGATTACCGCATGCGCTCTCAACGAACCGTTGCAATACCCTTACGCCGCTCCCGAATCTTCTCACCTATGACCGCGCCACCGCGCTCAGATCATGAAGCGGCTGTCTTCGACGAGCACGCGCGGCAACGGTTGAAGGTCGGCGCGGGCGAAGCGCACCAGCGAGAAGGCGCGCAAACCCTGCGGGCTCGCCGGCAGGCGCGCGAGCGCAAGCATGATCGAGGCGCTGTTGCCGGGGCCGCCATTCGGAAGCAGGACATTCATGGGGCTCAGGCAGATCTCGCGCATTTCGACGTTCGTGTACTGCGCGGGATTCGAGAGCACCCTGCAGATCACCGCAAGCTGGTGTTCGAGCGCTTCGCTCTTGAGGCCGAGCGCGGCGATCTCGCGCGCGTTTTGCGCAATCTGCGCCTCGACCCTCGTCACTTCGGCGACGTTTTGCGCGGCCTGCTCGCCCAGCATGCGCTGCGTACCTGCGCCGTGACGCGTGAGCAGTTGCAGGCGCGTTCTGAGAAGCGCGCGCTCCTGTTCCAGCACATCGCGGCGCGATTCGTCGGCGCCGATCTGCTCAAGGCCTTCAAGTGCGATCTGCTCGACAACGCGCTCCACGATCTGCTCGCGAAGGTCGCTTTCGGTTTCGCCGCACACGCGCACCTGATGGTCGTCGAAACTCAACGTGGTCTGCATGACATCGGTGTGCACCTCGTCGCCAAACTGCTCGACACCAAAGGCGCGACGCTCGTTCAAGGCCATACCGAGCACCGCGTAAGTCTCGCGCGCAAGCGTATGGTTCTCGAACCATGCATGAAGTTCGGGCGAGCGGCTCAGCACATGGGCGACCTCGTCGGGCGCGGCGAAAAACGCGTGAATATAGGGGTCGCTCGACCAGGTGGCGGCGCTCGCTTCGCGTGCTGGCGGCATGCGGTCCACGACCTCGCGCACGTAAGCGACTGACTGCGCAAGCGCGGGCGCGAGCCGCTCGCGCCATTCGGGCACGAGCTTGAGCGTGGGGCTGAGCACGAGCAGACGCTCGATCAGCGTCTGGATTTGTGGCGATTCCGGCACCTGCTTCGCGCGGGCGCGCGGCCAAAGCCTGTCCAGGATACCCATGAAAGACTCCGTTGCAGACCGCTTGCGCGCGGCGGTGGTGAAGCCTGGGGCGCACAACGAAGCCCCTTGTCGCAAAGGACTATACCGCGAATCACCATCCACTCGCGGCGATACTGCCGCAGCGCAGCAACGGCTCGCGTTTCGCTCATGTTCCCGGAAACGCTCACCTTTGCGTGACGTCACGCGCGCCACATAGGGCTGAACCCGGCCGCCGAAGTGTGTAACGGTGCGGCGAAGATTCGCACGCAGCACGCCGTCGCGAGCCCGTGCTTCCGCACACATGCTCATTTTCACCACCAGACGGCGTGCACATATTAATTTGCTATCCGAATCAATTGTTCGAATACCGATCCCATTACCGTCGAGCGCCGCTTCGTGGCGCGCTTGCGACCTGTTAGGCCGTCTTCAAGCAGGTGTTTGCACTCCGCGAGAGCAAAGGTGAGGCTTTTCGGGAGAATCGCCTCGAATTCGACTCCTGGAACTCCTCACCTATCGTTGTGTCGGTGAACTCACGATGCGGCGAACGACTCACCGCCGCACGGACTCAACGATACTTCTGCAGTTCGGCATCGGTGATCGGCTGTGCCGGCAGATTCAGCATGCCCGGCAAGTCGTTCAGCTTCGGCAAGCCGCTGACATTGGCCCAGCGGCCGCCCGATCCCTGATAAACAAGCGTAGGCGTACCGTCGAAACCGAGGTCCTGGAAGAGCTTGATGTTGTTGTCGAGCTTGTTCTTGTCGGCCGGGGGAATGTGCGCGAGCGGCGCGATACCGCCCGATTCGTCCTTCTCCGAGTAATGCGTTTCGAGCTCCTTGAGCAGCGCGGCGCCGTCTTTCGCCTCCAGCAGCGCAGCCGCCTTGCCCGCCGAATCTGCCTTCAGAAAGCCCATAGGAATCCAATGCACCTGCAGGCCCACCGCTTCATACGGTTGCAGCGCTTTCCACACCAGGTGACAGTAAATACAGTTTGGGTCCATGAAGACATAAAGCGTCGACTTCACGTTCGAGCCATTCGCGCCTTCGACAATCGCACTGGCATTCTGCAAACTCGCGGCGGCCGCTGCGGGCAGCCAGCTGGGTTCGGGTGCGTCGGCCGCCATGGCGCCAGCGCTCAGGGCCAGTGCGCCTGCGGCGATCAGCATGCGGGTGAACTTCTTCATTTTTTTCCTTTGACCTGGATAGCGCGCGCCATGTCGCGCCCTGTAAAGCGAAGGCTCGTATCTTAGGGTCAGGCCGTGGCATGCGCCTGACGCCAATATGACAAAGGCGTCAGGTTATCAGCAAAGGTGAGCGTTTGCGGGAGGACGCCGAACGCTAGAACTTGAACCGCAACTGAAACCCGATGGTAAAGGGGAGATCGTCGGAAGGTATGGGTGGAATGACGATGAAGTTCACGCCGACGCGCTTGTACGCGACCATCACGATAGGCGCGACCACGGGCCCGATCGTATGGTCGTGGCCAAGGCCCCAGTTGCCATAGTTATAGCCGGAGATGATGCCGCCCATCGCCGCGAGCCGCACGAAGCCCCAATGCAGGAACTCGGGCGCCCACACCGCGCCGCCATAATACGAGGGGCGTCGCAGCGAGTTGCGAAAGCCGCCTGCCGTGAGCGCCCACGTGTCGCCTGGCCAGCATTCAATGCCGAGACCCGGGTTGAACTGTTCGAAGTCCTTGTCGGGATGAATGTGGTACGAGCCCACCATCGCGTCTACCCACAGACCTGAGCTACACCAGTTTGCCGCTCGCGCCGGCTGCGCCGTGCCGAACAGCAGCAACGGCAGGAGCAGCAGGGCAGCCGCCGCGCCGCGTTTTGTTTTCTTCGCTTTTGTTGTCGCTTTTGTTGTCGCGCTTGCTACCGCTTTCGTTATCGCGTTCGTTGTTGCGCCACCTTGCTTCTGCCAAAACCGCATGGGCTCTCCGTCCTTTATTGCGCCGATCCGCCAGAGCGGTCGTCGGTTTTCTGATTGCTGGTTCGCGGTGAATGACGAACTGTACCGCAACCCGATGCGTGCGCAATGGAGCCCAGGCTCGGATCGGGCGACTCGTTCGCCGCTGGTAGGGTGCCAGCCGCGCGAGTCGTCCCGATGAAAGCGAGGCGTCAGAGGCCGAGGTCGGAGAGGCCCGGATGGTCGTCGGGACGGCGCCCGAGCGGCCAATGATAGAGACGATCCGCCTCGCGGATCGGCAGGTCGTTGATCGATGCGTGACGGTGCGCCATCAGACCGTTCGCGTCGAATTCCCAGTTTTCGTTGCCGTACGAGCGGAACCAGCTGCCCGAATCGTCGCGCCACTCATAGGCGAAACGCACCGCGATGCGATTGTCCGTGTACGCCCATAGCTCCTTGATCAGGCGATAGTCGAGTTCTCGCGCCCATTTGCGCGCGAGAAAATCGACGATCGCCGCGCGGCCCGTGACAAACTCCGCGCGATTGCGCCACACGCTTTGCGGCGTGTATGCAAGCGAAACGCGTTGCGGGTCGCGCGTATTCCAGCCGTCTTCTGCGGCACGCACTTTCTGCATGGCGCTCTCGCGCGTGAACGGCGGCAGCGGCGGACGCACTTCGGGCGAATCACTCATGGTTTTGCTCCTTGCGTTGGGCAGCGCGCCGGGACGGTGCGCGTAAAGGGGATCGGCTTTGGAAATGGCTTCAGGAATCGCGAGCGCTTTTTGGCGCGAGGGCTTCGAGCAACGATCGGCCGGCCGCGCGCGCGTCGAGGGCCGCATCGGCGTCGCCGCTCACGAGCGCCACGCCGATCGCACCATCGATCAGGATCAGCCACTGGCGCGCGAGGCGTGCGGCAACACGGCGATCAACGCCGACGCTCACAGCCCACGCACCGCTTTGTTCGCACACGAATTCGAGCAGGCGCGCCTTGTGTTCGCGCGCGACCACGCGCACGGGGTCGTCGGGCGACGCGATTTCACCAGCCGCGTTGAGAAACGCGCAACCGTGAAAGCCCTCCGACGTGAACCACTCGTGCAATACGTCGAACATGCCGATGAGACGTGCCTGCGGCGTGCGTCCTCGCGCGAGCGTGCCGGCGATGAACCAGCGCATCCAGCGCTCGTCGCGCCGTGAAAGCGCGGCCGCGACTAACGCGTCCTTCGATTCGAAGTACGTGTAGAAGCTCTTGCGTGCCGCGCCCGCCGCGCGAACGATCGCATCGACGCCCGTTGCGTGAATGCCGCCCGCGTAGATCAGCGCCTCGGCGGCGTCGAGCAGGCGCACGCGCGCGTCGGCTTGCGGCGCTTCCGGGTTCGCTTCGGCATTCGTTACAGCGGGCGGGCTCATGGCGAGTCTCGTTCAGCGGGATTGGGGCGTGATTGCGCTGTCTTGCGATGATCAGCAGGAGAATGATCGTTCTCCCAGTCCGCAATGTAGAACGATCATTCTCCCAAGTCAAGAGATATTGCTGTTGCGCGTGCCGCGCAGCGCGCCGATGCGCCTCCAAAGCGCGCGCCCCGAAACCGCGAACACGGCGGCCACGACGAGCGTGAGGCCCAGCACGCGCGTCGGGGTCAGCGGCTCGCCTAGCAGCACCGTGGCAAGCGCCACGCTCGACACCGGCGCCACGGCTGTAAAGATCGCGGCCTCGCCGCCTGGCACACGCGCCGCGCCCGCGTACCAGAGCCAGAATCCGCCGACCGTCGGCACGAGCGCGTAATAAGCCGCGCCGAGCACAGCCTGCAACGGCACGGTGTGGGCCGCGCCAAGCCAGCCAGGTAACGCGCACAAGCCCGATACGACGAAGCCGATTCCGGTCATCGCACTAGCCTGCGCGAGTGGCGCCCACGGCTGCGAAAGCCGTTTGTTTAGCAGGACGAACAGGCTTTCGCACACGACCGCGCCGAGTATCATGGCGTCGCCCGTGAGCGAGCGCGCGCCGTCGCGGTGTTCCCCGGGCGCGAGCGTGACCATCGCCACGCCGAGGCTCGCGATCGTCACCGAAACGAGCGTGCTCGCGCGCAGCCGTTCGCCGAGCACCAGCGCCGCCGTCAACGCGCAAACGGCGGGAAGCGTGCCGAGGATGATGCCGGCGTCGCTCGCGGAGGTCCGCTGCGTGCCCGCGATCAGCAAGACCGTATAGCCGACGCTGCCGATGGCGGCCTGTGCGACGAGCAACAGCGCATCGCGCAGGCCAGGACGCGGCAACGCCGTGCCGGTCAGCCGCATGAGCAGCAGAAAGACCGGCAACGCAATGCCGAAGCGCAGCGCGGTGCCGGACAGCGGATCGAGTCCGGCGCCGATCGCCTTGCTGGCAATCACCGTGCTGCCCACGGTCAGCATGGCCGCCGTCAATTGCCAATGGGCGGCGGATCGGGGGGAGAGGGTTAAGCGCCGCGCGTGTTCGCGCGACGACAATCGTATCGACATGGAGCGCTCCTCGTGGTGATACGCCTGTATAGGCTCACCACGGCGCGCCGTCTTGGATCGTTGTGCGTCAGCGCCTGCGCCGCATGGGACTCACGCCGCGCGCTCGAGCCGGTAGCGCCCCGGCGAGATGCCGAATTGCCGTGCGAAGGCGCGGTTCAGGTGGCTCTGGTCGCAGAAACCGGCGGCCAGCGCGGTCTGCGCCGGGGCCGTGCCCGCCTTGAGCAGACGTCGCGCGAGCGCCACGCGACGATGCAGGATGTAGCCGTGCGGCGCGACGCCGAACGCGCGCAGGAAGCCGCGATGGAGCTGGAAGCGGCTCAGCCCCGCCGCCTGCGCGAGTTCGGCGAGTGAGAACGGCTGGGCCGGATCGGTGTCGATCATGTCGCGCACGCGCGCAAGCGAGGCCGGTGAGCACTGTGCGAGCGCGCGACGGTGGCCGAGCGCCTCGACGAGGCGCGTCATGACTTCCAGCGCGGCGGCGTCGAACGCCATGTGCGAGAGATCTCCGTTTTCGTCGGTCACGTGGGCAAAGGCCGCATCGAACAGCGCGCGCAAACGCGGCTCGCTGATCACTGGCGCGTGAAGCGCGAAAGTGGAGTCGTCGCCCTGCGTGATGTCGGCCTGTAGCGCGTCGACCCAGCGCGGCTCGAAATACAGCATGCGCCACGTGCGCCCGGCGGCATCGAGCGGGCGGCCGTCGTGCACCTCGCCCGGATTGACGAGGATGAGGTCGCCCGGGACGGCCTCGACCTCGCCGGCGTCGCTCAGCGAGGCATGGCCGCCTCGATCGATCACGCCAATGCCGTACTGATCGTGCGTATGACGCCCGTATGAGCGCACGGTTGCGGCCGTCATCGCGTCGACGTCGCGCACGAGCGTGGCGTGAAAACGCACGATGTGGTTCGTGGCTGGCATGAATCGGCTCTCCGCGCTTCGGGCTCCAATGAGCGTATGAAACCCGAGTTTCGCGCGGCGCGCAATGTGCGCGTGTTTCCGACGGGCATCCGGGATGCGCAGTTGCGATCCGTCCCCGTCGCGTTATGCTTCGCGAGCCGGGTGGAAGAAATGCACGCCGCCAAACGTACTAACGAGTATCGACGAGTTAAAGGGAATGAGATGAAAGACCGGACGTCTGTGTCGCTTGCGCGCGTTGTTCGCGGCTCGCGCCGTGCCTTCTGCGTGGCGCTGTGTGCGGCGAGCCTCGCCGCGTGCACGCCGCTACGCGTGGTCACGCACAGCGTGAGCCGCACGGAAGCCGACGTGCCGCCTGGGCGCTACGCGATGGACGCGCATCACTGGAGCGTCGTATTCGACGTCGATCACTTCCATTACTCGCGCTTCGTCATGCGCTTCGACCGCGCGCAGGCCACGCTCGACTGGACTGCGGGCGGCCTCGAAACGGCCACGCTCGATGCGGTGATCGACGCCACGAGCCTCGACACCAACGTCAGCGCGCTCGACGCCATGGTGAAGGGCCCGCAGATGCTCGACGTGCAGCGCTATCCGGAGATTCGTTTCACGAGCACGCACTTTACGCGCACGGGCGAGGGGCGCGGCACGCTCACGGGCAATCTCACGATACGCGGCGTGACCCAGCCGGTCACGCTCGACGTCACCTTGAACGGCTACGCGCCGAATCCGCTCACGAAGCAGCCCACGCTCGGCTTCGCCGCCACGGGCCATTTCAACCGCTCGGCGTTCGGGTTGACGAGCTGGTATCCCGCCGTGGGCGACGAGATCGGCGTACGCATCGAGGCCGAATTCGCGCAGCCGGTGCCGGGACAACCGCAGTAAAACCGCTGCGCGTTCAGGCCGCGGTCCAGTCGAGAATCACCTTGCCGCTTTCGCCCGAGAGCATGGCCGCGAAACCCTTCTCGTAGTCGTCCACGTCGAAGCGGTGTGTGATGATGGGCGAAAGATCGAGCCCGCTTTGCAGCATCGCGACCATCTTGTACCAGGTCTCGAACATCTCGCGGCCGTAAATGCCCTTGATTTCCAGCCCCTTGAAGATCACCTGGTTCCAGTCGATGGCGGTTTGCGCGGGCGGAATGCCGAGCAGCGCGACCTTGCCGCCGTGGTTCATCGACTCGAGCAGCGCCGTGAACGCGCTCGGCACACCCGACATTTCGAGGCCCACGTCGAAGCCTTCGGTCATGTGCAGTTCGTTCATCACATCGCGCAGCGACTCGCGCGAAACGTTCACGGCGCGCGTCGCGCCCATCTTGCGTGCGAGTTCGAGCCGGTAGTCGTTGACATCGGTGATGACGACATTGCGCGCGCCCACGTGCTTCGCGATCGCAACCGCCATGATGCCGATCGGCCCCGCGCCCGTAATCAGCACGTCCTCGCCCACGAGGTTGAACGACAGCGCCGTGTGCGTGGCGTTGCCGAACGGATCGAAGATCGCCGCGAGCTCGTCGGAGATCTCGGGCGGAATCTTGAACGCATTGAAGGCCGGAATCACGAGATATTCGGCAAACGCGCCTTCGCGGTTCACGCCCACGCCCGTGGTGTTGCGGCACAGGTGACGCCGCCCCGCGCGGCAGTTGCGGCAAAAGCCGCAGGTGATATGCCCTTCGCCCGACACGCGGTCGCCGATCTGAAAGCCGCGCACTTCCTGGCCCATCTCGACGATTTCACCCACATATTCGTGGCCCACATGCATCGGCACCGGAATGGTCTTCTGCGCCCAGTCGTCCCATTTCCAGATGTGAATGTCCGTGCCGCAAATCGCCGTCTTGCGGATCTTGATCATCACGTCGTTATGCCCGACCTCGGGCTTCTTCACGCGCGTGAGCGTGAGGCCAGGCGCGCGTTCGAGTTTGGCAAGTGCTTTCATTTGATTCGCAATCCTTGTTAAATCACGCCGAGCTGTCTGCCTACGCGCGCAAACGCCTCGACGGCGCGCCCGATCTGCTCGGGCGTGTGCGCGGCGCTCATCTGCGTGCGAATGCGCGCGCGGCCCTTCGGCACGACGGGATACGAAAAGCCGATCACGTACACGCCTTCGTGCAGGAGCGCGTCGGCCATTTTCGCGGCGACTTGCGCGTCGCCGAGCATCACGGGAATGATCGGGTGCTCGCCGGGCACGAGCGTGAAGCCGAGCGCGCTCATGTCGCGGCGAAACTGCGCGCCGTTCTCGCGCACGCGGCGGCGCAGTTGCGCGCCTTCGTCGCTTGCAATCAGCTCGAGCACGGCAAGCGAAGCGGCCGCAATGCTCGGCGTAAGCGTGTTCGAGAAAAGATACGGACGCGAGCGCTGGCGCAGCAGGTCGATCACCTCCTGCTTCGCCGCGATATAGCCGCCCGAAGCGCCGCCCAGCGCTTTGCCTAGCGTGCCGGTGATGATGTCAACACGCTGAAGAACACCGCAGTGCTCGGGCGTGCCGCGCCCATGCTCACCGATGAAGCCCACCGCGTGCGAGTCGTCGACCATCACGAGTGCGTCATAGCGGTCCGCGAGATCGCAGATGCCCTTGAGGTCGGCGATGATGCCGTCCATCGAGAACACGCCGTCGGTGGCGATGAGCTTGTAGCGTGCGCCGGCTTCGTCGGCTTCTTTTAGCTTTGCTTCGAGATCCGAAAGATCGTTGTTCTTGTAGCGATAACGGCGCGCCTTCGAAAGACGCACGCCGTCGATGATGCTCGCATGATTGAGTTCGTCGCTGATGATGGCGTCGTCCTCGCCGAGCAGCGTTTCGAAGAGGCCGCCGTTCGCGTCGAAACAGCTGGAATAGAGAATGCAGTCCTCGGTTTGCAGGAAGGTGGCGAGCGCGCTTTCGAGCTGCTTGTGCACGGTTTGCGTACCGCAGATGAAACGCACCGACGCCATGCCGAAGCCATCGCGCTCGAGGCCGTCTTTGGCGGCGGCGATGAGTCGTGCGTCGTTGGCGAGGCCGAGGTAGTTGTTCGCGCAGAAGTTGAGCACGTCGCTGCCGTCCGCGAGCCGGATGTCGGCCGACTGCGGTGTGGCGATCACGCGCTCGTTCTTGTAGAAGCCATCCGCGCGAATCTGGTCGAGCGTCGCGCGCAAGTGGTCGAGATACGGGGTACGCATGAATCGTGCTCCTCACATGGCTGCGGACAGCCGCAGGTTTGCCGCCGTTTGCTGCCGTTTGATATAGTCGCCGTCAGCCGCTGGCGAAATTTTCCATTATTTCGAACCCGAGTTCGATATGTCGAACGCACTCTAATCGATGAGGCCGTGAATGGCAAGCACCCGCAAACCGCGCGCCGCACCGGCGGACGCCCTTCCTGACGCGAGCGCATCGGCAGCAGCAGGCGCGCAGCCTGCATCGACCGTACCCGCCGCCGCGCCGCCACGCGTGGGCGAGCAGATCCAGCGGCTGCGCAGCGAGCGCAAGATGACACTCGACGACCTCTCGCGCGCGGCTGGCGTCTCAAAATCCATGCTATCGGAAATCGAGCGCGACAAGGCGAACCCGACCATCGCGGTGGCCTGGCGGCTCACGAATGCGCTGGGCGTGAAGCTCGATTCGCTGTTCGCCGCACCGAAGGCGCCCGAGGCGATTGCCGTCGCCGGGCCACACGACATCCCGACGCTGCATGGTCACGACGCCGGTTACCAGTTGCGCGTGTGGGGGCCGATCGAACTGGCCGGCAACTTCGAATGGTATGAATTGACGCTCAAGCCGGGCGGGGCGCTGGTTTCGGCCGCGCACGAACCGGGCACGCGCGAACATCTCACGGTGTTGCAGGGAAGCATCGAGGTCGAAGCGGCTGGCGCGAAAGAACGCCTGAAGGCCGCGGACACGGCGCGCTATATCGCCGACCAGCCGCATGCCATCCGCAACGCTGGCAAGGGGGAGGCGCGCGCGCTGCTGGTGGTGATTCACGGCTGACAAGCCACCTCACCGCTCTAGCGTTAGCCGAACGGACGAAGCTGCGCGAACGGTCCGACTACTGTATATTTATACAGTGAAAGTCCGACTGGAGCCGTCGATGTCCCTCCCAACCGAACTGCCGCGCGAGCACGACCTGGCGGCCTTGCGCTTTCAGGCCGCCGCACGCGACCTCGAACTCATCGTGCGCAATATTGCGCAGCGCTATATCGCGCGGCAGGTGCCGCTCACCTGGCGGCTGCTGCACGCCATCGAAGCAGAAGCCCTTGCTGATCTCGGCTTCGCCAGCCGCCACGACGCCCTCATGCTTGGCCTCTTTCAACGGCCGGGCGACCTTGCCTGGCCGGAGACCGACGAAACCGTCGACTTCGGGCAATCCAACGCGCTGCCGGCCGTATTCGCATTTGCGGTGTCAGCTTACGAGCGTGCCGCGCAAAGTGCGGAAGAATCGCGCCGGCGGGTAAGACGCAACGACGCCGTGCGGCGTGCCAGGGCCTGGGGCGGCTAATCGCAGACCACGGACGCATCGCGCGGAACGATTTCAGTGCGATGTTCCTTCGATCGCTATAATGGTCTCGTAACGCAACTAACGGAATGATAGAGATGGCGTCCTCCACTTCCTCACGCGACCTCTTCGACCAACAGCGCCAGGACTGGCAGCGTGACCCCATTGCCGCGTTCGACGCATGGCTTGCTTCGCAGGACTTGCGCCGGTCGTCCGCCGAGGTCTACCGCGTGCAGTGGGGACGGTTTCTGGAATGGCTCGCGCTCAAGCGCAAGACGGTCATGACCGTGGATACCAGCACGATTGCTGAATTCGTCGCGAGCCTCGACGTGAAGAAGCCGCAGCGTCTTCGCTACCTGCGGCTCATCGAGCGTGTGCTCGATCACGTACGCGAAATCGAACTCGCCTCCACGAACCCGGCGCGCTTCATCGCCCAGGACGGCGAAGCGGCGTGGCGCAACGCACGCGAAAACGAGCCGACGGGTTTTCTTACGCCGGTTGAGCGCGCCGCGATCATCGGCCAGTTGTTTTCGCCGCTGGTCGAGCCCTCTGCCGCGAAACGATGGCGCGAACGCCGCGACCGGGCACTCGTCGCCATCTTCCTCGGCGGCGGATTGAAAACGGGTGACGCCATCGCGCTCACGCTCGACTGCGTGGCGATCGGCTCGGAATGGGTCACGATCGAAGCCGCCAACCCGGCATTCACGCGCGTCACGCGACTGACGCCGTTTGCCGTCGACGTGCTCGGCGCCTGGCTCGAAGCGCGCAGACTGGCCGGACTGCCGGGACAACTGGTGTTTCCGGGCTCGCCGTCCGGACGTCCCATGCACAAGGCCACTGTGCTACGCGCCATCGACGCATTGATGGAAAACGCCGGCGTGGCCGATACGCGCGCCGAGCGCGCCAGTCCGCAAACCTTGCGCAACACGTTCGCGGCGGACCTGTTCGAGCGCGGCGTGGATACGGATCAGGTAGGGCAGTGGCTCGGTTTCCTGCAGCCGATCTCCGCGGGGCGGCTGCATCGCGCATGGAAAACGTGGGCGGAACGCGAGGCGACGCAACACATTTCGGAGGAAAGCGACAAGGCATGAGACGTCGCGTCGGCGCGCGATCGGTTACTTGCGGGAGGCGTACGCGTCTCCCGTAAAAGCTCACGTATCCAGGCCGCTGACTTGGCGCATGGTCCAGTCAGCGCTTACGAGGCCTGTTCGTGCGAATGCTTGCCTGCCATGAAGCGCGCGTACGCCGCAAGCTTCGACGCCCCAGTTCCCGACGTGTGCTCGCACTCGGGGCACAAGAATTCGAAACCATCGTCCACTTCGGACAACTCCGGTTCCCCTTCGTGACAGTTAGGGCAACGGGCGGGCAACGCGACGTGGCCATCGACCGAGGTGCCCAGGCTTGCCAGTTCGGTTTCGCCCAGCCGGCCGGCCGCGGCGAGCGAACAGAGCACGGCCGCGATCGACGCGTCGAGTCCTTGCTGCCCGCGCAATGCCGTGACCTGCCGCGTGAGCGCGTCCACTTCGTCGGACCGTTCGCGCAGCACGACGTCCAGACGGTCGGCGCGGGCCTTCGCCGTGGCCAGTTGCTGGATGAAATCGAATTCCTTCTTGCTGGCATCGCGCTGAACGGCCTGCCAGGTCGACGACATCGAGCGCAACGAATCCAGTTCGACCAGCATGGGTTTGACGCGACGTTCGGCCTCGGCAAGCGCATCCTTGATCTGTTGCGCATAGTGCTCGGTGCTCTTACGCATGTCTTCATGCAGGCCGTCGATACGATCGCGCAACCCCGCGTTCGTCGTCTGTTCCGTCTCGACCCGCTTGCGCAGCGCCTCGTTTTCCGTTTCCAGACGCTGTACCAGCACCTCGCGGTTGCCGCGTGCGACGGCGCCGTGGGCGGACGCCGCGGCAAGCTGGCCCTCGAGTTCGCGCACCCGTTCATAGGCCGCTTCCACGCGCGCTTCGCTGCGTTTGAGCATTTCGTCGGCGGCCGAGCGGCGGGCTTCGGCCTCTCGCGTCGCCTGCTCGGCATCGCGGCGACCGGTCTCGAATTCCGTGCGTTCGGCCTGCAGCGCATCGGCTGCGCGAGCCAGCGCTTCCTCAAAAAGCGCGCCAAGCAGTTCGCCGGCGCGTTCTTCAAGTGCGGGCGGAATCGCCCCAGCGCCCACACGCACTTTTGACGTCGCGCGAATGCGCTGCCAGAAAAGATCGATGTCTTTGGGGATGTCGCTCGCACTCCCGGTCTGGGTCAATTCACGAACGGCAGCCATCGACGGCTTGATTTCGAAATCGAAGAACAAGCGTTTGCACGCATGCAAGGAAAGCTCCTGCCTACGCGCACCGTTGTTGCGCAAATTCTCGACTTCTTCTCGGATTGCCTGGCGGTCCTGGTCTCGCATATTCGTCTTCTCGGCAGGGGAGTGGACGAATAATAACAAATTACGTTCTATTTGTTACGTTTTTGAGTATCAAGATTGCCGGAGGTGCCCGAAGGGTGTTCCGCAGGCATTTTCCGTCGGTCCACGATGCGACCGGTTGGGTCTTTCCGTGAAACAAATCGAAGTTTGTTTCATAAGCCCTTGTAAACGCGCGGATTTTTCCTCTTATTTTACGACTAACCGATGTTTCACGCGAGCGTACTTGCGCATTGGGTCAGGCGGTGGGGTTGAAATGTGGATATCTCCGATAGCTCGAGGGGGATTCTTGCTTGAGAGATATAAAAGTAAACACCCTTGATACCGGTTAAAAACGTTAACGCCACGGTAAATCCTTACCTGGCGTGGCTTTCCGGCCGATCAGGTGAAGCTTTACGGGACCCTGGGTGAGTGCCTGCGGGAAAGTTGGGTGACGGGCTTCGGGAACGCCGGTGAGCCACTGCAGGAAAGGACGTGAGCGGATTCAGGAACAGAGGGATTCTTGACTCTGCAGCAAGGGTGAGTCAATACGGGAGGCTATGGGCAGGCAGGTCGCGAGTAGCTGGGTTCGACGGCGGTGTTACGGGAAATGCAACGGTGAGCGGGTTCGGGAGCGGAGATTTACGCCATTTTTCGGCTAAATCGAGGGGCTGCAAGGCTTGGGGTGAGAAGTATCGGGAAAAAATGCGGATCGAAGGTGAAGTTTTTCGGGAGTCAAAGCCCGAAATCGGGCGAAATGGGGCTCTCGAGGACCGAAAGGTGAGCTTTTACAGGGAGCCGGCACGCGAGCTGAGCAGTTTCGCCGCAACCTGCAACGCGTTGCCGAGGACTCTTCGCGCCGGAAGGTGAGAATTTTCGGGAGATTTCCGCAGCGCCGCGAAACCTCCGGCATCTGTCCGGTCAGGATGGCTAAGGTGAGCTTTTTCAGGGGCCGATTTTCGCCAATTCCATGCCTAAGGTGAGGGAATTCGGGGGGGAGTTGGCGTTCACTGCGCTGCAGACGCCGAGATTACGCGGTTGCGGGAGGGGCTTCTCTCGGTTGAAATCCTGCTTGGGTGAGATTATTCGGGAGCGCTCTTTCGGCAAGCAAGTATTTGGCCGCATGTTCCATCTTCACGTGAGGTGAGGTAATACGGGAGTCAATATCGCCTTCCCAGGCCTGCCGTACATGTGGATAACCCCCGGAATTCATTGATTTTTTCTTTCTGCGCCCCTGTGAGGTGAGGGTTTCCGGGAGGTGCTGCGATGGCGCAGCGCAACCGTAACGGGATGCCTAAGGTGAGAACTTTCAGGAGCTATTGTGCGCGGGCAGTTGCAGCGACGGCCTTTTCGAGCGGGTTGATGTGTTTAGTCTGTGCGGCAACAGGTGAGCTTTTTCGGGATACACAGGGGCGCGCGATGGCGAACCTCGACAATTTGGACCATCGATCGCCGTATCGCGTAGCCTTTGCCTCCACGATTTGGACTTTCTGCCGGCCTTGCACGAGCGCTGCGTCGTGTTTTGCTGCAGTGCGATCGCGCCGCGGCGGATTTTTTGGCGGGCGGCCGGTTGGAAGCCGGAATTTCGCGCCCCGCGACGGACTTTTCTCACCGGCCGCGCGAAAATATTTAAGGTGAGCCAATACGGGAGCAGATTGCGACCGTTGGTACGCCAGCGCAAGCGCGGGATCGGGCCAGAGCGTGCATGACGCAAAGCGCCCCGCAGGATGGGCATCTGCCCAAAGGTGAGGCAATACGGGAAGGTGTCGCGGTGAGCGGCGCGCCCGATGCGCGCATCACCGGCAATGGTGAGAGAGGCCCTATAGACGCCTATCACCACAGACGGTATCCTTTCGCGAAATTCTCTCCTCGACCCGACGCATGGCCACGAAGCGCGTGAAAAAGACCGATGTGGTAAGCCCCAGCTCGGCGGAATTGCGCAAGGCCGTCGAGGCGATCGCGATCCAGCCGAAGAGCGGCAAGATCACCCTGCTGACCCGCAAGCTCTTCAACGTCCTGCTGGCGGTCGCCCAGCAGGCCGACGAGTCCGGCGATACCTACCGGGCGCTGCTTTCCGACATCGTCGCCAACTCGGCGTTCGATTCGAACGATACGGCGCTCGTGAAGGAGCACCTGCGCCGTATGGTGTCGGTGCAGGTCGAATGGAGCCAGGGCACGTCGAGCCAGAAGCCTGGCCGCAAGTGGGGGATTTCCACGCTGATCGCGGATGCGGAAATTCTCGAGGACCCGCAAACCCGTCGCGTCTGGGTGGAGTTCTCGTTCGCGCCGAAGATCAAGAAGAAGCTACTGGATCCGGTCCAGTACGCCCGTCTGAGCCTGCAGTTCCAGAGCCAGTTGCGCAGCAGCGCGGGCCTTGCGCTCTACGAGATCTGCGTACGCTATCTGACCAACCCCAGCCATCTGACGATGCGCGAGACCTGGGAGTGGTGGCGCCCGATCCTTTCCGGTACCCCTGATACTGAAGCCGGCGACGAAGCCAAACGCGAGTACAAGTATTTCAAGCGCGATTATCTGCGGCCCGCCATTGCCGAAGTCAACGCGGTGACGAACATCTTCGTCGAATTGATCGAGCATCGCGAAGGGCGCCGTGTCGCCGAAATCCAGTTTCGCGTGACCGAGCGCAAGCAGCCGATGCTCGCGCTCGACGAACATCCGAATGTGTTCGACAGCACCCTCGTCGACCGCATGGTGAAGATCGGCATTCCGCTCAAGGAAGCGCAGTCGCTGTACGCTGACAGCGAGGAAAACCGCATTCGCGCCGCGTTGCAATTGACCGAACAGCGTATGCGCAGCACGAGCTTGCCGCCGGTGCGCAGCGCTGCGGCGTTGTTCAAGGACGCCCTGAAGAAGGGCTATGCGCCGCCGGTCGAGACGGCAGCGGGCGCCACGCCGGCCGTTGGCCGCGGTGCATCGGCAGCGGTTGCAGCCGACGATCCGAAGGCCCGACTGCTCGATGAATACGCGGCCTATCGGCGCAAGGAAGCCCGCTCGCTCTACGAGGAGCAGGGCGATATGGAGCGCGAGCTTGCGCGTCAGTCGTTCGAGACGGATGAACTGCCGGGGCTGGGTTCGCATTTGCGCGATGACTGGCGTCGTCGCGGACTGGAATCGAAACTGGCCGATACGGCGTTTTTCGACTGGCTCGCGCGCAAGACCTGGGGCGAACCGACTGACGGCGATCTGCTCGCGTTCACGCTGAGCCAGACGCGCGCGGCCTGAGCGTCTTGGATGGCCGGCCCGCGCAATGCGGGGCGGTGGCGGTGGGGCGGTTTTGCCGATCTGGCTGACTAGAGAGACGTGACATAGTCGCGCCCCATCGTCGACGGGCCGCCTGATGCGTGGCAGCCGTCGACATATTTTCCAAACTTATTTCGTCTTCAGGATCTGCTCGATCTGCTGAAGAATTGCGTCGCGTCGATCTTTTGCGAGTCCCTTCAGGCGTAACTCGAGGCGGTCGTCGCCATATGACTTCAGGTCACCGACGGCCACACCGTCCAGTTTGATCTCCAGCCGTTGCGCGTAGCGTTGTCGCCCAGCCGGCTTCGGGCTTTCCTGCGCGCTCGCCCGGCCTTTTACGATATCCGCGACCTGACGCGTGCTGAGGTCGTCGGCGACGATGCGGTTGATGAGACGCAGCGTCGCGTCCGTGCCGCGCGCACCATGATAACGGCCGACCTGATAGGCCATGTTCGAGCCAAACCGGTCCGGGCGCGCCACCATTTCCTGCATGACCAGTTCCGGCAACTTGCCGATCGACAGCGCAACGGCAACGGTCGATTCGTCGAGGCCGAGGTGATCGGCCAGTTCGCGCTGACTCTGAAAATGCTTTTCGTCGATAAATCGCTTCCACACCACCGCGTTATCGAACACGGTTTGCGAATCGCGCTGAACGTTCAGGTCGTAACCGAGCTTGTAGCTTTGAATGCCGATCGGCAGATCGACGACGATTGCCTTGACGACTTCCTTGTTTGCTTCTTTCAGCGCACGCACGCGACGGCCGCCATCGCTCACGTAGTAGCTGCCCGGCACCGCGTAGTCAGGAATCACGTGGATCGCCTGCTGCTGGCCTTGCTTCGCGAGATTGACAGCCAGTTCTGCGATCGAGGTCTTCAGATAAAAGTGGCGCGGATTGAAGGGGCTCGGCTTGATGTCCTTGAGCGGCAATTCGATGATCTGCCCCGGACGATAGCCGTGTGCGACGCGCCAGGCGTGGTATTCGGCCGACTCGTTTTCGAGGCCAGGCGCTTCATCGCGAACGGGCTCGACCGCAGAATCAAAGCCAGTCACAAGGGCAGGCTGACTCGAACGCCCGGCAACTTCTTGGGTTTTTGGCTTGTCCTGGACGAGCCCGTCGATGGCGTTGAGGCGGTCGAGTGCAGTGCGCTTTTCGCTGCTCGTCGTATCAGGCCGAGCCTGAAAGCCTTTGGCGAATTGGGAGGGTTTCATTCAGGGTCCTTTATGCGCATAAAGTCAGGGGAGCATGGCCGCGATTTCGTCGGCGCATGCGCGCACTTCCACTGCGGCGAGGCGGGCGCCGCGGTCGTTCATTTGCAGCACTGTCTGGCCTAACGCCATTGCCTGCTTGTACGCCTCACGTGTGGGAATCTGCGTTCTAAGCAGTGGGAAACCGAGTTCTTCAAGAGCACGCTTCAGTTCGCGCGTCAGCATGCGCTTCTCTTCGGTCTTGTTCAGCAGGAATACGGCGCGCAGATCTTCGTTCATGACCTGTGCCTGCTGGATGAGCTTCACGAGACCAACACTCGACCAGTAATCGGCCGGAGAGGACGAAGTCGGAATGACGGCGACGGTAGCGGCGAGCAACACCACGCCGGAGACCTTCTCCGTGATCGACGGCGGGCAGTCCACCACGATCACGTCGTAGTCGTTGACGAACTTCTTGATCTCCCGGTGGATTTGGCCGCCGGCTTCGGAGAGGTTGACGACCGGGAACGGGATTCCGGTGTCACCATCGGCTGACGCACTGGCCCAATGGACCAGCGTATTTTGACCATCGGCATCCACGACGAGCACCCGCTTTCCCTTCTCGTGGAAGGCCGCGCCGAGATGCATCGCGATCGTGCTCTTGCCGACCCCGCCCTTCTGCTGCGTGACTGCGATTATCTCTGCTGCCAATTGGTATTCTCCTTTTTGCTATTAGCATGGGATTTTACCTGGAATGTTTTTCAGTTCAATGATTTTTGGTGTAATTCGCAGCTGAATTAGCCATTCGGACAAGGTTTATGCGCATAAAGCTCGCGGGAAGGTCTGTGAATGTCGCATACCCGTCGGATGCGGTTACGGCGGTCGCGTGGCAACGCCTTCGATGTGGGACGAACATCGGTGGAATAGCGCGCCCACGGGAAGGTGAGCGCACACGCGCCACCGCTCTTTATGCGCATAAAGTCAGCCCTAACCCACATCGCATCTCAGCCTCTCACGAGCGCGCTCCTGAAACCGGGAGATCGCACCGCGAATCCCACGCACCGCCACATTGCAGCGAACCGCGGAAGATGAGTCAGGCTTTCGTCAACCGAAGCGCCATCCGCCTCGCAGCCCACTCCCGGTAAAATCACGACGCGTCCCTTGCCTCCCCGAGGCTCCCCCACCACTCCCCTCTCGTACGTCAGGCGTCATGATCACGATCTACCACAACCCCCGCTGCTCCAAGTCCCGTGCCGCTTGCGAGCTGGTGTCCAACGCTAAGGCGAACGAGCCAGTCGAGGTGATTGAATACCTGAAGCAGCCGCTCACCGTCGACCAACTGAAGGCGCTGCATGCGATGCTGGGCGGCCCGCTGCTCGACATGATCCGCACCGGTGAAACCGAGTACACGGAGCTTGGTCTCGATGCGCCCGGCGTGACGGATGATCAGTTATACGAAGCAATTGTGCGACACCCGATTCTCCTGCAACGCCCCATCGTCGTACGCGACGGCCGCGCCGTGATCGGCCGGCCAACCGAAAACGTCGCGGCGCTGCTCGGTTGAGATCGCCGGGTTGCTCACGGACTACAAGCGGCGAAAACGCGAGCGCAGGAGTCAGCGTGCAAGGACGAGACGAAATCTATGCCATGCACGCACCGAAATTGCATATTTGCTAACCTGCAGACGAATCCCACGCGAGGCCCGTATCCATCGGCTCTTCACGCAAGTTGTCCACAAGCTTATGCCCAAAAATTGTGGATAAATTCGCGTAACCCCCAGTTATCCACAATGGCGCCCGGCTGCTGACCGAGCCCGTACGCGCGAGCATCGCCGGAATGCGCGCACGTCTATGATGATGTTTCCTTTCTCTGCGCTACGTGCGCACCTCCGAGGAAACCGAAATGGCCTACAAGATCGCAGTGGTGGTTGGCAGTCTGCGCAAGGATTCATTCAACCGGCAACTCGCGCACGCGGTGACGTCGCTTGCCCCCGCTGATTTCACTTTCGAGTATCTCGACATCGGTGTGCTGCCGCTCTACAGCCAGGAATACGACGCCGACTATCCCGAGGTAGCGCGCCGCTTCAAGCAGCAGATCGAGGCCGTCGACGGGCTGCTCTTCGTCACGCCCGAATACAACCGCTCGATCCCGGGCGGGCTGAAAAACGCGCTTGACTGGGGTTCGCGGCCATGGGGCACGAATTCGTGGCGCGGCAAGCCGGGCGCGGTGCTCGGTACGTCGCTGGGGGCGACCGGCACGGCGCTGGCGCAACAACATCTGCGTAACGTGCTCGCCTATCTCGACGTCGCGCTGCTCGGTCAGCCTGAGATGTTCATCAAACACGACGCGAGCCGCATCAACGAGAAAGGCGAGATCGTCAGCGAGGACACACGCAAGTTCCTGCAAGGCTTCGTCGATACGTACGTAGCGTGGGTCAAGCGCCAACTCGGCCGTTGACGCCTGATCGCGTTCAACGCACGCCAAACCCACACCAGGCGCCGTATCGCCAGAGCGGGCTCAATGCAACGTGCGAGACTCGCCCGGCATGTCCTTGTGGTGCTCGGGCGTGTCTTCCTCGTACTCCAGGAATTCGTCCGGAATTTGCGGCGCGGCGCCTGCGGCCGGACGCGTCGCTTCGGGCGCGGCCGGAACGTCCACATGATGTGCGCCCATCACCGCTCCGGCGCCGGGCGCGCTTGCGGAAGTCAGCACGGCCGCCTCGGCCTCGCTTGCCGGCCGCATCGGTTCGACGGTGGGGTCGAGCGTGGGCTCGGCAGCGGTTGGTTCGCGTGCGGCTTCCATTTGCGCGGCACGGCGACGCAAGGCGTCGGCGAACTCGGAAAGCCCCAGTTCATCGAGCGCCGAGTGCTCGCGCGCGACGGGATGGTCCGTCGCCGGCCACGCCCACGGTGTGCCGCGTAGTGCGACGTCGGTCGCGTGTTCCTCGCGCAGCGTCTCGTACGCCAGATTGGCGTGCGCCTCGTCGCTCACATGCACGCCGATGCGCACCGATTCGCCCGGTGGCGGCGTCATGCCGGTCTGCGCCTCGGTGGTTCGGCGCACGTCGCTCGTCGTCGAGAAGAAACTTCCCACGAGCCGCTCGATGCCGGCCAGCACGCCCTCTGTGCGCGCCGGCAGGTCGATGTCGCCGGCCGCGAAGCCGCGTTGCAGCAGCGCGTCCTGTGCGTGGCGTGCTTCGTCGTAGGTTTGGAAAACGCCGGTCACGGTCTGTTTCATGGCAGCCTCCTTCGCCAGATGGCGACGCCCGCTTACATCATGCGCCGATTGTGCATGGAGAGTGCATCGGTCGGCGCATGCAGTGCGTGACGTCTAACCGCCTGATTCTGCGGGTCGCGCTGCCTGCCGCAAGCCGCGTGCCGCGATGCGGGTCACGCACGTCCTGTCATGCCCGCGGGCTCTGGAGCGTCGCGTCGTGCTCGCGCTTCGCACGCGCCTGGCGGTCCTCGCGAATCGCTTCGAGCATTTTCTCCAGCAGCGCGATGTCGAACGGCTTCGACAGCACACGTACGTCGGCATTGCGCGTGCGCTCGAGTTCCTCCGCGTAGCCCGTCACGAGGATCACGGGCAGCTCCGGCTCGAGCCCCTGCAGCGCCTCGGCCAGATCGATGCCGTTCATCGTCCCCGGCATGTGGATGTCGGAAAGCACGAGGTCGAAGCGCGGCGCGTGCTCGCCCTCGGCAAGCGGCGCTTCGACCCGTTGCAACGCGCTCGCGGCGTCGCTTGCGCAGGTCACGCGGTGGCCCATCATCTGCAGGAGTGCCTCGGTGCCGGCCGCGACTTCGTCGTTGTCCTCAACGAGCAGCACGTTCAGCCCGTGATGCACCTGGGCGCTCTCCTCGCGCGGCTCGCCCGGACGCTGCGCGGGCGGTTCGGCGAGGGAGCGCGGCAGATACAGATGCACCGTCGTGCCGGCGCCGATTGCGCTGTCGATCGCGGCGAGGCCGCCGGTGCGCTCGCAGAACGCGAACACCTGCGGCAGGCCGAGGCCGGTGCCTGTGCCCTTCGATTTGGTCGTGTAAAGCGGCTCGAACGCGCGCGCGAGCACGTCCGGCGGCATGCCGGTGCCGGTGTCTTCGAGCGCGACGTGCACGAAGTCGCCGTCGAGCGGAAAACCTTCATCGGGCCGGAAGCTGATGTTGCGCGCCCGCACGGTGAAGCGGCCACCGTTGGGCATTGCGTCGCGCGCATTCACGGCGAGATTGATGAGCGCAAGCTCGAATTCGGCCACATCGACGAGCACGGGCCACACGTCGTCATCGACTTCGACGACGAGCGACACCTTCGCGCCGAGCGACGCGCGCAACAGCTCGCGCGCCGCCGGCAGCCAGCGTCCCACGTGGATCGTCTCGTTGCGCAGCGGCTGCTTGCGCGCCACGCCGAGCAACTGGCGCGTGAGCGACTGGCCGCTCTTGAGCGCGCGCTCGACCGCCGAGAGTTCGCGCTCGAAGCCCGCCGCGCCGCGCCGCCGCGCGATCTGCACGTTGGCCGACACGATCATCAGCAGGTTGTTGAAGTCGTGCGCGACGCTGCCCACGAGGTTGCCGAGCGCTTCCATCTTGCGCGATTGCCGGTAGGCGGATTCGATCGAGCGGCGCATCGAGGCTTCGGCTTGCCAGCGCTCCCACGCCTCCTCTTCGGCGGCGAGGCGCCGCAGCGAAAGCCAGATCACGCACCACAGCGCGATCGACGGCGTAAACATCGAGATGATGAGCACGCTCAGGTGCCGGTACCAGGCCGCCCAGATCGCCGGCGTGCGATACGCGCAGGTCACGTAGACGGGGTAGGCGCCCACGCGCCGGAACGCGAGGATCACGTTGCTGTCGAGCAGGCTGGAATGCATGCGCACGACGCCGGACTCCGTGCCGCGCAACAGCGCGGCGGCAAGCGGCGAGCGCGGCGTGATGACCGAGGCGTCGGCGCGCGGCGGCGGATCGAAGGCGAGGATCGTGCCGTCGCTGCGCACGAGGCCGAGCGACATCGGCGAATCGGGGCCGAGCAGGTCGCGGTAGAACGAGCTGAAATAGCCGGGGCGCAAGGCGACCGAGACGAGACCCGCGAATTCGCCTGCTTCGTTCAGGCGCGCCACGCCCATGTTGAACACGGTCTCGCCGCTCACCTGGCCCTGCATTACGCGCGAGACGTGGTCGATCACGCGGCCGTCGCGGATGCCGGTGAAGTCGTCGCGCGCGGCGATGGATACCGGCGGCGGCGGCGAGTAGCGGCTGCTCGCGAGCAGGTCGCCGTCGCCGCCGAAAATCGACACGGCGGCCACCTGCGGATAGCCGCCGCCGATCGCGTCGAGTTTCTCGTGGATCTGCGCCTCGCTGGCGCGGATGCCGTCGTCGCTCAGGCCGCGCACGAGATCCACCACGCGCGCGTCGAGCGCCTCGTTCATGTCGAACACCTTGAGCGCGTGCTCTTCGGCCACGCGTACGGTGCGCAGCGTGGTGTCGGTGGCGTCGGCTTCGCGCGCGCGCAGGTCGTTGTAGGCCATGGCGGCCACGTAGATGCACGGCAGCACGATTGCCGCGACGAGCAGCGCGAGCAGCGTGCGCCGGCGCACCGTGAAGTCGTGGCCTGGCGCGGCCGGAAACGGCGCGTCGTCGGCGGGAGGGGGCGGGGAGGGGCGTTCTTCTGGCCGCTCGGGCCGGTCAGCAATCATCGTACGGAAAAGCAGGAAAAAGACGGCAGGGCATGCGACATGATAAACGACCGCGATGACGCCCCGACGGCCAGCGGATCCCCTTCGTGCCGCAAAAAACATCTGGCAAGCACGCTGCCCAGGGGGTTTCCTCTCGCTTCATGCCGAATTCGCGAAAATCGGCAAAGCGCAAACGTACCACAAAGGGATAATCGACGTCCTTTATTTAAGGGATGGATCGTTTATTTCCATAAATTAGCCGGATTGAGTCGATTTCGTTCGTTGATCGATTAACGGCGAGTTGCATTTGATTCAATTTGATTCGAGAATCGCGGACACGATAAATAACGCATTCGCATGTGCGCCATGCCTGCCGACAAGGCGCATGGCCATGCTACGGGGTGGCTGCAGGCATGCAGACGAAGGCCTACACAACCGGCTCACGGGTTGCCGGTTATCCATTGGGCGACGGCGGGGCGACGGCGCGGCCATGTGCCTTGTCCCGACACGCCAGCGCGCGGATCCGTTCATGCGTTATGCATTATTCGGCCGATTCGCAATTTTCTTTGAAGTTATCCCTAAAGTAATTGCCCACGCCGCCGTTAATCCGTCGAAACGCACTCCGTCCAACGCACACTCAATCAGCATATCCATGTCCTTGCCCATCGTGATCGCCGATGACTCGCTGTTAGCCCGCAAGGTGCTCACGAAGGCGCTGCCCGAGGACTGGGACGTTTCGATTTCGTACGCGACGAACGGACACGAAGCGCTTGCGCATTACCGCGCCGGTCGTGCGGCTGTCATGTTTCTCGACCTCACGATGCCCGACATGACGGGCTTCCAGGTCCTCGAAGCATTGCAGCACGAAGACCTGAACACGTTCGTGATCGTCGTTTCAGCGGACGTCCAGCCTCGTGCCCGCGAGCGCGTGCAGGCGCTCGGCGCGGCGGCGTTCGTCGCAAAGCCGGTAACCCAGGAGGCGCTGCTGCCCATCCTGAAGGAGTACGGGTTGTATGCCTGATCGAGTGTTCACGGAACTCCAGCGCGACGCGCTCCAGGAGATCGCCAATCTCGGCATGGGGCAGGCAGCGACGCGACTGTCGGGGCTGCTCAACGCCTTCATCGAACTTTCGGTGCCGCGTGTGCGCGTGGTCGCCGTCTCCGAGGCCGCCGCGGCGCTGCGCGAGATGACCGGTATCGACGGCCCGGTCGCGGCCGTGCGCCAGGGCTTTCGCTCGGAGATCAAGGGCGAGGCGCTGGTGATCTGCCGCAGCGGCGAAATCGCCGAGCTGGGCAGCCTGGTCGGCGGCCCTTACGCCACGATCGGCGACGACGCGCTCACGGAAGAAGAACTGATGTTCGACGTCGCGAACGCGCTGACGGGCGCGTGTGTCTCGTCGATGCTCGACCAGCTCGGCCGCATGCCGGTGTTTTCGCAGCCGGGCCTGCTCGGCGAGGCGATCATGCTCGACGAAGTATTCCAGCCGGGCCTGCTCGCGTGGGACGTCGCGCTGCTCGTCGAAGTCAATTTCGCGCTGGAAGACCAGCGTTTTCGCGCCCACCTCGTCATGCTGATGGCCGAGGAGTCGATCCATGTCGTGAGCCGGGCCATCGACGCGTTGTTACATAGCCTATGAACGAGCCAGCCGGGTTGCCATCGCTATCGGACCTCGTTGTCGAACGGGTGGGTTTCGGCATTTTCGTGGTCGATCGCGACATGAACGTGCTGAGCTGGAACCGCTTCATGCAGGACCACAGCGGCGTGACGGCCGAGGACGTGATCGGCCGCTCCATCTTCGAGCGCTTCCCCGACCTGCCGCGCGCGTGGCTCACGCGTAAGGTGGAGAGCGTATTCCAGCTGGGCAGCTTCGCGTTCAGTTCGTGGGAGCAGCGCCCGTATCTGTTCCAGTTCGACCACGACCGGCCGATCACGGGCGGTGTGGACTACATGCAGCAGGATTGCACCTTCATGCCGCTCATGCGCGGGCGCGACGTGATCGCCGTGTGCGTGACCATCTCGGATGTCACGCACGTGAGCGTCATGCAGCGCGAGCGCGAGGAGGCCGTGGCGAAGCTGCGCGAATACGCCGATCGCGACGGCCTGACCGGCATTGCGAACCGCCGCTATTTCGAAACGCGCCTCGCCGACGAATTCCTGCGCTGGCAGCGTTACGGCGGCGAGCTGTCGATGCTGCTGTTCGACCTCGACCACTTCAAGCGCATCAACGATGAATTTGGCCACGTGGCCGGCGACACGGTGCTGCGCTCGATGGCGCAGCGCGTGTCGGGCGTGGTGCGCAAGCAGGATGTGTTCGGGCGTTTCGGCGGCGAGGAATTCGCGCTGCTGTTGCCGTGCACGCCGCTGGACGACGCGCTCTACGTGGCGGAGAAGATCCGCCGCACGATCGGCGACGAGCCGATCGAGGTGCAGGGCGTGATCGTGCCCGTGACGGCCAGCGTGGGCGCCGCCACCGCGCGCACCGGGGCGCCGGACTACGAAGGCATGATCAACGAGGCGGACGCCGCCCTCTACACCGCGAAGCGCCAGGGCCGTAACCGCTCGGTCGCGCTCGCCTGAGACTTGCAGGGGGCGCAGGCGGCTCCCGCCTCAACTCGCTGCATCGCCCAGCACTGGGGGCACGCGCCCCCGCGCCATACACCCTGACTCACCTGCGGCCCACCCCAAAGGTTGATATACTTTGGCCCGTTTCCGGCCTTGCGCGCCCCTTGGCGGGCAATTTTAGGGTCGGGTGCCTCGCGCGTGTCCGCGCGCGCGGGCGACCCGCGGCAATGCGGGCCCGAATAGAGTCGAACGCCCGTCGAGGGCGCCCCCAGCGGAGATCGTCTTGGCTGTTTCCAATCTCGTCGTGGACGATACACAACAAACCGACGCCGCCGCCGCTTCGTCGGGCAGCTCGTTTTATCTGGCAATGCGGATCCTGCCTCCTGCGCAGCGCGACGCCATGTATCAGGTCTACGCCTTTTGCCGCGCTGTCGACGACATCGCGGACAGCGACCTGCCGCGCGCCGAGCGTGCGGCGGGGCTCGACCAATGGCGCGCCGACATCGATGCGTGCTACGCCGGCACGCCGCGCGCCTCGCTCGCGGCGCTCACGCGTCACATCCATACGTTCGGGCTCCAGCGCGAAGACTTCCACGCGATGATCGACGGCATGGCCATGGACGCCGCCGAAGACATCTGCGCGCCCGACGACGACACGCTCGACCTGTACTGCGACCGGGTGGCCAGCGCCGCGGGCCGCCTGTCGGTGAGAATTTTCGGGATGCAGGAGGACCCGGGCCGCTTGCTGTCGCACCATCTGGGGCGCGCGCTGCAGCTCACCAACATCCTGCGCGACATCGACGAAGACGCGGACATCAACCGCTGCTACCTGCCGCGCGAGCTGCTCGCGCGCGAAGGCATCGCGGCGGGCAATCCGCACACGATCGCCGCCGACCCGTCGCTGCCGCGCGTGTGCGAGACGCTCGTGCAACGCGCCCGCGCGCACTTCGCGCAAGCCGACGCGATCATGGACGCCGCGCCCCGTGCGCAGGTGAAAGCGCCGCGCATCATGTCGGGCGTCTACCGCGTGCTGCTCGAGCGCACCGTGGATCGCGGTTTCGACCTGCCGCGCACGAAAGTCAGCAAGCCGCGCGCACGGCTGATGTGGATCGTGGCGCGTTACGCGCTGTTCTGATGCCGCGGCTAGTCCACGTCATCGGCGCTGGGCTTGCGGGCCTCGCGACGGCCGTGCGGCTTCAGCGGCGCGGCGTGCAGGTGGCGCTCTACGAGGCCGCCAGCCAGGCAGGTGGACGCTGCCGCTCGTACTACGACCACACGCTTTCGGCGACGCTCGACACGGGCAATCATCTGGTGCTGGCGGGGCATGCGCGCACGCTCGAATACGTGCGCACGATCGGTGCTGGTGACGCGCTTTCCGGCCCCACCGAACCGGGCTTCGCGTTCATGGATATCGCGGCGCGCTCTCGCTGGACGGTACGCTTCTCGCGCTCGCGCATGCCGTTCTGGATTGGAGACGCGCGCTCGCGCGTGCCGGGTACGCGCGCCGCTGACTACCTGGGGCTGCTGCCGCTGCTGTTCGCGAAGCCTGGCCGCACGATGGCGCAGACCATGCGCTGCGAAGGCGTGCTGTGGGACCGGCTGCTGCATCCGTTTTTTCTCACGGCGCTCAATGTCGAGCCGCGCGTGGGCAGCGCGGAGCTGGCGGGCGCGATGCTGCGCGAGTCGCTCGCGGCGGGCGGCGAGTCGTTCCGGCCGCTGGCGGCGCGCGGCGGCCTTTCCAGCGCGTTCATCGACCCGGCCTTGCGCATGCTTCAGCACGGCGGCGCGGCGATTCGCCTTGACTCGCCGCTCAGGGAGATCGTGTACGACGACGCGGCGGGCCGTGTCGCCGCACTCGATTTTCCAGACGGGCGTATAACGCTGGCTCCCGACGAAGCCGTGGTGCTGGCCGTGCCCGGTGCGGCCGCCGCCGCGCTCGTGCCGGCGCTCCAGGCGCCGCAGCGCCACAATGCGATCGTCACGGTGCACTACGCCGTGCCGGCGCCACCGGGCCTTGTCACGCCGATGGCGCTCGTCAACGGCACGGCCCACTGGCTGTGCACGGCCGAAGGGCGGCTCTCGGCGACGATCCACGACGCGCACGGCGTGCTCGACCTCGATCCCGAGGATGTCGCGCGCCGCGTGTGGGCCGACGTGGCCGAGGCGGCTTCGCTGCCGCTCGAGCCGCTGCCCGCCTGGCGCGTGTGCGCCGATGCGCGCGCGACCTTCGCCGCGGTGCCCGACGAGGAGTGGCGCCGCCCCGCGACGCGTACGCGCTGGAACAATCTGATGCTTGCAGGCGACTGGACGGCTACCGGTCTGCCCGCGACGATCGAAGGAGCGATCCGCTCGGGCCGCAAGGCCGCCGAGCTGCTCCTGACCGAAAATTTGGAACGTAGATGAACGATTTATCCCAAGCCACGCCGACCGAAGACCTCGCCAGCCGCCTCACGGGCGCTGACGTTGCCGACGCGCCGGCCGTGGCGATGCCCGCTCCCGCGTTTGCCGGTGAGACGGCTGCACCGGTCGCCGCACCGCTAGTCCCGCTCGCATCGCTCGACGCCGCCGTCGCGCGCGCGACCGACACGATCCTCGCCGACCAGCGCGCCGATGGCCATTGGGTCTACGAACTCGAAGCCGATGCCACGATTCCGGCCGAATACGTGCTGCTCGTGCATTACCTCGGCGAAGAAGCGAACCTCGAGCTCGAACAGAAGATCGCGCGCTACCTGCGCCGTATCCAGTTGCCGGAAGGCGGCTGGCCGCTCTTCACCGACGGCGCGATGGACGTGAGCGCGAGCGTGAAGGCTTACTTCGCACTCAAGATGATCGGCGACGCCGAAGACGCCGAGCACATGGTGCGCGCGCGCGAGGCGATTCTCGCGGCGGGCGGCGCGGAGCAGGTCAACGTGTTCACGCGCATCCTGCTCGCGCTGTTTGGCGTGGTGACGTGGTACGCAGTCCCGATGATGCCTGTCGAGATCACGTTGCTCCCGCAGTGGTTCCCGTTCCATCTTTCGAAGGTCTCGTACTGGGCGCGCACGGTGATCGTGCCGCTGCTCGTGCTGGGCGCGAAACGCCCGGTCGCGCGCAACCCGCGCGGCGTGCGCATCGACGAGCTGTTCCGCGGTGCGCCGGTGAGCGTGGGCCTGAACGCTCGCTCCCCGCATCAGAGCAAGGGTTGGTTCGGCTTCTTCCGCGCCGTGGACGGCGTGCTGCGCGTGACCGATCCGCTCTTTCCGACTTACCTGCGCCAGCGCGCGATCGACGCCGCGGTGGCGTTCGTGGACGAACGCCTGAACGGCGAGGACGGTCTGGGCGCGATCTTCCCGGCCATGGCCAACGCCGTAATGATGTACGACGTGCTCGGCTATCCCGCCGATCATCCGCATCGCGCCATCGCGCGCCAGTCGCTCGAAAAGCTGGTGACGGTCCACACAGAGGAAGCGTACGTCCAGCCCTGTCTGTCGCCGGTGTGGGATACGTCGCTCGCGGCGCACGCGTTGCTGGAAACGGGCGATGCGCGGGCCGAGGAAGCCGCGCGCCGGGGCCTCGAATGGCTGCGTCCGCTGCAGATTCTCGATGTGCGCGGCGACTGGATTTCGCGTCGCGAGGCGGTGCGTCCGGGCGGCTGGGCGTTCCAGTATGCGAACCCGCACTACCCCGACGTCGACGACACGGCCGTGGTCGTGGCCGCGATGGACCGCGTGGACAAGCTCGACAATACGAAGACCTACGACGCGCCCATCGCCCGCGCGCGCGAATGGGTGGTCGGCATGCAGAGCAGCAACGGCGGCTGGGGCGCGTTCGAGCCGGAAAACACACAGTACTACCTGAACAACATCCCGTTCTCGGACCACGGCGCATTGCTCGATCCGCCGACGGCCGACGTCTCGGGCCGCTGCCTCTCGATGCTCGCGCAACTCGGCGAACTGCCGGCCGCGAGCGAGCACGCGCTGCGTGCGTACAACTACCTGCTCGACGAACAGGAGGCCGACGGCAGCTGGTACGGCCGCTGGGGCATGAACTACATCTACGGCACGTGGACGGCGCTGTGTGCGCTCAACGCGGCCGGCCTCGCGCACGACGACCCGCGCATGCAGCGCGCGGTGCAATGGCTCGTGCAGATCCAGAACGACGACGGTGGCTGGGGCGAAGACGGCACGAGCTACAAGCTCGAATACCGTGGCTACGAGCGCGCCACGAGCACCGCTTCGCAAACGGCGTGGGCGCTGCTCGGCCTGATGGCCGCGGGGGCGGTCGATCATCCCGCGGTCGCGCGCGGTATCGACTATCTGCAAAAGACGCAGCAGGAACATGGCCTCTGGGACGAAACGCGCTTCACGGCCACGGGTTTCCCGCGCGTGTTCTACCTGCGCTACCACGGCTATCGCAAATTCTTCCCGCTGTGGGCGCTCGCGCGCTATCGCAACCTCAAGCGCGCAGGCGTGACGCGCGTCACGGTCGGACTGTGAGCGCGGCGGCGGGTGTCAAGTCGCGCGCCTTGCCTGTGATCGCGGTGACGGGCATGGCCTTCGAGGCGAGCATTGCCGCGGGCAAAGGCCAGGACGGCGTGCGCGCCGTCTATGCCGCGCGCGCGGATCTGCTGCAAAGCGCGCTCGCGGCGGCGCTCAAGGACGGCGCGGCGGGGATCGTCAGCTTCGGCACGGCGGGCGGTCTTGCGCCCGATCTCGAGCCGGGCACCCTCGTGATCGCGCAAGCGATCGACGGCCCGTTCGGGCGCGTCGCGACCGATCCCGCCTGGAGCGCACGCATGGCCAACGCGCTGATGGCCTCGCCGCTTGCTGCGAAGACCCGGCGCGGCGTGGAGGCAGCCGTTGCCGCGCCCCTCACCGGCGCGGCGGACAAGGCGGCACTGTTCGGCGCGTGCGGGGCGCTCGCCGTCGACATGGAATCGCATCTGGCCGCGGCAGCGGCAGCCGCGCACGGCGTGCCGTTCGCGGTGTGCCGCGCGATCGTCGACCCGGCGTGGCGCAGCCTGCCGAAGGCGGCAATGGCTGGCTTGCGCGACGACGGAACGACCGCGGTGCTCCCAGTCCTGCGCGAGCTGGCGCGCGACCCGGCGCAGCTAGGCGGCCTGCTGCGCGTGGCGGCGGATGCGAAAGCGGCACGGCAGTCGCTGAGCGCCGCGCGGCAGGTCCTGACGGCCAGCGGCGCTTTTTTCCCGAAATGATCTTGGCGGGTTATTGAAATACCTAGGGTAAACCCCTATCTCTGGTAACATCTCGGTGTTAACCCTAGTCACGCCTCTGCGAGCTGGGGACGAATCACATTTCGGGGAGTTACCAGCCATGAATTTTCATACTCGCAAGTGGGTCAAGCCTGAAGACCTGAATCCGAACGGCACGTTGTTCGGCGGCAGCCTGCTGCGCTGGATCGACGAAGAAGCGGCCATCTACGCGATCTGTCAGCTCGACAACCAGCGCGTGGTGACCAAGTTCATGTCTGAGATCAACTTCGTGAGCTCGGCGCGTCAGGGCGACATCATCGAGCTCGGCATCACGGCCACGGATTTCGGCCGCACGTCGATCACGCTGCGCGCCGAAGTGCGCAACAAGATCACGCGCAAGAGCATTCTGACGATCGAAAAGATGGTGTTCGTGAACCTCGGCGCGGACGGCGTGCCGGCCCCGCACGGCCGCGAACGCATCCGCTACGCCGACGAAGCCTACGAGCGCTATCGCCAGACCGTGCAGACGTCGGCGGACGCCACGGCGCTGGCAGCGGCAAACGAGGCTGAGCGCCTGGCCGAGAACGAAGACGCTTCGGTGCACTGAGCGGTACGCACGACGTGAAAGAAAAAACCCGGCAGCCTGGAAAGGTTGCCGGGTTTTTTGCATTGCAGCGACTTTAGGTATGCTTGAAGTGCGTGCTTAGCCAGACTAGACTAAGATAGTTTATCTGGAGGCGCCATGACCTACGTGAACATGCTGGAAGCCAAGTCGTCGCTCTCGCGACTCGTCGAGGATGTCGAACTTGGACGAGAAAAGGAAATCATCATTGCCCGCGGCGGCCGGCCGGTCGCACGGCTCGTGCCGCTTGCATCAGAAGCGCCGATCGAGCGGCGCATCGGGGTCGCCAAGGGCGCATTCGAGGTGCCCGACGATATCGATGCGCACAACGAAGAGGTCGCAAGGCTGTTCAACGGAGACGGCGCTTGAACATTCTGCTCGATACGCACATCGCGCTTTGGGCTATCGCGGATAGCCCAAAGCTGCCGGCGGCCGCGCGTGAACTGATTCTGGCACCGACCAATACGATTTACGTAAGCACCGCAAGCATCTGGGAAATTGGTATCAAGTATTCCCTGCAGCGCGGGGATATGCCTCTGTCCGGAGAAGCGGCGCTGCAGTACTTCCGGCAAGCGGGATATCGCATTCTCGCAATCGAGGCCGAACATGCGGTGGCGGCCGAATCGCTGCCGTTACACCACCGGGACCCGTTTGACCGGCTGCTCGTGGCGCAAGCTTTGACCGAACCCCTGCGGCTGATATCGCACGACCGTCAAGTCGCGCGATACAGCGATACCGTCGTTCTGGTCTAGCGTCCGATCGCGCTGGACGGCAACCCCGGACTACACCCTTTAGGGCGCCGAAGCCGGTTTCGCAGGCGCAGCCGTCACACCCGAAGCCGCCACAGCAGCCGAAGCCGCAACAGGCGCCGATGCCGTAGCCGGAGCGGAAGCGGCCGCCGCCACGCCAGCCGTACCCGCCGCCGCAGCCGCACCAGGACCGGCGCCCGCCGCGGCGGCACCTGTCGTCGCCGCGCTTCCCTCGCCCGGATCGTCGTAATTCGGCAGACCATTGTTCGACGCGCCAGGCGCGGCCGTGGTGCCACCCGACTCGCCCGGATCCTCGTAATTGGGCGCACCGTTCTCATTCGGCTTGCCCTCGCCGCCTTCCTCGCCCGGCTCGCCGTAATTGGGCAACGGCGCATTGTTGCCAGCACGCCCGCCGCGAATCAGCGATTCGCGCTGCTGGCGGTATGCGTCGCGCACGAACGAATACGGGTCGAGCGCCGCCTGCTTGAGCAGGTCGGTCGCGCCGAGCAGGTCCGCGCGCGCGCTGATGAACTGCGCGAGATACATCGGATTGCGCACCGCCGGCTCGAAGTAGTTGATGACGTTGAACTTCACGTCCACGGCCATGCCGATACCGTCGCGCACCGAGCTCGGCCCGAACAGCGGCAGCACGAGATACGGGCCGGCCGGCATGCCGTAGTGGCCCATCGTGAGGCCGAAGTCCTGGTGATGCTTGGGCAGCCCCGCTGCCGTCGCGAAATCGATCAGGCCGCCCAGACCGAAGGTCGTGTTCATCGCGATGCGCATGAGATCTTCGACGGCGTCGGTGATCTTCAGCTGCAACACGTTGTTTGCGAAGTTGTCGACGTCGCCGATGTTCGAAAAGAAGTTCGTGATCGCCTGGCGCAGCGGCTGCGGCGTCACCTTCTGATAGCCCTTGGCGACCGGCTGCGCAATGTAGGTGTCGAGTTTGTCGTTGAACGTGAAAATCGCGCGATTCGCGGGCTCGAACGGATCGCCCGGCTTGCGGTCGGGGCCCGTGGCGCAACCCGACGTCACGAGGAGCGCCAGGCCCGCCGCCGCCATGGTGAGCGCGGCTTGTTTCTTCTTCATTGGTCGATCCCCTGAATTTCCGATCTCGCGCGTTTTGTGCGCGGCTTGCCCATCAGCACCGGCTGGAACACCACGGCGCCGATCAGCGTACAGAACAAGGACAGCGCGAGCAGCTTGCCCATGCTCGAGGTGCCCGGATGATGCGACAGCCACAGGCTCCCGAACGCCGTGGCCGTGGTTGCGGCGGAAAAGAGCACCGCGTGCGTGAGGCTCGAATGCAGGAGGCCGGTTTGCCCCGCGCGCCACGCCATCACGAAATAGATTTTGAACGCGACGCCGACGCCGAGCATCAGGGGAAGCGCGATGATGTTCGCGAAATTTAGCTGAATTCCAAATACGACGCACAGTTCGAGCGTAACGAGCGCCGATACCAGCAGAGGAATGAGCGTGCGCAGCACGTCGCCGAAATTGCGCAGCGTGATCCAGAGCAGCGCCGTGATGAGCAGTACCGACCACCCCGCTGCCTGGAAGAACGCGAGGATGATCACGTTCGCCGAGTGCAGGATCGAGATCGGGCCGCCGATCGCGTTCGGCTCGGCCGCCTTCACGGCGTGTGCGAAGCGCGCGAGCATCACATCGTCGTTCGGATCGACACCCGGCGGCACGCGCGGCGCCACGTCCACGATCGCCTGGCCAGTCGGCGCCACCCAGTCGCGCACCATCTCGGGCGGCAGGTTTTCACGCGTGATTTCCGAGGGCTGCAACAGGCGCGCGAGCTGCGCGAAGGCGAGCTTGAGCGTGAGGCTGAAAGCGGTTTCAGCACGGTCGCGCGTGGCCGGGCTCGCGCTCGCGAGCTTGTTGAGCGAGTCGGACAAATGCTTCGCCTCGGCGGCGCCCGGCCCCGGATGGTCGCTCGCGGCGAGCGCGAGCTGGTTGGCCGCGCGTTTGAGCGTCTGCACGCGCACTTCGTCGGTCACGGGCGAGGACGGCTGCTGCGTGAGCGCCGGCAGGAGCTGCTGGGCGGCGCTCGAGATCAGCATGAGCTTTTGCTGCTGATCGTCGGGAATGAGCGAGCTGAGCGTCGTTGCACGCGCCACTTCCGGCAGTTTCGAGAGGCGCGCTGCGATCTTGTCGGCTTCTTCGAGCGACGGCGCGAGCACGCTCACGTCGTTGATCGAAATGACGGGCGAGTCCTTGAGCGCGAGCAGCGTCGCCATCGACTCGGTATGCGGATCCTTCAAATGCAGCGGATTGAAGTCGAAGCGCAGATGCAGCAGCAACGGCGTCGCGCCCACGATGATGACGAGCGTGGTGAGCAGCACCGGCTTGCGATGCTCGGCGAGCCATTTGTCCACCGGCGCGAGGAACGCGAAGCCAGGCGAGGCGCGCTCGCCCTTGGGGTTGAACACGAGGATGAGCGCCGGCAGCACCGTCATGTTGCAGATGTACGCCACGAACATGCCCACGCCCGCGATCTGCCCGAGTTCCGAGAGGCCCTTGTACGCGGTTGGCAGGAAGGAAAAGAAACTTTCGGCCACGGCGATCGCCGCGAGCGTGAGCGGCACGCCGATGGTGCGCGCGGTCTTGAGGAGCGCGGCGTCGAGCCGCTCGTCCTGAAAGCGCTCCTCGCGGTACTTCACGCCGAACTGCACGCCGAAATCGACGCCTAGCCCGACGAACAGCACCATAAACGCGACCGAGAGCATGTTGAACGAGCCGATCATCATGAGGCCAAGCGCGGCCGTGATGACGAGGCCGACCACGAGCGTGATGAGCGTGGCGACGATCAGCTTGCCCGAGCGCAGCGCGAGCCACAGGATGGCGAGCACGACGATGATCGTGATCACGCCGTTGAGCGCGGCGCCGTCCTGCACCGAGGCGAACTCGTCGTCGGCGAGCGGCTGTTCGCCCGTGAGGCGCACGCGCGCGCCGAATTCGGTGTCGAGATGAAGCGAGGCGGCGGTCTCGCGGATCGCTTCCACGGCATTCGCGCCCGCCTTGAGCGCGGCGAAGTTGAGCACCGGCTGGACGGTGATGAACGCAAACGCGGGCTTCGTGGCCGAGTCCTTGTCGACGAGCGCGCGCCACGAGAACGCAGCGGGCTTGCCGGCCAGCACGTCGTCGACGACGTTGGCGGCGCTGCCGAGCAGGGTCGCCATTTGCGGCAACTTGATCTGACCGATCGTGAGCGGCAACTGCAGCGTGGTCGTGAGCGTACCGGCCAGACCCGCGAGGCTTGGGTCCTTCGCGAGCTGGTTCACGAGCGGGCGCGCCTGCACGAGCTGGCCCGTGGTCGAGAGCACGGTGGCGGTGGACGGAAAGAGCAGGCCGTTGTGCTGGAAGAACGCGCCGCCCGCGGGCTGCGAGACGGCGCTGAATTCGCGCGAGTCGGCTTTGAGCGCCTGCGCGAGCTTGTCGGCGGCGGCGTCGGCGAGTTCGGGCGCGTCGGCTTCGACCACCACGAGCAGCGAGCTCGCGCGCTGCGGGAACGCCTTGTCCTTGGCTTCGCTCAACGCGGCCCACTGGGCCGTGTTCTCGACGAGACCGCTGACGTCGGTGTTGATCTTGAAGTTCCTTGCGACGTACACGCCGCTGAGCACGGCGAGCACGATCGCAAGTGTGATCACCCACGCCGCGCGGCGTACCGACCAGGCGACGAGGCTAATGATGAATGGCTTCAGCATACAGGCGAGGGGGCCCTGTCAATTAGGTTCTTTGACGCGAAACGCACAAGTATACCGGCCCCGCCCGTCCCGGCGCGGCTCATGCACTCAGAGCGTCGGGCGGCGCCTCGGCAGCGTGTGCGCCAAAGCCGTTATACTGGCTCAGCCGGCGGCGCGACGATTGCGTGAATGCACGCAAAGCGCACGCACTGAACCGCACTGTACCGGCGCCTGAATTTCACTGTTCCAGAAGAGCGTATGAAACGTTACCTGACCGCATTTTTCGTCGCCGCCTGTTTCACGGGCGCTTCGGGCGCCGCGATCGCGCAGACCTCGCCGGACGCCACCGTCAAAGCCGCCGTGGAAGGCACCGTGAAGGCGATGCAGGCCGACCCGAAGGCGCGCGGCGGCGATATGAACCAGATCACCCAGGTGGTCGAGACCCATTTCGTGCCCGCCACCGACTTCAAACGCACCACGCGTATTGCCGTTGGCAAGCCCTGGGCGACGGCCACGCCCGAACAGCAGCAGAAGCTGTATGAGCAATTTCAACTCCTGCTCGTGAAGACGTACGCGTCGTCGCTCTCGCAACTTCGCGATACTCAGGTGAACTTCAAGTTCGCGCCCTCGAACACGGGTGCCGCCGCGAAGGACACCGTGGTGCAATCGCACGTCATCAGCAACGGCGGCGACGACGCCATCGACTACCGCCTCACGCAAACACCGAGCGGCTGGAAGATTTACGACATCAACATGATGGGCGCGTGGCTGATCCAGGTCTATCAGACGCAATTCGCCGACCAGATCGCCAAGGGCGGCATCGACGGCCTCATCAAGTTCCTCGTCGACCACAACGCGCGCAGCTGATTGTTAATTGTGCATACATCTTGGGCACGGGTGTGACCGGCACCCGCGCTCATTGATGTCTCCCGGTCTTGCCGCAGACCAAAAGTTTTTCAGCATCCTTTCTCGCGGGCATGTGGCTGAAGGCCCAATCGAATAGTCCCGCAAAGCGCTCGAAATCGTGCGCTGTCAGCCTTGATGTTGGCGTCAATCTCTGTGCACGCTTGCGTTGCGAGCGCACTCCGTCTCTGCCACATTACCTCCCCGAATAATCAACCATAAGGAACGGGTACGAGGTATGAAGTATAGGAACTTGGTGGAGAAACTTGTTTTTGCAGTGATGATGTCAATGAGCGCGTGCGCGTTCGCGCAGCAGGTGGCGCTGCCCGGCATCGGATTCAGGATCGGCGATGACCTTGCTGAGGTGAAGGCCGCGTTGCACACGAGCGACGTACCGGAGCCGCTTGCGCAACCCCTGCTGCTGCCGGCCAACATGCATAACCCGAACCAGGACAAGACGGTGCTGCATCTTCGCACGAAGGGAATATCAGCCCTCTTCGACGCTTCGAACAAAGTCCAGGCGATCCGGCTCGACGCGCCGTTCGCAGGGGAAGTGAAGGGCGTGAAGCTGGGCGATAGCGCCAAGACTGTCACGTCGAAACTGGGCGATCCGGTCAGCAAGCCTGCGACCCTTCTGACGTTTCAGATTTATCGCTATGTGCTCGACGACGAAGCCTACGTGGCGTATTGGATTAACGTAGACGGTGTCCAGGCCATCGTGGTCGGGAAGTGACCTCCGTAGCGCCCCAAGGCTTCACTTCCTGCGGTGCTCCACCGCGAACTTGATCAACTCCGCCTGGCCTTCGATCTCCAGCTTGCGCTTGAGATTGAGCCGGTGCGTTTCCACCGTGCGCACCGAGAGCCCCTCGCGCTGCGCGATCTGCTTGCTCGATAGCCCTTGCGCGAGTGCATCGAGAATGTCCCGCTCGCGCGGCGTGAGCCGCTCCACCGGTGTGCTGCGCGCCGACGCCTGGATCATGCGTGCACTCAACCCCGCGCTGAAATACGTGCGTCCGGCCAGCACCGCCTCGATCGCGCGGATGATCTCGGTGGCCGGCGAATCCTTGAGCACATAGCCGCTTGCGCCCGCGCGCACCGCCTCGGTCACGTATTCGACGTTGTCGTGCATCGAAAGCATGAGCACGCGGATGGCAGGAAAGCGCTCGTGGAAGATGCCTGCAAGCGCGATGCCGTTGACGCCGGCCATGCCCACGTCCATGAGCACGAGGTCGGGTTCGAGCGACGCCGCGAGCGCAATCGCCTCGTCGGCGTTGCCGGCCTCGCCTGCCACCTCGAAACCCGGCACGGCTTCGAGCCGTGCGCGCAGGCCGTCGCGTACGAGAGGATGGTCGTCCACGAGGATGAGGCGCGCGGGCCTCGCGCCGGGGCTGGTCGATTCGTTCACGTTTGCATTCGTCGTCGTCATGTCGGCGTTCCTGATTCGGCGGCGGCTTTGACCGCGGCATTCGACGCAATCGGCACCCATGCGGTGACGAGCGTGTGGCCTGGCTGCGAGGTGATGTCGAGGCGGCCGCCCAGCGACTCCAGCCGCTCGCGCATGTTGCGCAGGCCCAGACCCGCGCGCGGGTCGGCCAGCGCGTGTGCCACGTCGAAGCCGCGGCCATTGTCGGCAATGCCGAGCGTCACGCCGTTCGCCGCGACTTCGAGCGTCAGTGCGGCGCGCGCCGCCTGCGCATGCCGCACGATGTTGGTAAGCGCTTCCTGCGCAATGCGAAAGAGCACCGTATTCACGGCGTCGGGTAGCGCACTCGCTTGCGCCTTCCTGCTCGCAGGCTTCGGCGCGGATTGCGTGAAGGCGATCTCCATGCCCGTTTGTTCGGCCAGTTCGCGTGTGAGTTGCTCCAGTGCGGCGGCGAGGCCCAGGTCGTCGAGCATCGAGGGGCGCAGCGCGTGCGAGATGCTGCGCACTTCGCGCAGCGTGTCCGAAAGCCGCGAGAGGCCGGTGGCGAGCGACGCTTCGGCGGCGGGCACGCGCGTTTCGCCGCGCTCGAAACGCGCGAGCGCCGACTCGAGGAGCAGCTTCACCGAAACGAGCATCTGGCTAATGCCATCGTGCAGTTCGCGCGAGAGCCGCGCGCGTTCCTGCTCCTGCGACTCGACCACCTGCTGCGCGAGGCGCTTGAGCTTGGCGTCGGTGCTGCGGTGCTCGCTCACGTTGAGCACGAGCGCGCCGAGCGCGATCACGAGCACGCCAGCAATGGCGATCACGCCGAGCCATTGAATGGTGTGTTCGATATTCGCGGAGGCGCGCTCGTCGATGTGCGCGAGCGTCGAATCGACGTCGTCGAGATAGATGCCGGTGCCGATCATCCAGCCCCAGCGTGGCAACGGCACCACATAGCCGAGCTTCGGCGCGAGCTTGCCCGTGGATGGCCGGTGCCACATGTAGCGCACGTAGCCGCCCCCGCGCTGGGCGGCGGCAATCAGCTGCTGGATCGTCAGCGCGCCTTGCGGGTCGCGCAGGTTCCAGAGATCCTGGCCGACGAGCGCAGGCTCGCGCGGATGCATGAGCGAGCGGCCGTGCATGTCGTAGACGAAGAAATAGCCGTCGGGCCCGAAGTCCATCTTTTGCAGCACGGCTAGTGCGGCCAGCTGGCGGTCGGCTTCGTCGGCGGGCGCGGGCAGTGCGGCGCTGGCGTTCTGCTCGGGCGCGTAGAGCGGCGCGATGGCGCTCGTGGCCAACTCCACGTAGTGGCGCAGCTCGATCTCCTTGCTCGACAGGTAGGCGCTTTGCATGGTCGCGTGCTGCGTTTGCGCGAGCTGCGTGGCCTGCTGGCGCACGCCGATCCCGATGCCGGCAATGGCGGCGAGAAACGGCACGACCGCAAGCAGGAAGATTTTCGTCTTCAGGCGGCGGTCGGCGAAGAATAATGGGGTGGGCATGACGGTGTTCGGAAGCAGAGTCTGCAAGCATAACCGGGCGCGCGCGGCGGGGCCGGCAATCCACGCGGTGTTCAAAAGCGCGCGTCTTCAAATTATTGAGATTGTTGAGCGGCGATGATAGCGATTCTTCTGCCGCTTCCCGGGAACCCTTCATGATCCAGCCGATGCCGCTCGATATCCGGTTTGTCTGCGCCGTGCTTTCGTCGGCGCTCTTTTTGAGCGCGTGCGCGAGTGAGCCAGCGGGCGGCGTAACGTCTCAGAACGCGCAGACGCCGCATGCTGTGCCGCTCGTGATCGCGCATCGCGGCGGCGCCGGCGACGCGCCCGAGAACACCTTGACTGCGATACGCGAAGCGCTCGCGAACCGAGCCGACGCCATCTGGCTCACCGTGCAACTCAGCCGCGACGGCGTGCCGGTCCTCTACCGCCCTGCCGACCTCGCATCGCTCACTAACGCGCGCGGCGCCGTGGCCTCGAAAACGGCGGACGAACTCGCCCGCGTCAATGCGGGCTGGCAGTTCAAAACGCAGGACGCCGATGGCCGCGCAACCTGGCCTTATCGCGCGTCGCCCGTTGGCATTCCTACGCTTGCACAAGCGCTGGCGGCGATTCCACGCGACGTGCCCGTGGTGCTAGACATGAAGGCGTTGCCTGCCGCGCCGCAGGCGGCGGCCGTTGCGCGCGTGCTGGACGAAGCGCACGCGTGGGACCGCGTGCTGCTGTACTCGACCGAGGCGTCTTACCAGCAGGCCTTCTCCGCGTGGCCGCAAGCGCGGATGTTCGAGTCGCGCGACGCGACGCGCGATCGTCTCGCCGCCGTCGCGCTTGCACGCGCCTGCATCGCGCCGCCGGCCACCGGCTCCTGGACCGCATTCGAGTGGCGGCGCCACCTCGATCTCACGGAGCGGTTCACGCTGGGGGTGGCGCGCTCGCCCGTGGACGACGCGCAACTCTGGTCGCCGCAGGCAGTGCAATGCTTCCGCACGAACCCGGGCGTGCATATCGTGGCGATCGCCGTCGATCAGGAGGCCGACTACAAGGCGGCGGCGTGCGCGGGCGTGGACGCCGTGCTCTCCGACTCGCCGCGCAAGATCGTGCCCGTGCGCGACACGTTGCGCAGCGGGTATGACTGTCGTTGAGCGCGCAACGAATCGTTGTTTCCCCTACGTAGTTCTACGTAGCGCGCTTACGTAGTTGTCCGGTTGTGGCTGACGGTCTGAAAGCGAATACTAGCGCCCACAGCAAGGCGCAATGCGTCATGCATGCGCCCTCATCGGAAGGCGCGCCAGGACCCGGACCCGATACCGGGCACAAAGTAAAACCATAAATGCTTTGCATGAGACCAGCGTGAGCGCTCAAGCGCTAACACTGGTCGACACAGGAGACACCGCATGAGTCGGACATCCAGTTTTGTCGTCTGGACGCTGGTCGCGCTGCTTGGCGCGTTTGCGTTCGGCACCATCGCGCTCGCGCACGGCGAGCGAATCAGCGCACTGTGGATCGTGATCTGCGCCGTGTGCGTCTATCTGATCGCGTATCGTTTCTATAGCCGCTTCATCGCGAGCACCGTCCTGCAGCTGGACGGTCTGCGCATGACGCCGGCCGTGCGCCACAACGACGGGCTCGACTTCGTGCCCACCAACAAGTACGTGCTGTTCGGCCATCACTTCGCGGCGATCGCAGGCGCCGGCCCGCTCGTGGGCCCGGTGCTTGCCGCGCAGATGGGCTACATGCCCGGCATGCTGTGGATTCTCGCGGGCGTGGTGTTCGCGGGCGCCGTGCAGGACTTCGTGGTGCTGTTCCTCTCCACGCGCCGCGACGGCCGGTCCCTGGGCGACCTCGTGAAGATGGAGCTGGGCCCCGTGCCCGGCGTGATCGCCCTCTTCGGCACCTTCCTCATCATGATCATCATTCTCGCGGTGCTCGCGCTGATCGTGGTGAAGGCGCTCACGAACTCGCCGTGGGGCACGTTTACCGTAGCCGCGACGATTCCCATCGCGATCTTCATGGGCCTCTACGTGCGCTACATGCGCCCGGGCAAGATCGGCGAGATCTCGATCATCGGTTTCGTCCTGCTGATGGCTTCCATCGCCTTCGGTCAGCACGTGCATGATTCGCCCACGCTCGCCGCCATGTTCACGTTCACGGGCACGCAGCTCACGTGGATCCTGATCGGCTACGGCTTCGTCGCTTCGGTGTTGCCGGTGTGGCTGCTGCTCGCGCCGCGCGACTATCTCTCGACGTTCCTCAAGATCGGCACGATCCTCGCGCTCGCGATCGGCATTCTGATCGTCGCGCCGGAACTGAAGATGCCGGCCTTCACGAAGTTCATCGACGGCACGGGCCCGGTCTGGTCTGGCAACCTGTTCCCGTTCCTCTTCATCACGATCGCGTGCGGCTCGGTGTCGGGCTTCCACGCGCTGATCTCGTCGGGCACGACGCCCAAGCTGCTCGATAACGAAACCAACGCGCGCTTCATCGGTTACGGCGCGATGCTGATGGAATCGTTCGTCGCCATCATGGCGCTCGTCGCCGCCTCTGTGATCGAGCCGGGCGTGTACTTCGCGATGAACGCGCCGCTCGCCGTGCTCGGCACGACGCCGGACGCCGTGGCGCACACGGTCGGCCAGTGGGGCTTCATGCTCACGCCGGAGATGCTCACGCACACCGCGCAGGCCGTAGGCGAGACGACCATCGTCGCGCGTGCGGGCGGCGCGCCCACGCTGGCCGTGGGCATGGCGCAGATCCTGCACCAGGTGATCGGCGGCGAAGCGATGATGGCGTTCTGGTATCACTTCGCCATCCTCTTCGAAGCGCTCTTCATCCTGACCGCCGTCGACGCGGGCACGCGCGCGGGCCGCTTCATGCTGCAAGACCTGCTCGGCACGTTCCACCCGTCGCTCAAGCGCACGGAGTCGCTGCCGGCCAACCTGATCGCCACGGGCTTGTGCGTGGCCGCATGGGGCTACTTCCTGTATCAAGGCGTGGTCGATCCGCTCGGCGGCATCAACACGCTGTGGCCGCTCTTCGGCATCTCGAACCAGATGCTTGCCGGTATCGCGCTGATGCTCGGCACCGTCGTGCTCTTCAAGATGAAGCGCGAAAAGTTCGCATGGGTGACCGCCGTGCCGACGCTGTGGCTGCTCATCTGCACGCTCACGGCCGGCTGGCAGAAGATTTTCGACAGCAACCCGAAGGTGAGCTTCGTCGCGCACGCGCAGAAGCTTTCGGCGGCGATCGCGGAAGGCAAGGTCGTCGCGCCCGCGAAGTCGCTCGAGCAGATGCAGCGCATGGTCTTCAACGACTACGTGGACGCCGCGCTTTCGGGCCTGTTCATCTTCGTGGTGGTGAGCATTGTCGTGTATGGCCTGCTCGCGATTGCACGCGCACGCCGCATCGACCGCCCGACCGTGCAGGAAACGCCGTACCAGGCGTTGCCGGCTGGCGGCGCGGCCGTCGCGGCGAACCGCGTGCATTGATCGACGTTACGCAACTGAACGGAGCACATCATGTTCTCGGGACTTCGCGACAACGTACAAACGGCCGGGCGCTATCTCGGCCAGGCCATGCGTTTGATGGTCGGGTTGCCTGACTATGAGGGATACGTCGCGCATATACGCGCGACGCATCCCGACCGCCCCGTGATGTCGTACGAAGAGTTCTTTCGCGAGCGGCAAAACGCGCGGTACGGTTCGGGCGCGGGGAAGTGCTGCTAATGCCCGACTGAGCGGATACTTTCAAAGCAAGGCGCGACGGCGAAGGCCGTCGCGCCTTTTTTTACGCCTGTAATCTGCCCGCTTCGGGGCGCAATCAAAAAGCGCTCAATTCTCGCGAGGCGGCTGCCGTTAACTTTTACGAAGCGCTTCACCCATTAGACGCATGTCGGCGTGGCGGCGATAGTGCACCTTCAACACCTGCACCGTAAGGTGTGCGAATCAAAGAATCTTTCATGATCTTTCATCGAATCGGCGCAGCCATGCTTGCGGCCGCTCTCACCGCAACGGTCACGCCCGCTTGCGAAGCGCAATACACCACCGACTGGATTGCGAACACTTACGGCGCCAACGCAACGCACGTGGGCAACGTGGCCCGCTCGATGTGGGTCGCGCCCGAAGGCGTGATCTATACGTCGTCGATGTGGGATGAAAACGAAGGCGGCGTGGCGATCTACCAGAACGGCCAGAGCCTCGGCTCGATCGGCGGGCACGGCGACTTCCAGGGCGGCGCGATCACGGGCAACGCAACCTCGCTGTTCGTCGCGATGCAATACAACACGACGTATGGCAGCGGCAACGTCGGGCGATACAACCGCGCGAGCGGTGCGCGCGACCTGCTGATCGCCGTGAGCGCCGATACGACCGAAAAGCTCGCCGATGTCATCACCGGACTCGCGACCTCCGGCTCACTGCTCTATGCAAGCGATTTCCCCGGCAACCGCGTGCGCGTGTACACCACCGATGGCGTCTGGCAACGCGACATCAGCGTGACCGGCCCGGGCGCGCTGACGCTCGATGCAAGCGGCAATCTCTGGGTCGCGCAAAAAAGCGCGGGCGCCGTGCTCGAATTCAGCGCTGCTGGCCAACTCCTGAACACGATCCAGCTGGCGTCCACGGCGCGGCCGTCGTCGCTGTACTTCGATTCGCAGACTTCACAGTTGATGATCGGCGACTCGGGTCCCGACATGAACATCAAGAACTTCAGCATAGCCGGCACGCCTGCTCAAACGGGCACGTTCGGCATCCAGGGCGGCTACCTCGACACGACGACGGGCACCAAGGGGCAGGTGGGCGACAAGCGCTTTACGCGCGTGGTCGGTATCGGCAAGGATTCCGCGGGCATGCTGTATGTGCTGAACAATCCGTGGGGCGGCTCGTGGGACCTCGGCCGCAACGGCGGCACCGATCTGCAGGCTTATGACGGCACCGGCACGCTGCGCTGGAAGCTCCAGTCGCTCAACTTCGAAGGCAACGCGGCGCCGGATCCGGGCACCGACGGCGCGACGTTCTACGGCGGCATGAACCTCTATTCGGGCACGGCTGGCGGCACTTTCGTCGCCAACACCATCGATCCGTTCACGTATCCCTCCGATCCGCGCATCAATCTCGCGGACACCGCGCGCGGCGAGCATTTCGCGCAAGTGGCGAACGTGGGCGGGCAGCGCATTCTCGTGGCCGCCGGTCAGAACCCCGATACGTTCTATTTCTTCCACTTCAATGCGGCGAGCGGCTATATCGCCATTCCCGATTACACGCTGCCGGGGACGGCGTTCAATACAGCGGCGCCGGTGCGAAACGGCTTTTGTCTCGACAGCAAGGGCGACCTCTGGGTGGGCCTCGACAAGACCAACGTCATTTCGCACTACCCACTGACCGGCTTCGACTCGACCGGCAAGCCGCTCTGGGGCGCCGCGCTCGCCACGCCGGTTCCCGCCACGATCTCGCGGCTCACGCGCATCGTCTATCTGCCCGAAAGCGACACGATGATCCTCACGGGAGAAGACGCCAGCATCACCGACTGGACTGCGGTCGGTACGCGCGTGGAGGTGTATCACGGCTGGCTGGCGGGCAATACGGGCGCGCCGAATCCGGTGATTACGCTCACGAGCGCGAATCCCAAGTCGATCGCAGCCGCCGGTAACTATCTGTTCGTGGGTTACATGCACACCGTGCCCAACATCGACGCCTTCAACCTCACCACCGGCGCAATCGACACGACCCTCATCAACAGCAATCCGAATGCAGTGTACGTGGGTAACGATGTGGATTCGATGTATGGCCTGCGTGCGTATTTGCGCTCGACTGGCCAGTACGTCGTGACGAAGGATAACTACAACGCCGCGAGCGCCGTGGTGTATCGATGGACGCCGGTGGCGGCGAGCGCGGCAGCCGCGGCGGCAGCGGTATCGCCTTTCTAGTCCGATGTGACGCATGAAGGGCGCGACAGGCATCGCGCCCGTTTCATTGCGCGTCGTCGTCGGCTTCGTGCAAATGCGCGTTCTTCAGGTCCTCCAGAAACGCCCGCACGATCTGGCTATGCCGATTGCGCTTTTGCGTGACCACATGAAACGTGACCTCGTAGCTGAGCCGCTTCGGATTGAGTGCGACGAGCAAGCCGCGCCGCACATGCGGCGCGGCAAACTGCTCGGGCAGGTAGCCGAGATGGTGCCCCGAGAGAATTAGCAGCGCAACGGCCTCCATGTTGTCGGCCTGCGCGGTGACTTTGCTTTGTGTCGTCGAGTGCTGGGCCTCGGGCGTGGGATACGTGCGCCATACCCATTCGAATTCCGCCGCCTCTAGCGGATCGAGCTGTCCCGCGCGCTCGAACAGCGGATGCCCGCGTCCGCAATACGCGATCTGCCGCTCGATGAAAAGCGGCGTGTATTCGAGCGTCGGCACGCGGTGCCAGAAATAGCCGACCGCAATTTGCGTCTCGCCATTGAGCAACTGCTCCTCCAGTTCACCCGGCGACTTCACCGAGATCGAGAAACGCACCGCTTCGTCGCGTTGCCGGAACGAAGCGATCGCCTCGCTGATGCGCGCGTTCTGGCTGGTCGGCGTATGGCCGATCAAGCCGATGCTCAACGTGCCCACGAGCTTGCGGTCCAGGTGCCGTGCCTTGAGCGTGAACTCTTCGGCGGCGGCGAGCAGCGTGGTCGCCAGTTCGTAAAGGCGCTCCCCTTTTTCCGTCAGCCTGAAGCCGCTGCGCCCGCGCTCGCAAAGCCGGTAGCCGAGCCGGGTTTCGAGCGTCGAAAGCTGCGCGCTAATGGTGGGCTGGCTCACGTTCAGCGTGGTCTGCGCGATGCTCACGCCGCCGGCGTCCGCCACGGCAACAAAGACGCGCAGCAGGCGCAGGTCGAGATCGGTCAGGCTGCCGAGCATGGATTCTCCGGGGAAAACATCGATACATAGACTGGAGTCTATGTGAACAACGACAGGATCGTTATTCATCTTTCATGGATGCGCGCTTACAACTGCGGCTATGGCCGTTTCGAATGATACGGCACGGTAAATGAAAGTGGAGCGTCGTAATGTCTGATCAATACTTCCAGCCGCTCAGCGGCAATGCCATGCCCCGCTGCGGCGGGATCGCGACGATGATGCGTCTGCCGCAGGTTGAGAACGCCTCGGGCCTCGATGCCTGCTTCGTGGGCGTGCCGTTCGACCTCGGCACCTCGAACCGCACGGGCGCGCGCTTCGGCCCGCGTCAGGTTCGCTCGGAGTCCGTGCTGCTGCGCCCGTACAACATGGCGACGCGCGCCGCGCCGTTCGATTCGCTGCGCGTGGCCGATATCGGCGACGTCGCGACGAATCCCTATAACCTCGCCGATTCGATCACGCGCATCGAAGCCGCCTACGACGCGATCCTCGAACACGACTGCCGCCCGATCTCGCTCGGCGGCGATCACACGATCACGCTGCCGATCCTGCGCGCGATCCATCGCAAGCATGGCCGCGTGGGCCTCATCCACGTGGACGCGCACGCCGACGTCAACGACACGATGTTCGGCGAAAAGATCGCGCACGGCACGCCGTTTCGCCGCGCCGTGGAAGAAGGGCTGCTCGACTGCGATCGCGTCGTGCAGATCGGCTTGCGCGGCACCGGCTACGAGGCCGAGGACTTCGACTGGTGCCGTCAGCAAGGCTTCAAGGTCGTGCAGGCCGAGGAGTGCTGGAACCGTTCGCTGGCGCCGCTGATGGAAGAAGTGCGCGCGCGCGTGCAGGGCGGTCCGGTCTACGTGAGCTTCGACATCGACGGCATCGATCCCGCCTATGCGCCGGGCACCGGCACGCCGGAGATCGCCGGGCTGACCGTGCCGCAGGCCCTCGAGATCATTCGCGGTTCGTGGGGACTCGATATCGTCGGCGCGGATCTCGTGGAGGTGGCGCCGCCGTACGACCCGTTCGGCACCACGGCGCTGCTCGGGGCCAATCTCGCGTTCGAAATGCTTTGCGTGCTACCGGGCGTGAAGCGCCGCGACTGAGCGCTCGATCACCTGCGCCGCCTGAACACACTACGAAAATCTGGAGACAAGCAGCATGAATGTTCAAGAAAACGCCGGCCTTGCGGCCGAGACGACCGGGCTCGAAATCGAGAGCCGGTCGATCGACTACATCCCCGAGCGCGAGCGTCACGCGAAACTCAGCAGCCAGGGGCCGTTCTGGTTCCTTGGGAATTTCCACTTCTTCACCATCTCCATCGGCTTCGTCGGTCCGAGCATGGGCCTTTCCGCCGGTTGGACGACGCTTGGCGGCGCGCTCGGCATCATGTTCGGCACGATCTTCATGGCGTTCCACGGCTCACAGGGCCCGGAGATGGGCCTGCCGCAAATGATCCAGTCGCGCGCGCAGTTCGGCTATCGCGGCGTCGCGCTCGCGCTGCTTGCCACGCTCTTCGTGTTCGTGGGCTTCAACGTCGTGAACATCTCGCTGATCATGGACGGCCTGAAGAACGTGTTCGGCGTGAATCCTTCCGTGGTGGCGATCGTGGCGTCGCTCGCGGGCGGCGTGCTCGCGATCTATGGCCACGACCTCATGCACAAGGCGTTCAAGTGGGCGCTGATCGCGACGCTGCCGCTCTATGCGTTAGTGACGATCGCGCTCGCGTTTGGCGCGGGCAAAGGTGCCGCTGTCGTTCCCGCCGTGACCGCCGCCGCGCATCCCGGCTTCAACTGGGTCGCGTTCCTCACGCAGTTCGCGATTGGCGCGAGCTATAACATCTCGTATGCGCCGTATGTCTCCGATTACTCGCGCTATCTGCCGAAGCATACGAGCCGTGCGAAGCTGATTTCGGCCATCTTCCTTGGCGCCTCTTTGTCGGGCGCGTGGATGATCGGTCTCGGAGCGTGGCTCGCGCAGCAACTGAAGGCATCCGATGCGCTCGTCGCGCTCAATCAGGTGGGCTCGTCGCTGTTTCCGGGCTGCGGAAGGCTGCTTGTCGTCGTCTCCGTGGCGGGCTTTTTGCCGATCATCGCGCTCAATACATACAGCGCGATGCTCACGCTGCTCACGGGCGTCGACTCGTTCCGCAAGATCAAGCCCACGCGCCGCGCCCGCATTGGCGCGGTGATGACGATCAGCGCGATCCTGCTGGCCTGCACGCTGTCGATCAAGGGTAATGGCGTAGCGCTGCTCAACACGTTCCTCGTGCTGATGCTGTACTTCCTCGTGCCTTGGACCGCTGTGAATCTCGTCGATTACTTCTTCGTGCGCAAGGGGCGTTACGCGATCTCGCACTTCTTCACGCCGGACGGCATCTACGGTGCGTGGCAGGCGCGCGGGATTGTCGCGTATCTGATCGGCTTCGCCGCGATGATTCCGTTCTTCGCCATCGTCGACAACGAATCGGGCAAGGAGATCTTCGTGGGTTACTTCGCTCACCTGATGGACGGCATCGATCTCGCGTGGCTGGTTGGGCTGATCGTGGCGGGCGCGAGCTACTACGTGCTGAGCCGATCGCTCGATCTGCGCGCGGAAGAGAAAGTGATTCGCACCATCAAGGAAAGTGACATCATCGCGATGGCTCGGCAGTCAGCGGGGCATTGACGGGCGCGCGGCGCGCAAATGCGCGCCGCAAAAAGACAAAGGGCGCAACGGTCATAACCGTTGCGCCCTTTTCGCGCCTTGCGGCGCGAAAGCGTATCAGCCAGCCGCGACCGTTGCCGGCTTCTTCGTCTTGGCCGCGTGCTTGATCTCTTCGAGCTTGATCTCGACGTGACGCGAGAACACGTATTCAGCGGGACGCTGGCCATCCAGCGAAATATCCTTCGCGAACGCGCCTTGCGTGCGCGGACCCGTAAGGGCAACGCGCGCCGCCTTCAGCGGGTGCGCCACCGTGTCCATCACGGCGGTCGCCTCGAAGCCGCAGTGGACCATGCAGTCCGCGCACTTCTCGTACTTGCCCGTGCCGTACTTGTCCCAGTCGGTGGTTTCCATCAGCTCCTTGAAGGTCTTCACATAACCTTCGCCGACCAGATAGCAGGGCTTTTGCCAGCCAAACACCGTGCGTGCCGGGTTGCCCCACGGCGTGCACTGGTACGTCTGGTTGCCCGCCAGGAAGTCGAGGAACAGGCTCGACTGGCTGAACGACCACTTCTTGCCGTTGTTGCCGCGCTTGAAGATCTCGCGGAACAGGTTCTTCGTCTTCTCGCGGTTCAGGAAGTGCTGCTGGTCCGGCGCGCGCTCATAGGCATAGCCCGGCGAAACCGTGATGCCATCGACGCCGATCTCGCCGACCGTGTCGAAGAACTTCGCCACGCGCTCGGGCACGGCGTCGTTGAACAGCGTGCAGTTGATGTTTACGCGGAAGCCGCGGCGCTTCGCTTCCTTGATGGCCGCGACGGCCTTGTCGTAGACGCCTTCCTGCGAGACCGAGTGGTCGTGCGCTTCGCGGTCGCCATCGAGGTGCACCGACCAGACGAAATACGGGTTCGGCTGGTAGTCGTCCATCTTCTTTTCCATGAGCAGCGCATTCGTGCAGAGATACACGAACTTCTTGCGCGCCATGATGCCCTTCACGATCTGCGGCATTTCCTTGTGCAGCAGCGGCTCGCCGCCCGCGATGGAAACGACCGGCGCGCCGCACTCATCGACGGCTTCCAGGCACTCTTCCAGCGACAGGCGCTGGTTCAGGATGGGATCCGGATAGTCGATCTTGCCGCAGCCATTGCAGGCTAGATTGCAGCGGAACAGCGGCTCGAGCATCAGCGCGAGCGGATAGCGCTTGTTGCCGCTGAAATGCTGGCGAAAGATGTACGAGCCAACGCGGACTTTTTGTAGCAGCGGAATAGACAAAGCGTGTCCTCCTTAAACTTCGCGCGCGACGAGCGGTTGCAAGAGCTTCGACGGCAGCTTGAATTCGACTTTTTCTTCACGGCCCGCCATCGTCGACACCTCGACAGGCCCCAACGCGCGAAGCGCGTCAATGACGTTCTCAACCATTTCTTCAGGCGCCGATGCACCGGCCGTGATGCCGACCGTTTGCACATTGGCGAACCACTCGGACTTCACTTCCGAGCCGTCGGCCACGAGATAGCTCGGCACACCCGTTTCGCTGCCGATTTCGCGCAGACGATTCGAGTTCGAGCTGTTCGTTGCGCCCACGACGAGCAGCACGTCCACCTGGTCAGACAGTTCGCGCACCGCGGCCTGCCGGTTCTGCGTCGCGTAGCAGATGTCGCGCGTGTCCGGGCCGACGATGTCGGAGAACCGCGCGAGCAGCGCATCGATGATGCCGCGCGTGTCGTCCACCGAAAGGGTGGTTTGCGTCACGTACGCGAGCGGCGCATCGAGCGGCAGATCGAGCTTCGAAACATCGGCTTCGCTCTGCACGAGCAGCACGGTGCCGGGAATCTGGCCGATCGTGCCTTCTACTTCAGGGTGACCGGCATGACCGATCAGGATCAGCGTGCGGCCCGCCGCGACGTACTGGCGGCCCTGCACATGAACCTTCGTGACGAGCGGGCAAGTGGCGTCGAGCACGTCGAGGTCGCGTTCCTCGGCGGCGCGTTCGACGGTCTTGGCCACGCCGTGAGCGCTGAAGATCGCCACGGCGCCTTCCGGCACTTCGTCGAGCTCTTCCACGAAACGCGCGCCCTTGTTGCGCAGGTTTTCGACCACGTGACGGTTGTGGACGATTTCATGGCGCACGTAGACCGGCGCGCCGTGTTTCTGCAGTGCGCGATCGACAATTTCGATGGCGCGGACAACCCCCGCGCAAAAGCCGCGGGGTTGGGCAAGGATCACTCGCATAGGGTGGCGAACTCCGACTGCCGCGTCAGGCGAGCGAATCGGTAAAAATGACCTGATCGCCGGCGGCTGTCTATTTATTAAGGATGCAAAAAATCCGCCAAAGGGTGACGGAGTAAAAACTAGACGCGCATTTTAACCCCTTCGCCTTTCGTTTGCTGTGTAGAGCACTCGCGGGTGAGGCGTGCGCGCGACGGCGATGTCTGGACCACGCCGATTTTTCCCCGAAAAGCCTGCTGGGCGGCGCTCCTGCGGTGTGCGCCGCGGCCTGCGCAACGCGCGCCGCGCACACCGCAAAAGGCGGCATCCGAAGCCGGCGTCCCGGCGTTGCGCGGTGCAACATGCTCCGGGAACCCTTAAAATATCGCGTCCTGCGGGTCGCCTCGATGGCGCCCGTGGATACGACCCCATTCTGGACGCCTTGATGGAACCCGACCACTACGACGATTTTCCGGTAGCACGCGTACTGCTGCCGAAGGCGCTGCGCGCGCCTGTCGGCGTGATCTACCACGTCGCGCGCACGCTCGACGACATCGCGGACGAAGGCGACTGGAGCCCCGAGGAGCGCCACACGCGTCTCGCCGATTTTCGCGAGGGCCTGAACGCGGTGGCCGAAGGCCGCCCCGCGCGCGTCCATCCCATGTTGTTCGCGAAGCTCGCGGAGGTGGTGCGCGAGTGCCGCCTGCCGCTCGCGCCGTTTTACGATCTCGTCGCGGCGTTCGATCAGGATATCGACACGACGCGCTATGCCGACCGCTTCGAACTGCTGGACTTTTGCCGGCGCTCGGCGAACCCGGTCGGCCATCTGATGCTGCATCTGATCCACGAAGCGACGCCCGAGAATCTTGCCGATTCCGACGCGATCTGCACCGCCTTGCAGCTGGTGACCTTCTTGCAGGACGTGAGCGCCGACTGGGCGCGCGGGCGCATTTACCTTCCGCAAGCCGACCGGGAGCGCTTTGGCGTAACCGAAGCGCAGATCGCCGCCGGCAAGGTGGACGACGCCTGGCGCGCGCTGATGGCGCACGAGGTGGCGCGCGCACGCTCGCTCATGGTGAGCGGCGCGCCGCTCGCGCTGCGCGTGCCGGGGCGCTTCGGCCTCGAGCTGTGCAGCGTCGTGCATGGCGGACTGCGCGTGCTCGAGATCATCGAGCGCGGCGGCTACGATGTGTTCCGCGCGCGGCCTGCGCTGCACGCCCCCGACTGGGCCGTGGTGCTCCTGCGCACGGCGGCCATGTGGCTGTCGCGCCGCGTGGGCGCGCGCGCACCTTCGATCGAGAGTAACAACGCATGACTACGACTATCCTGTTTGCCGTCTCCTGTCTCTCGCTGCTGATCTGGCTCGTGCTGCTGTTCGGGCGCGGCGGTTTCTGGCGCGCCCGCCCGGCCGAACCGCTGCCGATCGTCGAGCCTGCGGCCGGCTGGCCTGCCGCGTGCGCGGTGGTGCCGGCGCGCAACGAGGCCGACGCCATTGGCGAGGCCGTCAGCTCGCTACTCCAGCAGAACTACGGCGGCGAGTTTCACGTGATCGTGATCGACGACCACAGCACCGACGGCACCGCCGAAGCCGCCCGCGCCGCCGCGCTCGCGCTGCAGTGCCCGGAAAAGCTCAGCGTGATTACGGCCAAGCCGCTGCCGGCGGGCTGGTCGGGCAAGGTCTGGGCGCAGTCGCAGGGCATCGAGGCCGTGCGCACGCTCAAGCTGCCCGCGGACTACCTGCTCCTCACCGACGCCGACATCGGCCATCCGCCCGAAGCGCTCGCCCAACTCGTGGTGCGCGCGCAGGCTGAAGGCTGCGACCTCGTCTCGCTGATGGTGCGGCTGCGTTGCGATTCCTTCTGGGAAAAGGCGCTGATCCCGGCGTTCGTGTTCTTCTTCGCGAAGCTTTACCCGTTCTCTTGGGTCAACAACCCGAAGAACCGCACGGCGGCCGCGGCCGGCGGCTGCATGCTGGTGCGCCGCCAGGCGCTCGAAGAGGCCGGCGGCATCGAATCGATCCGCGCCGAGCTGATCGACGACTGCAGCCTGGCCGCGCGCATCAAGCATCGCGGCGAGGGGCATCATCCGATCCGGCTCGACGTAGCCGCGAAGAGCGTGTCGCTGCGCCCGTACGATTCGTGGAAGGACATCTGGAACATGATCGCGCGCACGGCGTTCACGCAGCTGCATTACTCGGCGTGGCAGCTCGCGGGCACGCTGCTCGGCATGACGATCATCTATCTCGCGCCGCCCGTGGTCGCGCTCGTGCTCGGGCCGAAGGGCTGGCCCGCGTGGATCGCCTGGGCGCTGATGTGCTGCGCCTACTCGCCCATGCTTGCCTACTACCGGCGCTCGCCGCTGTGGGCGCCGTTCCTGCCGCTCGTCGCGCTGTTCTATGTGGGCGCGACGTTCGCTTCGGCCTGGCGCTTCTGGCGGGGCAAAGGCGGTCAGTGGAAGGCGCGCGTGCAGGCGCCGGTGCAGGGACGTTAAGGGCCTGCAAATGAAAAAAGCCGTCGGTTCCGACGGCTTTTTCGTTTTGACGGTGCCCACCCGCGCGTTAGCGCTGCGTGAGCATCATGTACATCTGCACGGCAATGTCGGGCGAGAACGTGAACGGCACCCAGCCGTGGCCCGTGTGGCGCAACACCAGCAGGCGGTCGCCGTTGGATTGTTTCTGCACGGCCATCATCGGATTCTTCGTCGATGCGAAACGCCAGCCTTGCGGAATGCCCGGCGGCGGTTCGGGCTGCATCGAGGCGCGCGCATTCGACAGCTCCTCGATCATCTGGCCGACTTGCAGCGCGTTGAGCGTCACCGTCTGCCCACCGATCGTCAGCGTGATCTCGTTCTGCGACGGGCGCGCAACGTGCAGCTCGGGCTGCGCGGGCGCTTCGTTGGCCGCTTCGACAGCGGGTTCGGTGGCTTCGGCAGTTTCGGTCACGGTTGCGCTTGCGGCAGTTTCAACGGCTTCAACGGCTTCTGCGGCCGTGGCGGCATCGGCAGCCTCCGCGGCCGTATCGACGGCAACGGTTTGCGGTTGCTCAGCGACGGCTTGCTCCGCTTCGCTGCTTGCAACGGGAGATTCCTGCTGGGGAACTGCTGCGGCGCGTTCATCGGCGCGCGGTGCGTGCGCGGCGGCGGCGGCCTGAAGGAGCTGATCGACGCCCGCTTCGAGCACGCCAATCTGGTCTTGAAGATTCATGCGAGCTTCTCAGGTAAGACCCGCGATTCTACCCGTAGCTCGCGCGCATTGCCCTTTAGGCGTTGTACGCATGTCGCAAGAAAAGTTGTAACAGTTTCCTCAGCCTGGCTCATTTCGTCCTTGTTTTGCAGCCGCTTCGCGCTCATTTCGCGTTCAGATATCCCGCTTCGCGGAACCATGCGAGCGCATCCTTCAAGCCCTCGCGATACGGCCGCGCGCGATAACCCAGCTCGCGCTCCGCCTTCGCCGACGTGAAATACATCTTGTTTTTCGACATCTTGAGCGCGTCGACGGTCACGAACGGCTCGCGCTTCGTGAAGCGCGCCACGGCTTCCGCGCCCATCGCAAGCGGATAGAGCGGCCAGCGCGGCAGCGCGATCGTCGGCGCTTTGCGGCCCACCATGCCGGCGATGTCGGCGAGCATCTGCTGCAGCGGCAAATTCTCCCCGCCGAGGATATAGCGCTCGCCAATGCGCCCGCGCTCCAGTGCGAGGAAATGGCCGTTCGCCACGTCGTCCACGTGCGCGAGGTTCAGGCCGGTGTCGACGAACGCGGGAATCTTGCCCGTCGCCGCTTCGACGATGATGCGGCCGGTGGGCGTGGGCTTCACGTCGCGCGGACCGATCGGCGTGGACGGATTGACGATCACGGCGGGCAAGCCGTCGCGCTCGATCATGCGCTCCACGGCGCGCTCGGAAAGCACCTTGCTGCGCTTGTACACGCCAATGGCCTGCTCGGGGGTGAGCGGCGAAGTTTCGTCGGCGGAGTGGCCCGAGCTCGTGACCTTGAGCGTGGCCACGCTGCTCGTATAGACGATGCGCTCCACGCCCGCGTCGAGCGCTGCGCGCATGGTGGCTTCGGCGCCTTCGAGGTTGGCGCGCTCGATTTCGTGCGGATCGGGTGCCCACAGGCGATAGTCGGCGGCGACGTGAAAGAGGTAGCGCACGCCTTCGAGCGCTTTACGCATGGAGACGGCGTCGCGCATGTCGCCGGTGACGATCTCGGCGTCGAGCGCTTCGAGGTTCTTGCGCGGGCTCGTCGCGCGCACGAGCAGGCGCACGGCAAAGCCCTTTTCCTGCGCGATGCGGGCGACGGCCGAGCCGACGAAGCCGGACGCGCCGGTGATCAGGACGAGATCGCGGTTGGCTCGGGAGGTGTCGGTCATTGCGGGGTCGTTTCCATGTTCGGTGATGGCGCTGCGGCGTGGCACGGATTGTACGTGGCGCGGGCCCGGCGCGTGTGCGCGTTGGCGTCTACAATGCCGACCGTAACGGATGCATGGAGAAAGGAACAATGAGCGAACCGGATCTGGATACGCGCCTCGAAACGTACTACGTGCGCGTGCGCGGGACGGTGCAGGGAGTGGGCTTTCGTCACGCGACGGTGCGCCAGGCGCACGCGCTGCGCATTCGCGGCTACGTCGCGAACATGGAGGACGGCTCGGTCGAAGCCGTGATCCAGGGCACGGCGAACCAGGTGGACCGCATGCTTTCGTGGCTGCGCCACGGGCCGCCGGCCGCACGCGTCAGCTCGGTGGAAAGCGAGGAGCGCGTGACCGAAAAACGTTACGAACGCTTCGAGCAGCACTGAACATCGCCCGATAAAAAAGCGGTGCGCCAGGCGAAGGGCGCACCGCTTTTTCGTTTCACAGCCGCCGCTTACTTTACGGCGAGCAGACTCTCCGCAAATCCCCATTCCTTTTCGACCCACTGGCGGGCGCATTCGAAGCCCGCGTCGGCGGCGATTGCCGGAATTTCGTCGGCGTGGTACTTGTGGCTGCTCTCGGTCCAGATCGTCTCGCCTGCACCGATCTCAACGGCGAGATTCGCCGCGTGCACCCCGGCGTGCACGTCGCGCTTCGCGCGCAGATGCATCTCGATGCTGCGCACATCCGGATTGAAGCGCGCGACGTGCTCGAAGTCGTTCAGGTCGAAGTCGCCGTCCAGCTCGCGGTTGATGCGCGCAAGCAGGTTCAGGTTGAACGCGGCCGTGGCGCCGATGGCGTCGTCGTAGGCGGCGATCAGCGTATCGACGGGCTTCACGAGGTCGGTGCCTAGCAGGAGCGTGTCGCCGGGGCGCAGCATCGTGCGGACGTCGCGCAGGAAGCGTGTGGCCGCGAGGCGCGCGAAGTTGCCGATCGTGCTGCCGAGAAAGAGCACGAGCAGCTGCTCGCCTTCTTTGCGCTGGCGGCTCACCTCCGATAGACCGGCAAGATAGTCGCGCTCGTAACCCACGATCGAAATGCGCTCGATATCGGCCAGCTCACGCCGGCACAGCTGCAGGGCGGTGCGCGAAATCTCGATCGGGCAGTAGGAGGTAGGGCGCTTGCGGCACAGCGCTTCGAGAATACGGCGCGTTTTGCGGCCGCTGCCGCTGCCGAGTTCGGCGACTTTCACGTCGGAGGGGAGTGCCTCGACGATCTCGGCCGCGAAGCGCGTGAGCAGGCGCTCCTCGCTGCGCGTGACGCCGTACTCGGGCAGCACGGTGATGACCTCGAAGAGGGCCGAGCCGACTTCGTCGTACAAATACTTCGATGGCAATTCCTTTTGCGGCGAGCGCGTCAAACCCGCGCGCACTTCGGCGGCGAATGCGCTGGCGGCAGGGGAAAGGGCGAATGCGCGGGCGGGGTCGGCAACGGCGGGGCGGGGCGCAGAACGTGGCATGCGGGCTCCAGGGGGCGTTGGACGTTGGGGACGGCGTCGTGAATCGCGGCGACCGGCGAAGGCGTGGCGCTCCAGGACGGGCGAGGCGCGGCTCCAGCGGCACCGGTGAAAATTCGCTCGTCGAAGCGTATTCCAGCCGCGAATTCCAACCAGTCAAGGCGGCGGCGGGCTGGCATGGCGAGACTTACGTTCTAGTCCATCGCTGCGCGATCTGCCGGACTAAATTCCGCGGCCAGCATCCGGCCCGCAAGCCCGCACGGCGTGTACCCGCCTTGTCTGGCATGGGTTTGCGCCGCCTGCCGCTGCCAAAACACGACTAGAATGCGGTCTCGCCGACGGCAACGCCGGCCCGCGCCTTATTCAATAGCCAATTCAAATGACAATGTTTTTACCCGCGCGCGCGAAATCTACGCGCTGCGCCGCACGCGATCTTTCCGCTTTCGCTTTCCTTACCCGCGCGTCCCGATGAGCCAGTACGAACCCGGGCGCGGTATTGCGCTTTCCGTGGGCGCTTCGGCGCTGTTCGCGCTGATGTCGGCCTACACGCTCCTGCTGGCGCCGCTCGGCGGCCTCGACATCTTCGCGTGGCGCGTGATCTGGACCGCGCCTGGCGCGCTGGCCCTGCTGGTGGTGCGCAAGCGCGCGCCGCAATTGCGTGCGCTCGTCGCGCGTATGGTGCGTGAGCCGCGCACCGCGCTCGCGCTGGTGGCGAGCGCCGCGCTGCTGGGCTCGCAGCTGTGGGTGTTTCTGTGGGCGCCGCTGCACGGGCGCATGCTGGAGGTGTCGCTCGGCTACTTCCTGCTGCCGCTCATCATGGTGCTGGTGGGGCGCTTCTACTATCACGAGCGCCTCGAACCGCTGCAATGGCTCGCCGTGGCGTGCGCTGCCATGGGCGTGGCGCACGAGTTGTGGGCCACGCATGCGTTCTCCTGGCCCACGCTGCTCGTCGCGTTCGGCTATCCGCCGTATTTCGTGCTGCGCCGCAAGATTCACGCGGATTCGCTCGTCACCTTTGCCGTGGAGATGCTGCTGCTCGTGCCGGTGGCGGTGCTCGAAGTGCGCGCTGGCGGCTCGCTCGCGCTGCTCGACGCGCACAAGTTTCTCGCCTTCGTGCTGCTGCCCGGACTCGGCGTGCTCAGCACCGTCGCGCTCGCGTCGTATCTGAAAGCGAGCCGGCTGTTGCCGATGGCGCTCTTCGGCATCCTCGGCTATGTCGAGCCGGTGCTGCTCGTGATCGTTTCGGTCACGCTGCTGGGCGAGCATCTCGGCATGCGCCAGCTCGGGACTTATGTGCCGATCTGGCTCGCCGTCGCGCTCACGGCGGTGCACGCGGCGCGGCTCATACGGTTCGAACGCTGAGGGTGGTCCAGCGGCCGCCTATTGCCGCGCCTCCCTGGTGCGCGGCGGATTGATGCGCGTAGGTCCCACCTTCGCCTCGATAGCCGCCCGCAGCTGCGGGCGCCAGCCGAAGCTGAACAGCGCTTCGGCGAGCACGAAGAGCGGGCCGATCATGAGGCCTATGAGATCGTCGACGAAGGCCGGCTTGCGGTGCTCCCACGCAATGTGCCCGACGAACTGGAAGATCCAGCCGACCACGAACAGCCCCACGCCGCCGGCGAGCCACGTGGCGGTGCCTTGCTGCGCGAGCCATGCGCCGAACGCCACGCACGCGGCGGAGACGACCGCCATCATGAGGCCGAGCGGCACGTCCAGCACGAGGTAATAGATCGTTGCGGCGCCGAAAAGGAGCCAGGCAAGCGACACCGGAACCGGGAGGCCAAACGCCGCGAGCGCGATCGCCGGGCGCGAGAGCAGCACCGCAAGCGCGAGCACGATGAGCGGAATGCCGACGAAATGCGTGCCGATGTTGCGCGCGTCGCGGTGATAAGCCGCGTACTGGGTGAGTTGCTCGGTCAGGTTACTCATGGGTGTCTCTCTGTCTCCAAAATCATTATGATCGTCGGGCTCACGAGCGCAAACCTTCGGCTAACCGACAATTGCGCCGATTTGCGCCAATTGCGCCGCCTTGTGCGGGCCGCCTGGCCCGCTTGCCCAGCCCCGATGACTTCTCGTTCCACCCCGACAATCAGCGCCAGTTCAACGTCCGCCGCCGCGCTCGAACGCAGCGCGTGGTTTCGCGGCGCGCCCGAATCGTTGCGCGACGCGCTGCGCGCGGCGGGGCGCGTGCGCACGCTGCAGGCGGGCGAGCGCCTGTTCATGCGCGGCGACCCCGACGACGGCCTTTACTGCGTGCTGGAAGGCGCGGTGCGCGTGGGGGCGGCGAGCGTAGCGGGCCGCGAGGCGCTGCTCGCCGTAGTCGGGCCCGCGCACTGGTTCGGCGAGATCACGCTCTTCGACGGCGGCGCGCGTACGCACGACGCTTACGCGGAGCGCGACGCCACGCTCTTTCACGTGCCGCGCGCGGCGCTCGTGGCGCTGCTCGACGCAACGCCTGCGTACTGGCATGCGTTTGGCTTGCTGCTCGCGCAAAAGCTGCGGCTGGCGTTCGACGCCATCGAGGAAAGCGCGTTGCTGGGCGCTTCCGCGCGCGTGGCGCGCCGCTTACTGCTGCTCTCGAACGAGTACGGGGAGTCAGCCGCCGCGCACGGGGCGTCGCGCTCGCGCCTCGTGATTAACGTGCCGCAGGAGGATCTCGCGCTGATGCTGGCGCTCTCGCGGCAAACGGTGAACCAGATCCTGCGCCAGTTCGAGCGCGAGGGGTGGCTCGCGTTGCGCTACGGCGAAATCGAGATCGTCGATGCCGCGGGCCTCGCAGCGCAAGCGCAGTGACGCTAACGTTTCAGCATCAATGCACGTCCATATCGATACACATTGACCAACTAAGTCAATATCGTGTTGGATGCCGGTGCCGCGTTTGCAGCCGCAGCGCGTTTGCGCCGACAATGACGCCCGTTCGGCGCGCCGAGCCGCGTCGCCTTTCTCTTTCACGCATGGCTTCTATCGCTTCATGAACGACCGCGTCATCGCCGCATTCGACTTTGATGGCACCATCACCACGTCCGACAGCTTTCGCGCCTTCATGCTCGACGCCGCCGGCTCTGCCCGCATCGCCGCCGCCGTGCTGCGCTGCCTGCCTTCGCTCATCGGCGTCCCGCTCGGCTGGTCGCCGCGCGGGCCCACCAAGGCGCGCTTCCTGTACGCCGCCATGGGGCCCGTGCAGCGCGAGGCGCTCGAAGCCGCTGCGCAGCGCTTCGTCGAGCGGAGTCTGCCCGCGCTGCTGCGCCCCGACATGCTCGCCCGCGTGGCCGAACACCAGGCGCTCGGGCACGAGGTCGTGCTCGTGAGCGCGTCGCCGTCGATCTATCTGCGCATGTGGGCGAAGACCGTGGGCATCGGCACCGTGCTTTCGAGCGAACTCGAGTGGCGCGATGGCGTGTACACGGGCCATCTGGCGGGCAACAACTGCTGGGGTCCGGAGAAGGTCGCGCGGCTGCGCGCATGGTGGGGCGAGCATGCGCCGGCCACGCTCTACGCTTATGGCGACAGCCGCGGCGACAAGGAAATGGCCGAGCTTGCGCAGTACGCGTGGATACGCGGCGAGTCGGCCTTGCCGCCGCTTGCGGCGGCGGGCGGCTTCGGTGCGGCGTGAAATGTTGCGCGCGCTGCGCTGGCGCGAGATCGACGCTAACCTACCGCAACTAACCAGGACGAAGGGAGGAGACACACCGATGAACGGACAATGGACCCAGGTGAAGTCGCATGACGGCGGCGAATTTCGTGCCTACACGGCACTGCCGCCCGAGGGCAGCGGCCCCGGCCTCGTGCTGCTGCAGGAGATCTTCGGCGTAAACGGCTACATGCGCGCGCTCGCCGACCGCTACGCCGAGGAAGGCTACGTGGTGATGGTGCCGGACCTGTTCTGGCGTCTGGAGCCGAACGTCGATCTAGGCTACGAAGGCGCCGACGCGCAAAAGGCGTTCTCGCTCTACGAGCGTTTCGACGTCGACCTCGCGATGCAGGACGTGGCGCAAACACTCGCCGCGCTGCGCGCGCATCCGCAGCATCGCGGCAAGGTCGGCGCGGTGGGTTTCTGCCTGGGCGGCAAGCTCGCGTATCTGAGCGCGACGCGCACCGATGTCGATTGCGCGATCGGCTATTACGCCGTTGGCCTCGAAAACAATCTGGACGAAGCCGCACGCATCACGTGCCCGCTCATGCTGCACTTCGGCGCCGACGACGCCTATTGCGACGCTGCCACGCGCGAACGTATTGCCGCGGCGCTGGCGGACAAGCCGGGCGTCGAGCTGTATACCTACCCGGGCTGCGACCACGCGTTCGCGTCGTCTTCGCGCCCACAGTACGACAAGCCGGCCACGATGATGGCGTACTCGCGCACGCTCGCCATGCTGCGCCGCGTGCTCGGCCCGATCTACGACTTCAACGCGCTGTGGGAAGAGCACTGCTATCACGAGTTCGTCGCGCGCAACCCGAGCGACGTGATGCCGACGATGGTCGCGCAACCCTACGTCAACCACATTCCCACGATGACGGGCGGCGTGGGCCACGACGAACTCAAGCGCTTCTACACGCACCACTTCGTGCATTCGAACCCGGAGGACACGCGCCTGATCCCGATCTCGCGCACGATCGGCTCGGACCGCGTGGTGGACGAGTTCATCTTCTGCTGCACGCACGACCGCGAGATCGACTGGCTGCTGCCGGGCCTCGCGCCCACGGGCAAGTACTTCGAAGTGCCGATGCTTGCCGTGATCTGCTTTCGCGGCAACAAGCTCTATAACGAGCACATCTACTGGGACCAGGCGTCGGTGCTCGCGCAGATCGGCGCGATCGATCCCACCGGCCTGCCGATCGCGGGTGCGCAAAGCGCGAAGAAGCTGCTCGACGAAACGCTGCCCTCGAACACGCTCATGGCGCGCGCCTGGCGCGAGAGCGAAGGCAAGCCGTTCTAACTCGCGCTTCGCTTAAGCGCTATCAGTTGAACGGATTGTCGACGACGCCGGGCTTCTCGTCCGGCTCGTCGGCGACCTTCGCGGGCAGGTGTGCATCGGCCTGCAGTTTCTTCACGACGTCGTCGAGCGCCGCCTTCAGCGCCAGCGCGGCCGCGAGCCCGCGTTTGTCGCGCGTGAACGCCAGCGTGCCGGCGAGCGTCACGCGCGTCGTGCCGTTCGTGAGCGTGAGCGCGTCGCCTTGCACGTTGAGCACGTCGCTGTCGTTTGCGTATGGGTCGAACACCGTTTGATCCTCCTTCTGCGTGACGGGGGCGCGCCCCGGGTAGTGGCGCGATCTGGGGCCCGCATTATAGGAAGCCAGGCGCGCCGCCTTCAATTCTCTTTGTGGTTTCTGCCTAAATTAGTGGCGGACTTGTCACGTCAATGTCAAAGCCACACGCAGACACACCGCACGCGCTGATGCAGGTCAATTCGCTCGCGCTAAACCGCGGCATCCACAGGCAAACCAACGATGATGACGCACCCGCGCCCCCAGGCGCGGACGATCTGCCTCAGTGCGAGCAAGGAGTCATCGATGGGAATTCTGGATAAGGTATCTGAAAACGCGGGAGCGGGCACGGCGGACAACGCCGATCCGCGGGCCTGACGATGCGCGGCCAGCATCAAGGGGCAACACGACGCGCCACGGCCTCGCGCATCGCACTCGGCGCGACGCTCGCGTTAGCCATCACGCTTGAATTCACATTGAGCGGCTGCACGATCACGCCGTGGCGTACACCGGAAGGCGAAGAGGCCGGGCCGGCCGCCGACACCGGCGTCACGACGACCGCGGTGCCGCCGCCGGCTGTGGCCGCTTCGGCGTTGCCTGCGAAACCCGCCGCCGAGTCGAGTCCATCCGGCTTGTATCGCGTGAAGCCGGGCGACACGCTCTATCGAATTGCGAAAGCCTCTGGCCAGCGCCCTGCCGACCTCGTGAGCTGGAACAAGCTGCCCGCCGACGGGAAGGTCCAGGTGGGCCAGCTATTGCGCGTCGCACCGCCCGCGGCCGCCGCAGCAGCCACCGCCGCGCCCGCGACTGCGCCCGCGAAGCCCATAGCCGCTCAAGCGGCCAATTCGGCAAGCAAGCCCGCAACCGCAACGGCCGCCGCGGCGAACGCGTCACCCGCCGCGCGCAGCAACGCCCGCTTCATCTGGCCGATCGAGGGCAGCGTTGCTCAGCCCTTCAAGGGGAAATCGAAGGGTGTGGTGATCGCCGGACCGCCGGGCCAACAGGTGAAAGCGGCGGCATCGGGTCGCGTGGTCTATGCCGGGAGTGGCATGCAGGCGTACGGCAAGCTCGTCATCGTGAAGCACGACGCGCGTCTCGTCACGGCCTACGGCCGCAACGCACGATTGCTCGTGAAGGAGGGCGACACGGTGAAGCAGGGCCAGGCGATTGCCGTGAGCGGCACGGATGGCGCCGGCATCTCCGCCCTCATGTTCGAGGTGCGCGAGAACGGCAAGCCCGTCGATCCGCTCGCGCAGCTGCCAAAGGCGCCTCAATAATTACGCAGGATATCGAATCAAAATGAAAAGAAGGGAATTCCTCGCCAGCTCGCTGGCCATTGCCGCCTGGCTCGCGGCGAGCGCGGGCTGCACGACAACTTCGGGTTCCGCCGATGCCGATCCCGCCACGGAGAACGCCGTCGCGCGCCGCGAGATCGACACGGGTGTTGACGAAACACTCGCACGCCTTTATCGCACCGTGCAGGGCGCTCGCGAACTCATTGCCAAGGCGCGTGGCGTGCTCGTATTTCCGGAGGTCGTGGGTGCGGGTTTCGTGATCGGGGCCGAATATGGGCGCGGCGCACTGCGCGTGGAAGGCCGCACGCTCGGCTACTTCACGACGATGGGCGGCTCGTTCGGCGCCCAGATCGGCGCGCAATCGCGCGCCATCGTTTATGCGTTCATGACGCGCTCCTCGCTCGACCGCTTCAAGCGCAGCAGCGGCTGGAGCGCGGGCGCGGACGCCACCGTCGCGCTCGTGAAAATGGGTGCCAACGGCAAGATCGATACTTCGACGGCGGTGAACCCCATCGAAGCGTTCGTGCTGACGAATGGCGGCCTGATGGCGGGTGTTTCGCTAGAGGGCTCTAAAGTCTCGCGGCTCGACATCTAGCGCTCCCGTCGCGCCACCACCGACTTACCCGCTTACCAGCCCCATTTGCTCACGGCAAAGCCGCGGCCGTTGAACGAGACCTTTTCCTTCGCCGCGACATCCGCCGGAATGCCCGGGAACGCAATGCCGCTCTGCGCTTCGAGATCGCGCACCGAGCGCACGTCATAGCGGTCGACAGCCGTATTGTCGGCGACGATGGCAAACGCGAGCTGCTGCGAAGGCACGTACACGACTTTGAAGATCTGCGTCGGGACGAGCACGCGGGTCGCGCCAATGGTCTGCAACTGCGCGCCCGTGAAGAGCGGGCCAGTCACGACGTAGGCTTCGCCATACTTCGACGCGAGCTTGCGCACGGCGGTTTCGATATGCGCCCAAAGGCGCTGGTTGTTGTCGCGATTCTGCGGAACGATGTTGGCGAGTGAAAACGATTCCGCCATCGCCTGCGCATTCCAGCGGTTGCCTGCCGGGCTCATGTGGCCGCGATCGAAACCGCTGCGCTTGTAGTCGGCGAGCGTCGCGCCTTCACCTTCCGGCAGGCGGTCGTCTTCGAAAAAGCGGTTCGTGCGCGTCATGTCCTTCGCGGCTTCGAGGTGATCGCGCGTGAGATGCTCGGCGGACCACAGCGGACCGTGCGTGACACCGGAATGCAGCACGACGAAATCCGAGTAGCAAAGCATGCGCGTCCTGGGCGCCATGCGCTGATTCGTGAGTGTCGGGAACTGGCCGTTGGGCACGAATTGCGAACAGGCAGGCGCGGCGTAAGCGTGGCTGGCGGCGGCGAGCAGCAGGGAGGAAATCAGTGAGGCGAACAGCTTCTTCATCTAGGGGAGTGGCTGGAACGGGGTGGGATGGAGCGTGCTTTAAAGTGGACTATCAAGCGGGCTGAAAGTATAGCGGGCGCATGACAGCGCGTGGAGGCGGGAAGAAAGCGCGGCGCAAAAAACGCGCGCCCGCCGGGTGGGCGGGCGCAAGCGAGAGGTGATTCAGAATCAGATGCAATGAGCGCGGCAGCGTTGCGTTGCTGCGCGAGGAGCGAGGCGGCAAACGATGCCGCCTGCATTCAATCGATTACGTCATCAACAAAACGATTCAGCCTGCAAACAGCGAATGCTCGGCGTGGACCATCTGGCGATCCACGGCCTGGAGGCGCCATTGGCCTTCCATCGGCGAGTGCGAGGCTTCGCATGACCAGGTTGCGTCGCCGTGTGCGGAACTGATTTCCTGACGGCGATTCACATGCAGACCGCGTAGCGTGCACAGCGGCTCGTTTTCGAGCGGCGCGCACAGCGACGTGACACCATTCACGTCGCGCAATTCACCCCATTCTGGCAGGTCGATCCCATCGTGAGACTCGCGGGACCAGCGTTGCTGGTCGGTATCGAGCCAGAGCACAGCATAGTCATGATTGACGGTCGGATCGGAACCGTTGATCAGGATCGTAAGTCGCATGGCATCTCCGCAAAGTGGATCGGGCGCGTCGGCAATACCAAAGTCTAGGACGACTCCGAGCGCGCGCAAAGTGAAGAGTGCAGGACAGATCGCCGCGCGCACGGCGCGTGCCTGGACTGGCCCCGTTTATGCCAGTCTGGGCCCGCGTAAACCCGGCTACGCTATCGCCGGGATTGAAAATCACAATTGGGATAGCAAACGCCACAACCTAGATTGATAGTGCGGCGAAGTCGCCTGCACGAAGGCGAATTGCGTCGCGTCCCCACCTATCAGGTCGAACCATGGAGGCACAGATGTCACAGCTAAAGGGCTCGAAGACGGAACAGAACCTCAAGGATGCATTCGCCGGTGAATCACAGGCCAACCGCCGTTATCTGTATTTCGCAGCCAAGGCCGACGTAGAAGGACAAAACGATGTCGCGGCGCTGTTTCGCTCGACCGCCGAAGGCGAAACCGGCCACGCGCACGGTCACCTCGAATATCTGGAAGCGGTAGGCGACCCGGCAACCGGGCTGCCGTTCGGCAGCTCGCGTTTGAATCTGCAAGCGGCGATTGCAGGCGAAACGCATGAATACACCGACATGTACCCCGGCATGGCCAAGGTCGCGCGCGACGAAGGCTTCGACGAAATCGCGAACTGGTTCGAGACACTAGCCAAGGCGGAGCGCAGCCACGCCAACCGCTATACGAAGGCGCTGGAAGTGCTGGCGGATTGAGCATCGACGCGTGCTTCCCGGCACGCATTCATGACGCGCGCTTGTTGTTTCGCGTGCCGGGCGAGTACCGGCGCGCGTATGCGCGCGCTCGCCCTGCCGCGTATTTCGCTGATAAATAAAAGAAGGAGACGTCATGCCCCACAAGGAAGGCAGTCTCGAAGCGCCCACGCGCCATCCGCTCGACTGGCGCTCCGACGCTTTTTACGACCAGGCCCAGCTCGATACGGAACTCGCGCGCGTGTTCGATATCTGTGCGGGCTGCCGGCGCTGCGTGTCGTTATGCGGCGCGTTTCCCGCGCTGTTCGATCTCGTCGATGAAACCGATAGCGGCGAAGCGCACGACGTCGACAAGGCGTCTTTCGACAAGGTCGTCGACCAGTGCTATCTGTGCGATCTCTGCTACATGACGAAGTGCCCCTATGTGCCGCCGCATCCGTGGAATGTGGACTTTCCCCATCTCATGCTGCGGGCCAAGGCGGTTCACTATCGCAAGGGCGAAGTGAAGCTGCGCGACCGCGTGCTCTCGAACACCGACGCGCTAGGCCAGATCGCCGGCATTCCCATCGTCACGCAGACGGTCAACGCGATCAACCACACGAAGGCGATGCGCGGCGCGATGGAAGACATGCTGGGCGTCGATCGCAAGGCGTGGCTGCCCGACTTCGCCACGCACAAGTTTCGTAACGTTGCAAAACGCGCGGCATCGACCGAGGTGCGCGACGGCGAGCGCACGCCGGGCAAGGTCGCGATTTACGCGACCTGTTACGTGAATTTCAACGAGCCCGGCATTGGTCACGACCTGCTCGCGGTGCTCGACCACAACGAGATTCCCTACGAGTTGGTGAAAAGCGAATGGTGCTGCGGCATGCCGCTGCTGGAGCAAGGCAATCTGGAAGGCGTGGCGCACAAGCAGTCTCAGAACATGCCGCTGCTCGCGCGTTACGCGCGCGAGGGGTACGCGCTGATTGGCGCGGTACCGAGCTGCGTACTCATGTACAAGCACGAACTGCCGCTGATGTTCCCCGACGACGCCAATACGAAAGCCGTGAGCGACGCGTTCTGGGACCCGTTCGAATATCTTGTGGCGCGTCATCGCGACGGCCTGCTCAAGACCGATTTTCGCGCGCCGCTTGGCAACGTGTCGTATCACGTGCCGTGTCATGCGCGCGTGCAGAACATTGGCCGCAAGACTTTCGACCTGCTTTCGCTCGTGCCCGAAACGAAGGTGACCGTGGTCGAGCGCTGTTCGGGGCACGCGGGCACGTTTGGCGTGAAGAAGGAATTCCACGCCATGTCGATGAAGATCGGCACGCCCGTGTTCAAGCAGATGGGTCAGGCAGAGCCGAATTTCATCTCGTCCGATTGCCAGCTTGCGGGGCATCACATTGCGCAGGGCATCGAAGAAAACCAGCTAGGCGAGCCGCCGCTCGCTCACCCCATCACTCTGCTGCGCCGCGCCTATGGCATTTAGGTCCCGACGGCAACACGCAACCAACACGAGGCACGACTCATGACGATCGCGAGAAATTCGCTGTTGACGCTGGAAGCCTACGCCAGGGTGCGGGGCGATATGCGCAAGCGCATCATCGAGCACAAGAAGCAGCGCGCGGTGGCGCTCGGCAATCACCTCACGTTCCTGTTCGAGGACGAAACCACGATCCGCTATCAGATTCAGGAGATGCTGCACATCGAAAAGATCTTCGATGAAGATGGCATTCAGGGCGAACTCGCGGCCTATCTGCCGCTCGTGCCCGACGGCGGCAACCTGAAGGCGACCATGCAGCTCGAATACGAAAGCGAAGTCGAGCGGCGCGCGGCGCTCGCGCGGCTCATCGGCATCGAGGACAAGGTGTTCGTGCAGGTGGAAGGCGAGCCGCCCGTCTACGCGATCGCCGACGAAGACCTCGAGCGCGAGAACGCCGAAAAGACCTCTGCGGTGCACTTCGTGCGTTTCGAGCTCACGCCGCAGATGAAAACGCGGCTAGGAGAGGGCGCCACGCTCACGATAGGCTGCGATCATCCGAATTACCGCGTGCCGACGCAGACCATCGACGGCGAAGTGCGCGCCTCGTTGCTCAAGGACCTTGCCTGAGGGGCTTCAAACGTCCTTGCGGTACATGACGAAGCCGGGCTTCACGGCCACGTCGTTGTAAAGCCGCATTGCCGTGTGATTCGTCTCGTGCGTGTGCCAGTACACGCGCGACGAATTCGACGCCTTCGCGTGCGCATACACGGCTTCGATCAGCGCGCGGCCCACGCCCTGGCCGCGCGCGTCCTCCACAGTGAACAGGTCCTGCAAATAGCAGATCGGCCCTTCCATAATCGTGTTGCGGTGATAGATGAAATGCACGAGGCCGAGCACGCGGTCGCCGCGCACGGCGATGAACGCGTGCATGGGCTCGTAGCCGTCGAAGAAGCGCGACCATGTCGTGCGCGTGATGTGTTCCGGCAGCGCGGTGGCATCGAAGCGGCCGTAAAAGCGGTTATAGCCGTCCCATAGCGGCAGCCATGCATCGAAATCGTCGGGTGCGACGGCGCGGACTTGAAGCGTCGTGTCGGTCATAGGTTGTCTCCTTGCTTGCGGACTTACTCAAACCCCCAAGCGTAGGCGACTTGTGGCACCATTGTTAGTCCCACCGAAATCGAAAACCATGGAGCCACGGAATTGGACTACGCGTTGATGATGGCGGCCTATGCGAAGCGCGCCGTGCGCAAGCTCACGCAGCAGGACCTGCTTTACGAGAGCCTGCGCCGCGCGATTCTCGACGGCGACATTGGCCAAGGCACGCGCCTCGCGTCGAGCCGTGCGCTCGCCGAGCAACTCGGCATTGCGCGCAATTCGGTGCTCTATGCGTACGAGCGGCTCGTGGAAGAGGGCTTTGTCAGCGCTACGCGCCACGGTTCGGTCGTCAACGCGGTCAATGCGACTGCCGCGGCAACGCCTGCACAATCGGCGCTGCGCGAAGACCCCGCGCCTGCGCTCGCGCGCCGCGTGCGCGACCTGCCGCCGCGCCGCATGGGCCGCGACGGTCCCAAGGCGCTGCGCCCAGGCGTGCCCGCGCTCGACGCGTTTCCCTACGCGCAATGGCGCACCGCCGTCGAGCGCGCGTTGCGCGAGTTGCGCGCACACGATCTCGGCTATGGCGATAGCGCGGGCATGCCGGCGCTGCGCCAGGCCATTGCGCAATACGTGCGGGTTTCGCGCGGCGTGCGCTGCCAGCCCGGCCAGGTGTTCGTCACGGACGGCACGCAGTCGAGCCTCGACTTGTGCGCGCGTCTGTTCGCGGACGAGGGCGAACGCGCGTGGATCGAAAATCCGGGCTATCTCGGCGCACGCGTGGCCTTTACGGCCGCAGGGCTGCAACTCGTGCCGATGAGCGTCGATGCGGCGGGCATGGCGGCGCGCCCCGAGGACTGGCGCGAGCGGCCGCCGCGACTCGTCTACCTCACGCCGTCGCACCAGTATCCGCTTGGCTGCGTGCTGAGCCTCGAGCGGCGGCTCGCGCTGATCGAGCAGGCGCGTGCGTGCGGCGCGTGGATCGTCGAGGACGACTACGACAGCGAACTGCGCCACGATGGACCGCCGCTGCCGTCGATCCAGGGCCTGGCCGACGACGCACCCGTGATCTATCTCGGCACCTTTAGCAAAACGCTCTTTCCGGCCCTGCGCATCGGTTTCATGATCGTGCCGCAGCGTGTGGCGGCGCAGTTCGCGCAGGCGCATCACACGCTCATGCGCCAGGGGCGCGTGGCGGAACAGCTGGCGCTGGCGGAATTCATCGAAAGCGGACGTTACGCGCGCCATTTGCGGCGCATGCGCAAGCTCTATGAAGAACGCCGCGACGGCCTCGTCGCGGCAATCGACAAACATCTGGCCGGCATCATGACGGTCTCGGCGGACGCGGGCGGCATGCATTTGAGCGTGCGCCTCGATGCACCGCTCAGCGATGCCGAGGTGAGCGAAGCCGCGCGCGCACATGGCCTGCATCTCTCGCCATTGAGCGCGTATTGCTTCGATGGCGTCGATGCCCCGGACGCCACGCGCTACAACGGCTTCCTGCTCGGCTATGCGGAAACGCCGCCGCGCGTTGCCGACACGCTCATGCAAACACTCGCGCGCATCGTGCGCGAACGTCTGGCAGCGGCCTCGCCGCTTACTGATGACCCGCGATCACATGCGGCAGATATGGTGCTTCAAGCGTCTTGATCTCCTCGCTGGAGAGCTTGAGCGAGAGCGCCGCGACGGCGTCTTCGAGATGCTGTGGCTTCGAGGCGCCGATGATCGGGGAAGTGATGCCGGGCTTGTGCAGCAGCCACGCGAGCGCGACCTGCGCGCGCGAGACGTTGTGCGTACGCGCAATGGTTGCGACCGCATCGATAATGGCTTTGTCCGCGTCGGCGCCGTAAAGCGTCTTGCCGAACTTGTCGGTTGCCTCGCGCTCGCTCGTTTCGTTCCAGTCGCGCGTGAGGCGGCCGCGCGCGAGCGGGCTCCATGGCATCACGGCAATGCCTTGATCGGCGCACAGCGGCAGCATTTCGCGCTCTTCCTCGCGATAGAGCAGGTTCACGTGGTCCTGCATGCTCACGAACTCGGTCCAGCCGTGCAGACGCGACGTGTAGAGCGCCTTGCTGAACTGCCACGCATGCATGGACGAAGCGCCGATGTAACGCGCCTTGCCCGCTTTCACCACATCGTGCAGCGCTTCGAGCGTTTCTTCGATCGGCGTGTTGTAGTCCCAGCGATGGATCTGATAGAGATCGACGTAATCGGTGCCGAGGCGCTTGAGGCTATGATCGATTTCCGTGAGGATGGCTTTGCGCGAAAGGCCCTGGCCGTTCGGACCGGGCCGCATGCGGTTGTACACCTTCGTCGCGAGCACGATGTCGTCGCGCTTCACGAATTCGAGCAGCGCGCGCCCGACGATCTCTTCCGAGGTGCCGTCCGAGTACGTGTTCGCAGTGTCGAAAAAGTTGATGCCGGCGTCGAGCGCCTGGCGAATGAGCGGACGGCTGGCGTCCTCGCCCAGCGTCCACGGGTGCGTGCCGCGCTCGGGCACGCCGTAAGTCATGCAACCGAGGCAAAGACGCGAAACCTGCAGCCCTGTCGAGCCGAACCTGACGTAATCCATTGCTGTTGCTCCTGGCGAAAAGGCGATTCAAGCAGAAGGAGTGCGTGCGCCGCGCGAGCGCGGCGGACTTTCGCAAGGGTATAACAGTGCGGGAGAACGTGCAGGGCGTGCCGCTTCAGAACATTTCCATGACACGGTGATACAGCATGCCGACTTCGAGCGCGGGCCGCCGCCACGCGGGGCCGCCGGGGAAGCGCGCGTGCCGCAGTTGCGCGAACAGATCGAACGAGGCGCGCTCGCCGACGATGGCCTGCGCAACGAGACGCCCCGCAATGCCCGTGAGCGCGACGCCGTGCCCCGAAAAACCTTGCACATAGTAATAATTCGGGTCGATCGCGCCGAAGTCGGGTGCGCGGTTACGCGTGACATCGACGAAGCCGCCCCACGCGTATTCCACGCGCGCCCCAGCGAGTTGCGGGAACGTATCGCTCATGCGCGTTTGCATGGCCGCCGTCAGGCGTTCGGGCGCAGCGCCGGTCGAATCGGCGCGGCCTCCGAACAGCATGCGATCGTCCGCCGAGACGCGGAAATAGTCGAGAAAGAAGTTGTTGTCGCACACCGCCAAACGTTGCGCGATCAACGAGTCTGCCAGTTCACGACCCAGCGGCTCGGTCGCGATGATGTAAGAGGCGATCGGCGCGATACGTGCAGCCACGGCGCCTGGCAAGACGCCGCCCGGCGCGGCGTTGCAGCACGACACCACGAAGCGGCAGCGCACTTCCCCCCGTGCGGTTTTCACCACGGGCCGCTCGCCGCGCACGACTTCGAGCGCGCGCGTATGCGCGAAGAGTTGCGCGCCTTCGCGACGCGCGGCGGCAGCAAGGCCAAGACAGTACTTGAGCGGATGAAGATGCCCCGAGACCGGATCGTAGACACCCGCGATATAACGCTGCGACGCCACACGGGCGCGCGTGGCGTCGGTATCGAGCCATTCGAGGCGGTCGTAGCCCCAGCGTGTGCGCGCCGCGTCCATCCACGCGCGCAGATCGGGCACGCGCTTTGCCTTCGTCGCAACGGTCAGATAGCCCGGCGTGAAGTCACAATCGATGCCGTAGCGCGCAATGCGCTCGCGCACGAGGTTCACGCCTTCGATGGAAAGCGCCCACGCGGCGCGTATGCCCTGCGCGCCGAGTTGCTTTTCGAGCACCTCGTCCTTCGCGAAACCCACGAGCGTTTGCCCGCCGTTGCGGCCCGATGCACCCCAGCCGGGACGATGCGCGTCGAGTACCGCGACCGAAAGGCCGCGCGCGCGGCACTCGAGCGCGACCGAGAGCCCGGCGAAACCCGCGCCGATCACGCAGACGTCGGCGTCGAGCGTGCCTTCCAGCACGGGGTCGTCGTCGGCGGGGCGCGTGGCGGTGGCTTCGTAGTACGAGTGGCGGGCGAGAGCGTCCGCCTGGGCGTCGAGGTCGAGTGTCATCAAAGCAGGTCCTTCATTCGATACCACGCCATCGCGAGCACGAGGGCAGGGGTTCGCAGTGTAGCGCCGCCGGGGAAATCGCGGTGACGGATCTTGCCGAACAGGTCGAAGCGCGCGGCCTGGCCGTGAATGGCCTCGGCGATCAGCGTGCCCGCGAGTCCCGTGGTGTTCACGCCGTGCCCCGAGAAGCCCTGCGCGAAATACACCGTGGGCGAGAGGCGGCCGAAGTGCGGCGCGCGGTTCATCGTGATGTCCACGTAGCCGCCCCACGCGTAGTCCACCTTCACATCGGCGAGTTGCGGAAACGTTTTCAGCATGTCGCGGCGCATGGCTTCGCCGAGATTAGGCGGGGCGAAGGTCGAATAGCTCACCTTGCCGCCCCAAAGCAGGCGCGTGTCCGGCGCGGGACGGAAGTAATCGAGCACGAAGCGGCTGTCGCATACGGCAGCCTGAGCGGGCATCAGTGAATTCATGCGTTCGGCGCCGAGCTTTTCGGTGGCGATCACATAGGTGCCGACGGGCATGATCTTGCGCGAGAGCGCCGGCGCGAGATCGCCCAGATACGTATTGCATGCGAGCACAACGAATTTCGCGCGCACGTTGCCGCGCGCGGTTTCGATCACTTGACCGCCATTCTCTTCGCGCAGGCGCGTGACGGGGCTGTTCTCGTACACTTGCACGCCGGCTTCGACCGCCGCGCGCGCCAGTCCGAGCGTGTAGTTGAGCGGATGCAGATGGCCGCTATCGGGATCGTAGAGGCCGCCCGCGTAGCGCGACGACTGCACGTAATTCCCGACGCCGTCGCCATCGACGTACTGGAAGCGGTCGTAGCCGAAGCGGCTTGCCGCTTCGTCGCGCCAGCGCTTGAGCGCATCGACGTCGCGCGCCTTGTTCGCCGCGGTGAAATAGCCTTGCGTGAGCGCGCAGTCGATGTTGTGCTGCTTGACGCGCCGCTTCACGATGTCGAGTGTTTCCAGTCCCATGTCCCAGACCTGACGGACCTCGGCTTCGGGCATGAACTGAGCGAACGTGTCGATATCGCAGGCAAAGCCGCCAATCAGCTGCCCGCCGTTGCGCCCGCTTGCGGCCCACCCCACTCGCGAGGCTTCCACGAGCGCGACGCGGTGACCGCGTTCTGCGAGGTTGAGCGCGGCGGAAACACCCGTGAGGCCCGCGCCGACCACGCAAACATCGGCTTCGATCGCGCCTTCCAGTGCAGGATGCGCGGTGGTGTCGTTGGCGGTGGCCGCGTACCAGGACGGGGCATGTGGCTGATTGGCGAATTTGAGCATAAAGAGAGCGTAGAAACAAAAAGCGGGCGACGCTCAGGAACCCTGAAAGCCGCCGCCCGCCCCAACTTCATCAGAACGAGTAGATGAACTGCGCGCCCAGCAAGTCGTTGCTCTTGCCGTACGAACCGTCGTCGTGGAGGAACACGCGCTGCGTGGCCCAGTCGTGGCGGTATTCCACCTTCACCGTGATCTGCTGCGTCGGGAAGAACAGCAGGTCGAGCGCCACGTCCTGGCGCGTCGCGCCCTTGCACTCGAAGCCGAAGCCGCCGCCTGCCTGCGAATTCGCCAGGCAGTCCGCACCAATGCCGAAGCCGTTGGCCGTGTCCATGCCATTCGAATTCAGCACGATGCCGCCGCCACCGCCGCCGTTCTTGCTGTTGGCGAGCAGGTCGTAGCGTGCGGTCACGCCCATGCGGCCCACCACCGGTGCGTTGAACTTGCGGTGCGCGAGCAGCGAGAAGCCGTACCACTGCGCGTTGCCGCCGTTGAATGCCGCGCGCTGCTGCTGGCCGTAATCGACTTCGGCGTTGTACTGGATGTCCGCCTGGGTGTAGGTCGCATCCACTTCGCCGAAGAAGAAGTAGCCGCCCGAGCTCGATGCCTGGCCACCCACGCCGTACACGGCCTGGCCCGTCGTCGAATCGAATGCGCTCGGCAGCGTCTGGCGGCCGATATTGAACGAGCCGCCCACGTCGAGCGCGCTCGACCACGTGTAGTCGGCACGCGCCGTGAACGTCGGGATCTTGTTGCTCGTGGTGATCGGGTCGCCCAGCGCGTTCTGGCCCGTCTGCACGACCGCGCCATTGGTGCGGTACTGCTCGTTGCCGACCATGAACTTGAACGCCCACTGGCTGCCGTCCGGCGTGTAGTTCCAGCCAATACCCACGTAGCTGCCCGGATCCGAGAAGTCGTAGAGCAGGTTGTGCGTGAGGGTGAGCATCTGGTTGGACTGCTGCACCTCGTAGCCGCCGAAGCTCGGCATGAGACCGGCGACGAACGTGCCCGTGGCGGTCACCGGCACCGTGACGACCGCCGTATTCAGGATGTTGTTGCCGATTTCGCCATGCTCGTTCTGCAGCAGCGTGATGCCGTTGCCGCGGTTGGGCATGAGCGTGATTTCGGCCGAAGGCGCCATCGGGCCTACGCCGAAGGTCTTCTTGATGTCGAGGTAGACATCGCCGAACGTGCTGTTGAAGTAGTTATACGCGCCCGTATGGTTCGCGAACAGGAACGACGAAGTGCCGGGTGCGCGGTTGTAGATATACGTCGGGTCGATGTAGCCGGTGATCGAAAGGCCCGCGAGCGGACCGGTATTGGCGGCGTCGGTGAGCGAATCGACCTTGAGTTGCTGGCTCGCGATCTGCTGCTTCATCGCATCGACCTGGTCGTTGGTCAGGTTCGCTTGCGCCTTGCCGTAGTCGGGCGAGCTGATGTCCACGACCGGAGCGGCGGCGGTAGCCGGGACGACCGGCCCTGTGGCTGCGGCCTTCGTCGTCGTTTTCGATTGCGCCAGTTCGGTCTTGAGCGATTTCACCTCTTTTTGCAGGGCGTTCAACTGCGCCTGCAGGGCCTTGATCTGATCGCTGGTCGAGTCCGCTAGCGCGAGCCCTGGCAGCGCCCCGGCCACCAGCAGACAGATTAACTTCTTCTTCATCGAGATTCTCCTTGTTGGTCGTTATTGCAGCTACTTCAACGTGCGGGTACGGGACGGCGGGCGGCGTACACCGTCCCGCTAAATGTGTTCGTTATTCGACAGGCGTCATCACGCCGCGCGCCGGCCAATCGGCGCGCCCACCGCGCCGGCAGGGGCGGCCGGCGTCAGGGCTTCGGCGGGATCGGGCTGGACGAAAGCGAGTTGCATGTCGCGCAGGCGCTTCCTCTCGCGGGCCGCCATGATCTGGTTGGCCGCGATCACGCCGATCGTTACCGCGCTGATAAAGAGCGTGGCGAGTGCATTCATCTCCGGATTCAGACCCAGACGCACCCGCGAGAACACCACGAGCGGCAGCGTGGTCGAGCCCGGGCCCGAGAGGAACGCGGAGAGCACGAGGTCGTCGATCGAGAGCGTGAACGAGAGCAGCCAGCCCGAAATGAGCGCTTGCGAGATCAGCGGCAGCGTGATCACGAAGAACACCTTGAACGGCGTCGCGCCCAGATCGAGCGCGGCCTCCTCGAGCGACTGGTTCATCTCCTTCACGCGCGACTGCACGATGATCGCCACGTACGACACGCACAGCATCACGTGACCGATCCACATGGTCAGCACGCCGCGGCCCTTCGGCCAGCCGAGGAACTGCTCCATCGCGACGAACAGCAGCAGCAGCGAAATGCCCTGGATGACTTCGGGAATCACGAGCGGCGCGTTGATCATGCCGGCGAAGAGCGCAAAGCCCCGGAAGCGGCCCATGCGCGCGAGCACGTAGCCGGCCCACGTGCCGATCACGACGGAGGCGAAGGCCGTCATCAGGCCGATCTTCAGCGACAGCCACGCCGCGCTCAGCAGCTCGTCGTCCTGCAGCAGCGCCGCGTACCACTTCAGCGAGAAGCCGGACCACACCGTGACGAGCTTGGACTCGTTGAACGAGTACACGATGAGGCTGATGATCGGGATATAGAGGAACAGGAACCCGAGGGTGAGAACGCCCGTGGAGAGCGTACGGTTGGGCTTGATCATTTGCCTTCCTCCAGTTGCTTGACCTGGTTGTGCTGGAAGAGCGCCATCGGCACGAGCAGCAGCAGCACCATCGCGACCGTCACGGCGGAGGCCATCGGCCAGTCCATGTTGTTGAAGAACTCGTCCCACATCACGCGGCCGATCATCAGCGTGTCGGCGCCGCCGAGCAGTTCGGGGATCACGTACTCGCCCACGGCCGGAATGAACACGAGCAGGCTGCCCGCGATGATCCCGTTCTTAGAGAGCGGCAGCGTGATTCGCGTGAACGCGACCCAGGGCTTCGCGCCGAGGTCATACGCGGCTTCGAGCAGCGTGAGGTCCATCTTCACGAGGTGCGCGTAGAGCGGCATCACCATGAACGGCAGGTACGAATAGACCATGCCGATATAGACGCCCGCGTCGCTGTGATAGAGGCGCAGCGGCGAATGGATGAGGCCGATGGCCATGAGCGTGTGATTGAGCAGGCCGTCGTCCTTGAGGATGCCGATCCACGCGTACACGCGGATCAGGAACGAGGTCCAGAACGGCAGCATCACGCCCATCATGAGCAGGTTGCGCGTGGCGGGATTCGAGCGCGCGATGTAGTAGGCGATCGGATAGCCGATCAGGAGGCAGAAGATGGTGGAGACGGCCGCCATCTTCAGCGAGCTGATGTAGGTGGCGATGTAGAGGTCGTCCTGCAGCAGGAAGGCGTAGTGGCCGAGCTGCAGGGCGAAGTGCACGACGCCGTCCTTCATCTGGACGAGGTTCGTATAGGGCGGCACCGCCATCATCTGGTCGGCGAAGCTGATCTTGAACACGAGCACGAACGGCACGGCGAAGAACAGCGTGAGCCAAATGAACGGCACGCCGATAACGGTCGTGCGGCCCGAGGGCACGAAGCGCGAGAAGAAGCGCGCGAGCGTGCCGCGGCGCGCGTCTGCGGCCGCGCGGCCTGAGCCGGGCGTGGTGGGAATAGTGGTACTCATGATTCAGGCCTCCTTATTGCGTGAGCACGACGCCGCTGGCCGGCGACCAGGACACGTAGACGTCGTCGTTCCAGGCGGGCGCGCCGTCGTTCATGAGGTGCGAGCTGGAGAGGTTCGAGACGACCACCTTGCCGCCCGGCAGACGCACGTGATAGAGCGAGTAGGCACCCATGTAGGCGACGTCCGAGACCACGCCGCGCGCCCAGTTGTGCGGCGTGCCAGGTTTCTCGCGCGTCACGCGAACGCGCTCGGGGCGCACCGAGATACCCACGGGCATGCCGAGCGGCCCGGTCACGCCGTGGCTCACGTACATACGCGTTTCGAGGTCGTCGCTTTCCACGAAGATGTGATCGGGTTCGTCCTCGACGACCTTGCCTTCGAACAGGTTGGTCGAGCCGATGAACTCGGCCGAGAAGCGGCTGTTGGGGAATTCGTAGACTTCGCCCGGCGAGCCGATCTGCACGATGCGGCCTTCGCTCATCACGGCGAGGCGATTGGCCATGGTCATCGCTTCTTCCTGATCGTGCGTGACCATCACACAGGTGACATCGACTTTCTCGATGATGTTCACGAGTTCGAGCTGGGTCTTCTGGCGGATCTTTTTGTCGAGCGCCGACATCGGTTCGTCGAGCAGCAGGAGCTTGGGGCGCTTCACGAGCGAGCGCGCGAGCGCCACGCGCTGCTGCTGGCCGCCCGAGAGCTGGTGCGGTTTGCGCTTCGCGTAGCGGCCCATCTGCACGAGGTTGAGGGCATCGGCCACGCGCTCGCGAATCTCGTTCTTCGGCACGCCTTCCTGCTTGAGGCCGAACGCGACGTTCGACTCCACGCTCATGTGCGGGAAGAGGGCATACGACTGGAACATCATGTTGACGGGGCGGCGATACGGAGGCAGCGACGCGAGGTCTTCGCCGTCGACGTAGATGCGGCCCGACGTGGCCGTTTCGAGGCCCGCGAGCATGCGCAGCAGGGTGGACTTACCGCAGCCCGAACTGCCGAGCAGCGCGAAAAGCTCGTTCTTGGCGATGTTCAGGCTCACATTGTCCACGGCGGTGCTATCGCCGAACTTCTTGACGACGTTCTCGATACGCACGAACGCGTCGTTCTTTGCCGGGTTCGCGTTGGCGCGCAGAGCTTCTGGGGCGTTGACTTTAGACGTCGAATTCATGATCTGATGGTTCCTTTCTGATCGCAGTACGCGTTTTCAGGCGCGAGTCGGCCCGCACGGGGCGCACGAAGCGACTCGCGATTAGTACTGCGAACGGAGCTCGGGAAAGGCTCGCGCGCGTCGTCAAAAAAGGGGGGCGGCGCCGCGCGGCCGGACTTCGTAAATGCGCACTTCAGGCGGAGAGGGGTCGAGCGATCCCTCTTCCGCGTTGTCTCCTTCTTGTTTCCTTCAGGGGGTGATCAGCGTGTCAGTGGCCGGTCTTCAACTGAGCCCACAGACGGTTTTCGAGGCGCAGGATGTCAGCCGGCATCGGCTTCATCAGCGTCATCTTCTTGAGCACGTCTTCCGACGGGTAGACCGTCTGGTCCTGCGCGACTGCCGGGGTGACGAACTGGCGTGCGGCCTTGTTCGCGGTCGGGTAGAACACTTCGTTGGTGATTTGCGCGTTGACCTTCGGGTCCGAGATGTAGTTGATCCACTTCATCGCGTTCTCGGGGTGCGGGGCGTCCTTCGGGATCACCATCACGTCGAACCACAGCAGGCCGCCTTCCTTCACGTTCGAGAACTTGACGTCATACGAACGCTTGGCTTCCTCGGCGCGGCGGTGCGCGATGCCGACGTCGCCCGACCATGCCACGGCAACGCAGATGTCGTTGTTCACGAGGTCGTTGATGTAGCCCGACGAATTGAACTGGGTGATGTACGGGCGGACTTTCTTCAGCACTTCGAACGCGGCCTGGTAGTCGGCGGGGTTCGTGCTGTTGGGGTCCTTGTGCATGTATTGCAGCGTCGCGGCGAACACGTCCACGGCCTGGTCGAGGAACGACACGCCGCAGCCCTTGAGCTTCGAGAGATTTTGCGGATCGAACACGAGCGCCCAGCTATCCACCGGCGCATTCGCGCCGAGCGCCTTTTCCACCGCCTGCTTGTTGTAGCCGATGCCGTCGGTGCCGAATGCCCAGGGCACGCCGTACTGATTGCCCGGATCGGCGTCGGCGATCATGTGCATGAGCACGGGATCGAGGTTCGCGAGGTTGGGGATCTTCGACTTGTCGAGCTTCTGGTACACGCCGGCCTGGATCTGCTTGGCCATGTAGTTCGAGGTGGGCACAACGATGTCATAGCCCGAGCTGCCGGCGAGCAGCTTGGCCTGCAGCGTATCGTCGCTGTCGTAGTTGTCGTACTTGACCTTGATGCCCGCTTCCTTTTCGAAGTTCGGGATCGTGTCCTTCGCAATGTAGTCGGACCAGTTGTAGACGTTCAGATCGCCGTCGGCCGCGTGCGCGGTTTGGCTCGACACGGCCGTGAGGCCTGCACACGCTGCGAGGGCCGCAAGCGCGACCGCATGACGAAGATGACTAACACTCATGTTGCTTTCCCCTGAAGATGAAGATTGGCGGGAGGCCCAGCACCCCGTTGCGCCGCCCGCCCTGGACAAATCGCGTTAAGAGAGACCCAGTTGTTGCGCAGTTGCGTCGATGGCTTTCTTCGCCTTCGACACGATTTCATCGATCTCGCCGCGCGTGACCACGAGCGGCGGCGAGAGCAGCATGCGGTCGCCCGTGGCGCGCATGATGAGGTTGCCGTTGAAGCAGAAGTCGCGGCACAACGTGCCCACGTCGCCGCCATTCGCGAAGCGCTTGCGCGCCTTCGGATCTTCCGCGAGCTGCAGACCCGCTACGAGGCCCGCACCCGAGATGTCACCGATGATCGGATGATTGGCGAAGGTCTCGCGCAGACGTTGCTGGAAGTACGGGCCGGTGTCGTTCTTCACGCGCGTGACGATGCCTTCGTCGCGCAGCAGCTTGAGGTTCGCAACGGCCACGGCGGCAGCGACCGGATGCCCCGAGTACGTGAGGCCGTGATTGAAGTCGCCGTTCTCGATGAGCGCTTTCGCCACGCGGTCGTGAATGCCCACCGCGCCCATCGGCACGTAGCCGCTCGTGAGGCCCTTGGCCATCGTGATGAGATCCGGCTCGAAGCCGAAGTGCTGATGCGCGAACCATTCGCCGGTGCGGCCGAAGCCGCCGATCACTTCGTCGGCGCAGAGCAGGACGTCGTACTTGCGGCAAATGCGCTGAATTTCCGGCCAGTAGGTCGAGGGCGGGAAGATCACGCCGCCCGCGCCCTGGAACGGCTCGCCGATAAAGGCAGCCACGTTCTCCGCGCCCACTTCGAGAATCTTCGCTTCGAGTTGCTGCGCACGCGCGAGACCGAACTCCTCGGGCGACATGTTGCCAAGCGCCTCGCCGTAGAAGTACGGCTGGTCGATGTGCACGATGTTCTCGACCTTCGAGGGCATCTGCTCGTGCATGTAGCCCATGCCGCCCAGCGTGCCGCCCGCGATCGTCGAACCGTGATACGCGTTCTTGCGCGAGATGACCACCTTCTTCGAGGACTTGCCTTGCGTGAGCCAGTACTGATGCACGATGCGCAGCACCGTGTCGTTGCCTTCGGAGCCGCTGTTGCAATAGAAGAAGTGGTTGAACGGCTCGGGCGAAAGCTGCGCGAGCAGTGCCGACAACTCAATAATCGGCGGGTGCGTGGTCTTGAAGAACGTGTTGTAGAACGGCAGTTCCTGCATCTGCTCGTAAGCGGCGTCGGCCAGTTCCTTGCGGCCGTAGCCCACGTTCACGCACCAGAGCCCGGCCATGCCGTCGATGATCTGGTTGCCTTCCGAGTCCCACAGGTACACGCCTTTCGCCTTCACGATCACACGGCTGCCCGCCTTGTTCAGCGAACCCATGTCCGAGAACGGGTGGATGTGATGCGCGGCGTCCAGCGCACGGTATTCGCTCGTCGAGCGCGTCGTGCGCGTGGCCTGGGCGCGCAGTGTCGTCGGCACTTCCTGCAGGGCGCTTGCGGGGGCGTCGATTCGGTAGCTCATTGCTGTGTCTCCTTTCGTTTTACACGTGCAGCAGCAGGTGCTTGCGTTCCCACGAACTGATCACGCGGAAATACGCTTCGTATTCGGTTTCCTTCAGCGCGAGGTAGGCGCGCACGAACTTCTCGCCGAGGATGCCCATGAGCGGTTCGCTCGCGCTCATCAACGTGAGGCCTTCTTCGAGGTTGCGCGGCAACTGGTAGGGCAGCGAATAGCCGTCGCTCACGAGCGGTTCCGTGGGCTTGAGGTGCTGCGTCATGCCGAGGTAACCGGCCGCGAGCGTCGCCGCGATCGCGAGGTACGGATTCGTGTCCACGCCCGGAATGCGGTTTTCCACACGGCGCGCGGCCGGCGACGAATACGGCACGCGGAACCCCACGGTGCGGTTGTCGTAACCCCACGCCACGTTGATCGGCGCGGCCATGAAACGCGACAGGCGGCGATACGAGTTGATGTACGGCGCGAAGATCGGCATCAGCGCGGGCGTGTACTTCTGCTGACCGGCGATATACGCGTAGAACATGTCGGTCGGTTTGCCGTCCGAGCCCGTGAAGAGGTTCTGGCCGCTTTCCGCCGAGACGAGGCTCTGGTGAATGTGCATGGCCGAGCCCGGCTCGTTCTCCATGGGCTTGGCCATGAAGGTGGCATACATGTGGTGACGCAGTGCCGCTTCACGCACCGTGCGCTTGAACAGGAACACGCGGTCGGCGAGGTTGAGCGGATCGCCGTGGAGGAAGTTGATCTCCATCTGCGCCGCGCCCACTTCGTGAATCAGCGTATCGACTTCGAGGCCCTGAATATCGCAGTACTCGTAGATGTCTTCAAAGAGCGGATCGAACTCGTTCACCGCTTCGATCGAATACGCCTGGCGGCCCGTTTCGGGACGGCCCGTGCGGCCGATCGGCGGCGTGAGCGGAATGTCCGGGTCCTTGTTCATGTCGACGAGATAGAACTCGAGTTCCGGCGCAATGACAGGCTTCCAGCCCTTTGCCTCGTAGAGTTCGAGCACGCGGCGCAGCACGCGGCGCGGCGAGATCTCGACGGGCGAGCCGTCGAAGTGTACGCAGTCGTGGATCACCTGCGCGGTGGGGTCGATGGCCCACGGAATGATGCGGATCGTCGACGGGTCGGGCACGCACACCATGTCGGGATCGGTGACGCCGGTGAGGCTGCCGTCTTCGGGGTAATCGCCCGTCACGGTCTGGATCATCACGGCTTGCGGCAAGCGCATCGATTCACCCGATTCGAACTTGCTGCGCGGGATGATCTTGCCGCGCGCAATGCCCGCCATGTCGGGGATGATCGCTTCGATTTCGGTGATGTGGTGCTTTTTCAGGAATTCGTCGATTTCATGCATGATCTTTCTCTCTGTTCTGTATGGGCCGGCATCAGGCGTGGGCGGCGCGCGGCGCGTGCGCCACGTCGTGTCCGGCCCCGCCCGGTATTCGAGCCAGCATGTGGTTGCGGCAGGCCTCGCCGAACGCGTGGAAGATGGCGGTGGACAGCGCGTCGTCGGCGTATTTCCACTCGGGGTGCCATTGCACGCCAAGCGCGAAGTTGCGCGCGTTCGCCACGCTCACGGCTTCGATGAGGCCGTCGGGTGCGAATGCCTCGGCCACGAGGCCCGCACCCAGCCGCTCGACGCCCTGGCCGTGCAACGAATTCACGCGTGCTTCGCGTGCGCCGCCCGCGAGCCGTTGCAGCAGACCGCCTTCCACGAGCTTCAACGCGTGCGCCGGACCGTATTGCGTGTCGAGCGGATCGTCCTTGTTCTCGCGATGGTCGTCGTAGCGTGCGACGTTATGCACCTGCTGATGCAGCGTGCCGCCGAACACCACGTTCATCTCCTGAAAGCCGCGGCAGATGGCAAGCACCGGCACGCCAGCCTCGATCGCGGCGCGCATGAGCGGCAGCGTCGTGGCGTCGCGAGCGGGGTCGTGCAGCGTGCCGGCCTCGCTCGCCGGGCCGCCATAGCGATGCGGCTCGACGTTCGAATAGCTGCCCGTGAAAAGCAGTCCATCCACGGCTTCGAGAATGTCGGACGCAGCCTGCCGTTCGCCAAGAGCGGGCAGCACGAAGGCGAGTGCGCCTGCGCCGCCTACCGCTGCGCCGATGTACTTCTCGCCGGCAACGTGTGACGCGTGCGCTCCCATCATCGTGCGGTCGGCAGTGACGCCAACTAATGGTCTGGTTCGCATGACTAATGATTCGCTTGCTTGCCCGTGCGGGATGTATCGATGCGACGGGCGTGACATGACCTTGCAGCCTTGCGGGACGCAAAACTACAAACCCTGTGTGCTCCGCGCGAGCGACGCTAACGGATGGCGCTGCGCGTGGAGATCATGTAGGCGGTTCGTTTCTTGCCGTTGTGAGGCGCGACTGTGTTCAGGCGTGCGCAGCCACATCGTGGAGGCGCGACGAGACACCTCGCGACCGAACGACGGCGAAGAAAACGAACAGCGCAGGAACGGGAGGCGCTAGGGCAGGAGCGACGCGACTTCGTCCGTATGGACGGCAATGAAGGCGCGTGCAGAGACCGAGTTGTGACGCCGCACGGAGCGGCGGGAAAGGATCGTGAAGACGGACAGGAACAGGCGAGAGGCAAGCCTGCCGCTACTGCCGTCGGCGATGGCGGAGCAGTCACTGCGAAGACACCTCGCATGACTACGATCCCACCTCACCAGAGGGCCACGGACTCTCACAATAACACTCGACTGGTTGCGTTGAAAAAGACGTTTGGTCCAAGCATTCGAGGTCGTCAATTTGAGTGCTGCTTTAAACATTGAGCGACATCGATGTATTGCTTTCCAAACTCAGCCGACTCGCTATGTTTCTCGCATAAAACGCGGTTTTTGCGTTGCAACGCGACAGAAACGATGCAGTGTTCGACCTGTGGTTCAGCATATACGAGCCAAAAAGGGCGTCAATTATTTTTTCAAGTTTTTGATGTCAGCACTTTCCCCGAGAGCCCTGCGAAATAGCACGCTGTGCGAAATATCGGCACCTGTCCTTATATTTCGAATAACTTACAGGGGTTTGTACCGACGCAAAATAAAGCAAACTGATTAGAATATTCAACACGCCCACCGCGTCACCTACACGCCCTGCTAACGGTCCTTCATCGTGTCCGAGTCTGCCTCTGTGTCATCCGAAGTTGCCACGCGCCTGCGCTACGTTCGCAAACGCTATGGTTTATCGCAGCGCGAGCTCGCCAAGCGTGCGGGCGTGACCAACGGTGCGATCTCGCTGATCGAACAAAGCCGCGTCAGCCCCTCGGTGGGCTCGCTCAAGAAGCTGCTCGAATGCATTCCGATGAGCCTCGCCGAATTCTTCACATTTGATCTGAGCGAAGGGACAGAAGTCGTGTCGCGGCGCGGCGAAATGCCGAACCTCGGCAACGAATCGATCGAGTTCTATCTGGCCGGTGCGAATATGAAGGACCGCAACATGGGCATCATGCGCGAGGTCTATCAGCCGCTGGCCGACACTGGCCCTGAAATGCTGGTGCATGCGGGGCACGAAGGCGGCGTGGTGGTCGCCGGACAACTCGAGCTGACCGTGGATGGCACCACGTGGCTGCTGGACCCCGGAGACAGCTACTACTTCGAAAGCCGCTTCCCGCACCGGTTTCGCAATCCCAGCGCGAACGAAGTCTGCGAAGTGGTGTCGGCCAACTCGCCGCCCACCTTCTGACTCCCTGATCGCGCGAACCTGTTTCACCTCGCGCCGCAGTGCGGCGCGCCAGGTGGATCGCAAATCATTGAGGTATCCTGATGGAAAAGAAAACTCTCGCTTACTGGCAAGACAAGGCCGCGACGCTTTCGATCGAAGGCCGCGCGTTTATCGACGGCGCGTACCGTAACGCGTATTCGGGCCGCACGTTCGACTGCGTGAGCCCGATCGACGGCCGTGTGCTCGCCAGCGTCGCCGATTGCGGCGCAGCCGATGTCGACGCAGCGGTCGGCGCCGCGCGACGCGCGTTCGACGAAGGCGTGTGGGCGGGTCTGAATCCGCGTGCGCGCAAGGCCGTTTTGCTGCGCTGGGCAGCGCTCATGCGCGAGCATCTCGACGAGCTGGCATTGCTCGAAACGCTCGATGCGGGCAAGCCCATTGGCGATACGACCACCGTAGACGTGCCGGGCGCGGCCTACTGCGTGGAATGGTTCGCTGAAGCCATCGACAAGGTCGGCGGCGAAGTCGTGCCCGCCGATCATCATCTCGTGGGCCTCGTGACGCGTGAACCCATTGGCGTGGTCGCCGCCGTCGTGCCGTGGAACTTCCCGATCCTGATGGCCTCGTGGAAGTTCGGGCCTGCGCTCGCGGCGGGCAATAGCGTCGTGCTCAAGCCTTCGGAGAAGTCGCCGCTCACGGCCATTCGCGTGGCGCAGCTCGCGCACGAGGCGGGCATTCCTGCGGGCGTATTCAACGTGCTGCCGGGCGGCGGCGAGCCTGGCAAGCTGCTCGGCCTGCATCGCGACGTGGACTGCATTGCGTTCACGGGATCGACGAACGTGGGCAAGCAGATCATGCAGTACGCGGGCCAGTCGAACCTCAAGCGCGTGTGGCTCGAGCTAGGCGGCAAGTCGCCCAACATCGTGTTGCACGATTGCCCGGATCTCGACCGTGCCGCAAATGCAGCGGCGGGCGCCATCTTCTACAACATGGGCGAGATGTGCACGGCGGGCTCGCGTCTGCTCGTCCATCACGAGATCAAGGACGTGTTCCTCGCGAAGCTCGTCGAGGCCGCGAAGGCCTACAAGCCTGGGAATCCTCTCGATCCGCAAGTGTCGATGGGCGCGATCATCGACAAGATTCAGCTAGATCGCGTACTGAGCTATATCGAGGCCGGCCGCAAGGATTCGAAGCTGTTGACAGGCGGTGAACGCGTGAATGCGGAGGGCGGCGGCTTCTACGTACAGCCCACGGTGTTCGACACGCACCACGACACGAAGATCGCGCGCGAGGAAATTTTCGGGCCGGTGCTCTCGGTCATTACGTTCAGCACGATCGACGAGGCGGTGCGCATTGCCAACGACAGCGACTACGGGCTCGCAGCGGCCGTGTGGACCGCGAACCTCACGCACGCGCACGAAATATCGCGCCGCCTGCGTGCGGGCACCGTGTGGGTGAACTGCTACGACGAGGGCGGCGACATGAACTTCCCGTTCGGCGGCTTCAAGGAATCGGGCAACGGCCGCGACAAGTCGTTGCACGCGCTCGAGAAGTACACAGAACTCAAGTCCACGCTCTTGCGGCTGCGCTAACGCGCGTTATCGCTCCACCAGCGCGCCGAGGTTGGCGCGCACCCGCTGAAGCATCGCGCTGAACTGCTCGGCTTCTTCAGGCGTGAAGCCCGCCAGGGCTTCCGCCTGCACCTCGTCGCCCACGCGGCGTGCGCCCGTGAGCACGCCTTCCGCTTTGGGCGTGAGGCTCACCAGCCATTCACGGCGGTCGTCCGGGTTGGGCGTGCGCTCGACCCAGCCGCCTTCTTCCATGCGCTCCAGCAGCCGCCCGGCGGAAATGGGCGCCACTTCCAGCAGCTCGGCAAGACGTGCCTGGTTCATGTCGCCGTAGTGCGCCAGGTACGCGATCATGCGGCACTGCGCGCGCGTGAGTTCGAGCGATGACTTCGCAAGCTCGTCGTAACGTTTGCCGTAGAGCCGGCCCACGTCGACGACAAGGAAGCCAAAGCGCTTTTCGAGGTCGGTAGTCATCGCGCGATTATACGGGCGTGCGGGTCGCGCCTTCGCGCGAGCGTCCTGTGCCTGTCGATACCGATTGCGTCCATAGGCGCGAGTCGTATAATAAGCAGGCTTATTAATTCGATGCGCTCCGCCCCCCAATCCAGTTAGCCGCAAGACAACCGCACGATGACCGCAGTCATGCAGGACGGCGCCGCCGCGCAGCATCGGGCGGAGTCGGGCAAGGAACCCCCGCTCAATCGCGGCATGATCACGCTCTCGATCATGCTCGCCACGCTGATGCAGACGCTGGACAGCACGATCGCCAATGTCGCGCTGCCGCATATGCAGGGCACGCTGTCCGCCTCGCAGGACGAAATCACGTGGGTGCTCACGTCGTACATCGTCGCGGCGGCCATTGCTACGCCGCTCACGGGCTGGCTCGCCGATCGCTTCGGTGTGAAGCGGCTGCTTGGCGTGGCGATTGCGGGCTTCACCGTGGCCTCGGCGCTATGCGGGCTCTCCGAAACGCTCGGCGAGATCGTCGCTTCACGGCTCTTGCAGGGCGTGTTTGGCGCGTCGCTGGTGCCGCTCTCGCAGTCCATTCTTCTCGACATCAACCCGCGCGAGCGCCAGGGCCAGGCGATGGCGGTGTGGGGCATGGGCGTGATGGTTGGGCCTGTGCTGGGGCCCACGCTGGGCGGCTGGCTCACGGATAGCTACAACTGGCGCTGGGTGTTCTTCATCAACGTGCCCGTGGGCCTGTTCGCGTTCTTCGGCGTCTCGACCTTCATGCCCGCGCGCACACCGGGCCGCACGCAGCGCTTCGACGTGTTCGGCTTCGCCACGCTCGCGCTCGCTATCGGTGCGCTGCAAGCCTTGCTCGACCGCGGCGAACAGCTCGACTGGTTCGGCTCGCTGGAAATCCGCATCGAAGCGCTGGTCGCGGTGCTTGCCTTCGCGTTCTTCATCGTGCATACGGCCACGTCAGGGCCCGGCACCTTCTTTCGCTACCAGCTGCTCAAGGACCGCAACTTCGCGACGGGCACGCTCTTCATCTTCGTGATCGGCGCGGTGCTCTACGCCACGCGCGCGCTGCTGCCACCCATGCTGCAGAACCTCATGGGCTACCCGGTCGCCACCACGGGGCTCGTTACCGCGCCAAGCGGAGCGGGCACGATGGTCGCGATGCTGATAGCGGGTCGCATGCTGAAGCGCGTGGACCCGCGTGCCATGCTGCTGTTCGGCTTCGTGGTGTCCGCTTACGCGCTATGGCAGATGATGCAGTACACGCTCGTGCTGTCGCCCTCGGATATCGTATGGCCCGGCGTGGTGCAGGGTTTTGGCCTCGGCTTCGTGTTCGTGCCGCTTTCCGCGCTGACTTTCTCGACGCTTACGCCGCAACTGCGCGCGGATGGCACGGCCACGTATAGCCTCATGCGCAATATCGGCAGCAGTATCGGCATTTCGATCGTGCAGACTTTTGTCACGCGCGGCACGCAGATCGCGCATTCGGACCTCGCCGCGAACATCACGCCGTTCAATCCGGCGGTTCAGCAGATGCTCGAAAGCGGTTCGAGGTACGATCTCGCGGTGCTCAATCAGTCGATCACACAGCAGGCCGAGATGATCGCGTACCTGAACGACTTCAAGATGATGTTCGTGGCGACGCTGCTCGTGATTCCTCTGCTCTTTCTGATCCGTACCGGCCCGAGCGCCGCCACCGTCGACACGAGTCACGCGGCCATGGACTAGCGCCCGCGCTTGTTTTTCGTTTCACCCAGGCGCGCGGCACGTCCGCGCGCTTTGCATTCACGAATCCCGATGCTTTCTGCCGTTTCCATTCTCCTGCCCGTTTTCGGCCTCATTTTTGCGGGCTTCGCCTGCCGTCGCACGAATGTCCTCGGCCCCGCCGCGGCTTCCGAGCTGAACCGTTTCGTCGTGTGGCTCGCACTGCCCGCGCTGCTGTTCGATATCCTTGCGCACGCAACGTGGCACGAGCTGTATCAGCCTGCATTCGTCGCGGCGTTCGGCCTTGCCGGGCTCGCGGTGTTCGTCGCCGTGGTCGGCGTGCGCGTGTTCCTCGGCCGACCGCTCGCGGATGCTAGCATCGACGGGCTGGCCGCCGCGTATCCGAATACCGGCTACGTCGGTTTCCCGCTGTGCATGATCGCGTTCGGAAGGTCGAGTCTCACGCCCACGACCATCGCGACGATCCTCGTGGTCTGCGTGCTGTTCGCCATCGCAATCGTGCTGATCGAAACGGGGCTGCAAAGCGAGCGGCGTCCGCACCGGCTCGCCATCAAGGTGGTGCGCTCGCTTCTGCGCAATCCGCTGCTGGTCGCGCCGGCACTGGGGGCGGTCGTTTCCGCCGCGCACGTCACGCTGCCCGCGAGTGCGGAAACGTTCCTCAAGCTGCTAGGCGGCGCTGCGAGCCCGTGCGCGCTCGTGAGCCTCGGGCTCTTTCTCGCCGAGCGCCGTGCGAGTGGCGACGCGCCGCGCGAGTCGTCGTGGTGGCTCACGCTCTCCAAGCTGGTCGCGCAGCCGCTCATCACCTGGTGGCTGGCCGAGCGCGTTTTCGGGCTGTCTGACCAGCTCGTGGAAATCGCGGTGCTGCTCGCGGCGCTGCCCACTGGCACTGGCCCGTTCATGCTCGCCGAGTACTACCGTCGCGAGGCGCACGTGACTTCGCGCACCATTTTGCATTCCACGCTCGGCTCGCTTGTCACGCTCACGCTGATCCTGCTGCATTTGCACCACGCCTGAAAGCCGGCGCGGCACGATGCTTGCTGGCATGAAAGCCACAACCATCGATCAGGAGAATCGACGATGAACTGGCTACGACGCTTTAGCGCCGCGCGCGCCTCCCTCGTCATCGCCGTCGTGCTCGCTGCGGCTGGCACGGCAGCCTGCACGCTGGGCGGCGCCGCCGCGGGCGGCTATGTCGGCAACCGCGCCACCAATGGCAGCGCGGTCGGTACCGTCGGCGGCGCGGTGGCCGGCGGCGTGATCGGACATGAACTGAGCAAGTGAGCATTGCCTCGTGCATGGGGAGATGTTGCGCTCGCGCGTGCGTGCGAGGGGGCGCCGTTGCGGCGTGGAGGAGCGGGGCGATTCAATTCATCAGTCGGGAATCCGCGTAATTCGAATTATCAAAAGCGGAATCGGATGATTATCGTTTAATCGACGAAATGAGAATTCAATTTGTCTGAAAAGGCTTGGATTGAGTCTGACAGGTAATGGCGACTGTGTCGTTCATGGTGAAGGTGCGGGAATACCCGCGCTACGTGCGGGTCTTGGAAGCATTCATCCGAAAGGCGAATGCATTTATTTGATGATCATTAATCGTCATCAAATCGAATTTTTATAGCGAATTTATAATTACTTTTCCGATTATTTATTTCGCGACGCACCAACAATCAGTGCGCGTCCCGTTTCAACACGCTACTTCAACGCCAGCACACAGAGGATGCTCATGCAAGACGTAAGATCCAAGGCTTTCGCCATGCCGATCACCAATCCGGCGTACCCGCTGGGCCCTTACAAGTTCGTTGACCGGGAATTCTTGATCATCACCTACCGCACCGACCTCGAAAGTCTGCGCAAGGTCGTGCCCGAGCCGCTCGAAGTAACTGATCCAATCGTTAGCTACGAATTCATCCGCATGCCCGACTCGACCGGTTTTGGCGATTACACGGAAAGTGGCCAGGTCATCCCCGTCAAGTATCAGGGGCAGCCGGGCAGCTACACGCATGCGATGTACCTCGACGACCATCCGCCCATTGCCGGTGGCCGGGAGCTTTGGGGTTTTCCGAAGAAGCTGGCTTCGCCCACGCTTGCGGTTCACTCCGACACGCTGGTCGGTACGCTCGATTACGGTCCGGTTCGTGTCGCCACTGGCACGATGGGCTACAAGCACCGCGAACTCGATCTGGCCGAGCAGGCCAAGCGCCTTGGCGCGCCCAACTACCTGCTCAAGATCGTGCCGCACGTGGACGGTTCGCCGCGCGTTTGCGAACTCGTGCGCTACTACTTGAAGGACATCAAGCTCAAAGGCGCATGGACAGGGCCGGCCGCGCTTCATCTCACGCCGCATGCGCTCGCGCCCGTCGCGCAATTGCCGGTACTCGAAATCATCGAGGCTCGTCATCTGGTCGCGGACTTGACCCTGGGTCTCGGTGAAGTCGTGCACGACTATCTCGCGAAGTAACCGGGGAGAACGGATCATGAAGGCGCTCGAAGGCAAGACCGGCAGTGATCGCGGGCGCCGCAAGCAGAATCGGCAAGCAATTCGCGCTCACGCATTCACGCAAGCCAAATAAAAAGGGTGGGCCGCCACGGCGAGCCCACCCATGAACTCCCCTCTCTATTTCCGGTTACTTCACCGCGCCAAGCGCGAGCCCCTTCACCATGTAGCGCTGCAGCCAGGCGAACACCACAGAAACCGGCAGCGTGGCGGCGAGCGTCGCCGCCATGACGAGCTGCCATTCCACGGTGTACTTGCCGGCCACCATGTCGGTGACCTGCACGGTAAGCGTCTTGTTCTCGGGCGAGCGGATCAGCGTGTAGACCACGGCGAATTCGTTCCACGCGCTGATGAACGTGAAGATCGCCGTGACCACCACGGCCGGCACCGCGAGCGGCAGGAACACGCGGAACACGGCACCCGTGCGGCTGCAGCCTTCGAGCCATGCCGATTCTTCCAGATCGCGCGGCACGGTCTGGAAATACGACGAGAGCATCCACACCGCAAACGCAATGTTGAAGGCGGCGTACGAGACGATCACACCGATCTTCGAGTCGACGAGATTGCCGTCGCCATACGGAATCATCGCGGCGAGCCGGAACAGGCCGACCACGAGCAGGATGGGCGAGAGCATCTGCGTGACGAGCAGGAACTGGCGGTAAAGGCCGCGCCCGCGGAACGGGAAGCGCGCGAGCGCGTAGGCGGCCGGCAGGCTCACGGCGAGCGCGAGCGCCGTGGAAAGACAGCTCACCACAATGCTGTTGCGCAGTGCGACACCGAAGTTCGCGGCCTGCCACATGTCGACGTAGTTCTGCCAGCGCCACTGCATGGGCAGCCAGCGCGCCGGATACACGAACACTTCCGAAGCCGGCTTGAACGAGGTGAAGAACATCACCGCGAACGGGAACAGCACGGCCACGACGAGCGGCGAGAGCGCGAGCCAGCACCAGATCGAGCGTTTGAGCTTGCGGTTCATGCGAGGTCTCCTTCGGCGCTGCCGCGTTTGGCCTGCAAGCGCAGGTAGACCACCGAGAACGCGAAGAGAATCACGAGCATGATCAGCGAGACGGCGGCGGCTTCGCCTGGTCGTCCTAACCGGAAGCCGAGTTCGTAAAGGTAGGTGACGAGAATATGCGTGCTGTCGTCGGGGCCGCCTTGCGTCATGACCCAGATGATCGGGAACGAGTTGAACACGTAGATCACGTTCAGCAGGATCGCCATGTTGATGAACGGCTTGAGCAGCGGCAGCGTGAGCTGGCGGAACTGCTGCCAGGCGCTCGCGCCGTCGATGCGCGCGGCTTCGTAAATATCGCCCGGCACCGAAGAAAGGCCGCCCAGCAGGATCGTGGTCGTGAACGGGATCGACACGAGTATGCCCACGCAGATCTCAACCGGGAACGCATACTCGGGCGTCGCGAGCCAGTGGATCGGCCCGGAAACGAGGCCGAGCCGCTGCAGCGTGACGTTGACCATGCCGTAGTCGTCGTTGAATGCCCAGCGCCAGACCACGGCGGTCATCGTGAGCGAGACGGACCACGGCAGCATGACGATCGTGCGCGCAACGCCGCGGCCGTAGAAGTCCTGATTGAGCACGAGCGCGACCGGCACGGAAATCCCCACCGTGCCCACCACGACGAAGAATGTCCAGATCAGCGTGTTCCTCAGGGCGCTCATGAACACCGGATCGCCGAACACGTTATAGAAGTTCCGCAGGCCGCTGAAGCCGCGAATCTGCCCGAAGCGCGACACATCGTGCAGCGACTGATACACGATGTTGAAGATCGGATAGCTGATGATGAAGAGCGCGAGCACGAGACTCGGCACGATCAGGAGCCAGGGCGCGCGGGGCGCGGAAACGGCGCGGGGTTGTCGGCTCATGCGATTTCGTGCGCGTGTTCGGTCGGGGGCATCGCCGGCCGATGCTGTGGCGGGCGAGGGCTTCAGGGGACCCGTAGTCATGTCGAATCGTCAGTGCTTCGAAACGTCGGTTCTCAGGCGTTCCGGCGCGCGCCGGGAACTTCGGGCGCGCGCCGGTTTTGCCGTCAAGGCTTGCTTGCAGACTGGTTTGCCAGGCTTACTTGCCGAGCGACTTGTTCGCTTCGGTGGCGGCCTGGTTCAGCGCATCGGCAGGCTTGGCCTTGCCGAGGTAGACCGACTGCATCGCGTTGGTCACAGCCTTCGCGGTGTCTTCCCAGCCGGTCACGGTCGGCGCGAACTTCGCGTGCGGCAGCAGCGCGATGAAGGCCTTCGTGTCGGGATCCTGGAACACCGGGTCGGTCGCTTCAGCCTTCGTGGTCGGCAGGAAACCTTCCGTGCTCGTGAACTGCACGCGCGGTTCCTTCGTGAACAGGAAGTCCAGGAACTTCCAGGCGCTCTGCTTGGCCTTCGAGTTCTTGAACATCATGATCGAGTCGGTCACTGCATAGGTGGCCGGCGTCGTTGCGACCGGGATCGGGTCGATGCCGTAGTGGATGTTCGGGGCTTCCTTCTTCAACTGCTTGGCGAGGAACGGTGCCGAGATCATCATCGCCACGCGGCCTTGCTTGAAGAGGTTCTGCACGTCTTCACGGCTGTAGCCCGTCACGCCCGGCTGCGTCAGACCTTCGTCGATCATGGTCTTGTAGAGCGTAGCGGCCTTCACGCCAGCCGGCGAGTTGAAAGCCGCCTTGCCGTCCTTGCCCACCACTTCGCCGCCGTGCGTCCACAGCGCGTAGTAGTAGTACACGTCGGTTTCGATTTCCTTGCCCTGCAGACCGAAGCCCGCAATGCCCTTCGCCTTGAGCTTCTTCGAGGCGTCGACCACGTCGTTCCAGGTCTTCGGGCCGTCCGGATAGCCCACCGAAGCGAGCATGTCCTTGTTGTAGTACAGCGCGCGCGCCGAAGCGGCGATCGGCAGACCGTAAGTCTTGCCGTTGATCTGACCCGGGGCGAGGAACGGACCGATGAAGCGGCCCTTGAAGTTCGCGTCCATGTACGGGTCGAGCGGCTCGGCAATGTCGTCCTTCACGAAGTCGAGCAACCAGCGCGTGCCGATGATCGCGAGGTCGGCGTTGGCGCCGCCGGAGATGTCCGTTTGCAGCTTCTGTTGCAGCGAGTCCCAGTTCACGTCTTCGATCTTGATCGTGATGCCGGGGTTGGCGGCCTCGAACTGCTTGGCCATTTTCTCGAAGTACGGGGCGGTGGCGTCGCTGTAGTGGGCGACGGTCACGCGGACCGTGTCGGCGTGCGCCGCGGCGGTGATGCCGGCGAACGCTAACGCGACGGCGAGCTTGCCGAGCATGGTGGTTGCACGTGCCTGAAACGACATTCTCTCTCTCCTTGTCGATGGGAGTTGGCGCTGTAGCGCTTAGTCCCATCCCATGCGGGGTTGTTGTTGCTGGTGGTTTTTCCTGCTTATGCCGCCGCCTTGACCCGGCTGCTGGGTTGCGTTGTTTGAAAAAATCCTACAGGATGAAAAAAGTGTTGTCACCTGGTAATCTCGATATTGTTTCGAGTGCCGGAATTTGCATAACATGCTGTAAAACAGGGGAAATTCATGCGCTGCAGCAGCGCGGGGCGGGATCGGTATAAACCCGTATCCAGGCGATCGCGCACCATTCGTATGTAGGAAATTTTCAGGCCCGGCGGCAAGACTGGCGGGCCGCACGGAGAGTCGACATGAGCCGGGTGGTGCTGGTGACGGGGGCGAGCGGCGGCATAGGCCGCGCGCTGTGCAAACGGTTTCTGGAAGCGGGCGATACGGTGCTCGCGCTCGACCGCGACGCGGCGCTCGTGGAACCGCTTGTAGAACAATTCGCGGCGGAATTCGGCGCAGCGGTCGCGGCGCGCCTCGAGCCGCTCGTTGCCGACGTGAGCGATCAGGCCGCCGTGGCCGACGCCGTGGCGCGCGGCGTGGCGGCGCGCGGACCGGTGGACGTGGTGGTGGCGAACGCGGGTGGCGCGCTCGGCACGACGCTCGCGCACACCGACGCCGCGAACTGGCGGCGCGACATCGACCTGAACCTGAACGGGACGTACTACACGGTCGAAGCCGTGCGCGCCTCGATGATCGAGCGCCGGCGCGGCGCGCTCGTGCTGATCGGCTCGGTGAACGGCCTTTCGGCGCTCGGCCACCCCGCGTACAGCGCGGCGAAGGCGGGCCTCGTGAGCTACACGAAGGCGCTCGCGATGGAGCTGGGGCCGCACGGCATACGCGCGAACATCGTCTGCCCGGGCACGGTGAAAACGCCTGCCTGGCGCGCGCGCGTCGAGCAGCATCCGAAGATCTTCGAAGAACTAAGCAAGTGGTATCCGCTCGGCGACGTGGCCACGCCCGAGGATATCGCCGACGCCGTGCAGTTCCTCGCCTCGCCGCAAGCGCGTGTCATTACGGGCGTGGCGCTGCCCGTGGACGCGGGTCTGATGGCGGGCAACCGGCTGATGGCCAACGAGTTGACGCTCGACCCGTTCTGAGGCGCGCACGCGGCGATTCGACCTGAAAAGACTTCACGCAAACGAGGAAAGCATGGCAGCGGTACAACTGAACGGTATCTACAAGCGCTATGGCGACACCCAGGTCGTGCACGGCGTCGATCTCGAGATCGAAGACGGCGAATTCGTCGTGCTCGTCGGCCCCTCGGGTTGCGGCAAGACCACGGTGATGCGCATGATCGCCGGTCTCGAAGACATCTCCGGCGGCGACCTGACCATCGGCGGCACGCGCGCGAATGCGCTGCCGCCGCAGCAACGCAACATCTCGATGGTGTTCCAGAGCTACGCGCTCTACCCGCATCTGTCGGTGTACGACAACATCGCGTTCGGTCCGCGCATTCGCAAGGAGCGCGAGGACGGGTTCAAGCCGCGCATCGAAGCCGCCGCGAAAATGCTCAACCTGTCGGGCTATCTGGAGCGCTTGCCGCGCGCGCTTTCGGGTGGCCAGCGCCAGCGCGTCGCCATGGGCCGCGCCGTGGTGCGCGAGCCCGCGCTGTTCCTCTTCGACGAGCCGCTCTCGAACCTCGACGCCAAGCTGCGCGTGCAGATGCGCACCGAAATCAAGGCGCTGCACCAGCGCCTGCGCAACACGGTGGTGTACGTCACGCACGACCAGATCGAGGCGATGACGATGGCCGACCGTATCGTCGTGATGAACGCTGGGCGTATCGAACAGATCGGCCGTCCGCTCGATCTTTACGACAAGCCGGGCAACCTGTTCGTGGCGAGCTTCCTCGGCTCGCCCTCGATGAACTTCGCGCAGGGCACGGTGATGAGCGACGCGCGCGGCACGGCGCTCGTGCTCGAAGACGGCGTGCGCATCCCGCTGCCGGAAGGTAAGGTGCAAGCGGGCGCGCGCGTGACGCTCGGCGTGCGGCCCGAACACATCGAGGCGGGCGGCGACGTGCCGTTCACCGTCGACGTGATCGAGCCGACTGGCGCGGAGACCCACATGTACGGGAAAATAGGCGACACCACATGGTGCGTCACCACGCGTGCACGCCCGGACGTCGATCCGGGTCAGCGCATGACGCTAGGTTTGCCTTTGGCGCACCTGCATCTGTTCGATACTGAAAGCGGCAAGCGGCTCGATTGAAGCGGAAGCACGCATCGAAACACGGATAGCGGGCGCCTCGTACCTTCCACGGGAAAAACAGCTTGCCGGTCTCCAACCTGATCCATCACATCCGCAACGTCGCGGAGTCGCTGCGTCCCGCCGAGCGCAAGGTCGCGGAGATGGTGCTTGCCGACATCGACTTCGCCATGCGCGCGAGCATCACCGAGCTCGCGTTGCGCGCGGACGTGTCCGAGCCTTCCGTCACGCGCTTTTGCCGCGCGGTGGGCGCGCACGGCCTGCGCGACTTCAAGATGCGGCTCGCGCAGAGCGCGGCGGGCAACGTGCCCTTCGCGCTCGCCACGGAGATGACGGGTGACGAGGCGGGCGGCGCGCAGTGGGCCGGCGAGGTCGGCACCTTGCTCGACAAGGTGACGGAGTCGGTCGTCCAGGGCGTCACGCATGCGCGCGCTTCGCTCGATACAGCGGTGTTCGAAGCCGCGGTGGCGGCGCTTTCCAGCGCACGGCGCGTGTACTTCTTCGGCGTGGGTGCGGGCTCGGGGCTCGTTGCGCAGGACGCTGCACTGCGCCTGCTGCGCCTCGACATTGCCGCGAGCGCGTTCACCGATGCGCATTTGCAGCGCCTTTACGCGGCGCTGCTCGAACCGGGCGACGTGGCGTTCGCGATCTCGCAGTCGGGGCGCAGCGTGGAAGTGAACGAAAGCATCCAGATCGCCAAGGAGCGCGGCGCGACGACCATCGCGCTCACGAGCGCGGGCTCGCGTCTCGCGTGGGTGGTGGATATCCCGCTCTTGCTGCGTGTACCTGCCGCGGCGGATCCGCACGCGCCCGCCGTGGTGCGCATTGCGCATCTCGCGGTGCTCGATGCGTTAGCCCTTGGCGTATCGCTCGGGCTCGGCCCCAAGGCGCTCGAAAAGATGCGCGACGCGCAGGCGCGCAGCGAAGGCGCGCCCGACGATGCGCCCACGATTGGCACGCCAGAAGACGGGCGTTGATGCTCAGGCAACGATCAGGCAAGCACGGCGCCTTCGCGCGGTTTAAGGCGCACCGGCATCGTGTCCGGCACCATCGTGAACGCCTGCACTTCCTGAATCTTCGCGGGATCGATCGCCAGTTCGATCGTGAACGACTTCATCAGCATCGAGAGCGCGAGGCGCATTTCCACGGTCGCGAGATGGCGGCCAGGACACACGCGCGGCCCGGCGCCGAACTGCAGATAAGCCCGTACGTCGTGGGCTTTTCCGTCGTCGGCTTCGCGTTCTGCGCGCTTCATCCAGCGCCACGGATCGTAGCGCTGCGGATCGGCGAAATTTTTCGCATCCAGCATGGCGGGGCGCGCGACGAAGAACATGCGCGTGCCCTTGGGTAGCGCCACGTTGTCCACCACCACATCCTCGAGCGGCTCGAACGAATGCACGGACGCCACCGGCCGCAAACGCGTCGCCTCGATACAGATCGCCTCGAAGATATCGAGGTCTTTCAACGTCGCGTAGTCGGGGCAGACGGTCGAATGGCCGAGCACGCGTGAAGCTTCGTCGCCAAGATGCTGCTGCAAGGTCGTATCCGTTGCGAGGTAGGGCAGCGTCCACGCGATGGAATCGGCGGTCGTATCTTCGCCCGCGATCAGGAGCGTGAGCACGTTGGCGCGGATCTGCGCGTCGCTGATCGACGCGGCGCCGCCAGGCGCCTGCTGCTGCGCGAGCATCGCTTCGAGCAGATTGCGCGGCGTTTCGGAGGGCTCGTCGCGCATGCGCTCGCGAGCGCGCGCCATCATCGCGTTGACGTAGCGATGCACCTCGGCAAGCGAGCGCTCGAGCTTGCGGTCCGATGGCAGCTTCACATAACGCCAGTACGGAAAGAGCGCATTCGTGCGCCTCATCACGCCTGGCAGGATGCGCTCCAGATGCTCCTGAATGACGCCATGGTCGCGCTCCAGCGTGCGCGGGTCCTCGCCGAACGCGAGCGCGCTCGTCACGTCCACCGTGAAACGCTTGAGGTCGTCGGTCATCTCGACGGTCTCGCCGCGCTCGGCCGCGCGTTGCCAGCGTGTGTGAAGCCGCTGCGTGATCTCGGCGAGCGTCGGGTAGAACGCCTTGATGTTGGGGATCGAGAGCGCCTGCATCACGAGCTTGCGCTGCGGCTCCCACGCGACGCCCTCTGCGGAGAAAAGCCCGTTGAAGCCCATCTCCTCGAACACCGCCTCGATCGGCTGATAGCGGCGGAAGCGATGCGGCCGCTCGCGCATGATCTGCTGGATCAACTCGGTGTCGGTCCAGATCGTGATGGGGATGCCGCCCACCTGGAAGCGGTAGGGCGCACCGAGTTCGGCGGCCCATTGTTCGAGGATCAAATGCAGACGCGGCGGCGAAAGCTGCAGCAGATTGCCGAGCAGCGGCAGGCCGCGCGGGCAGGGCAGGTCGGCGATCTGGCGCAACGGTTGTCCGGTCGATGCCGTGCTCATGGGGTCGTTCTCATCAGTTGAGCTTGCTTTTTCTTGATTGCGCGCGCGAGGCGCTCATAGCGGCGCGGCCGCCGCGCCTTCCATGTAGCCGAAGCGCCGCGAGAGGCGCTCGGCGGCTGCGATCAGCAGTTGCGCCGCCGTGCCTTCACGCGCGATGTCGAGGCTGCCTGTTGGGCCCATTACCGCGAGCACGAGGCACACGCTGCCCGTGTGGTCGAACACGGGCGCGGTCACGGTGCTGATGCCGGGAATGGGCTTGTCGAGCGCGGTGTCCACGCCTTCTGCGCGAATGGCGGCGAGGCGCGCGAGGTAGGCGGGCGTCGCGCCTTCGCGCGGCTTCGCGCCCGCCAGGCGCAGTTCGTCCTGGGCGAGGAGGGCTGCGCGCACGTCGTCGTCGACCCAGGCGGCGAACACGCGTCCGATCGACGTGTTCACGAGCGACATCACCGTGCCGGGGCGCAGGCTCACGTGCAGCGGCAGCGCCGATTCTTCGAGGCGCACGACGGTCGGGCCGAGCGGCCCCGGCACCGCGAGCGCGACGCTCATTGCGGTGGCGGCGGCGAGGCCGACCAGTTCGGCGTCGGCCTCGCGCACCGGCGAAAGCCGCGCAAGCCCGATCAGGCCGAGTTCGAGGCTGAGTGGCCCCGCTTCGTAGCGGCCCGCCGCGTCGCGCGCGAGCAGGCCGATCTTCTGCAGGCTCACGAGGTGCGGGAAGGCCTTGGCGGGCGCCATGCCCGCGGCGGCGGCCAGGTCGCGCAGCGGCAAGGGCGTGCCGGCCGCGACGAGCGCGGCGAGCAGTTCGCCTGTGACATCGAGCGACTGGATGCCGCGCTGCGGCTTGTCGGCTTCGGGCGTGACGGGGGGCGCGGAGTCTGCGCTCGTGTCGTCGCGCGGGGGCTTGGAGCTTACTCGGGGCATGTCGGTGTCGATGGAAAAGCGGCGGCTGCGATGTCGGCGGCAGCGTTGCGCAGCGCGCGCACGACCGCGCCGTCTGCGCGCACGTCGAGTGCGCCGCTCGCGCCAATCGCGGTGAGCAGGAGGCTCGGTTCGCGCTCCGGCCCGAGCACGGGCACGCTCACGCTGCTCACGCCGGGGCTGGGTGCGTCGATGGCGATTTCGTAGCCGCGCGCGCGGATGGCGTCGAGCGAGGCGAGGAAGCTGGCGTCGGGCGTGCCTTCCGGCGGCGCGCTGGCGGCGCTTGCCGCATGGCTGGTGCCGCGCCATACCGGCTGCGCGGTTTGCGCGGCCCATACGGCTTCGAGCGCCTCGGGCCCGAGGAACGCGCAGAACGCGCGGCCTGTGGCTGTGGCCCGCAGCGACATCACCGTGCCGACGTGCAGGTTCACGTGTAGCGGCAGGCTCGCGTGCTCGTAGCGCACGATCGTCGGCCCCTGCGGCCCCGCGATACAGAGCGCGACGCTGCAGTTGAGCGCCTGCGCGAGCGCGGCAGCGCGCGGCACCGCCTCGCGCAGCGCGGGCTGCTGCGCGAGATGGAGCAGGCCCAGGCGCAGCGCGAGCGGGCCGGGTTCATAGCGCCCCGAAAGCGCGTCGCGCTTGATGAGCCCGAGGCGCGTGAGGCTCACGAGATAGGCGTGCGCCTGGCTCGACGGGATGTCGCCGATCGCCGCGAGATCGGTGGCGCCAAGCGGCGCGCGCGCGTCGGCGAGGGCGCGCAGCAGGCGTCCGCCCACCTCCACGCTTTGAATGCCGCGCTGCGTGCGTGCCGCCGTCGCGCTGCTTTCCGGCGCGGAAGCGGCGCTGTCGTTGCGACGTTTCATTGGCGCTTTTCTCTGGCTGAAAAAGGGTCCATGTTAGCTGAACGGCGACGGGTATTGGCAACCCGCCGGGTGCCCGCGGCACTGAGAGAAATTAACGTATGGCGATGTAATTCGCTATTGACAAATAAAAAGACGCGCGCCTATGATGACCTAACCTCGGCATAACAGTGGTTCAGCTAGATTCAAAACGGGGCGAGACAACGAGGCTGGCGTACGCGCCAGGCCTGCCCGCGCTTCGCCCCGCCCCCCTCGATACGGAGACTCAACATGGCAAAGGCGTTCGCATCCCAGGCCGACCTCGAAGAAAAGAAGGTCACGTTCACGCAGCTCTCGGAAAACGCATACGCGTACACCACGGAAGGCGACCCCAACTCGGGCGTCATCATCGGCGACGATGGCGTGCTGATCGTCGACACCACGGCTACGCCCGCCATGGCGCAGGACCTCATCGCGAAGATCCGCACGGTCACGGACAAGCCGATCAAGTACGTCGTGCTCTCGCACTATCACGCCGTGCGCGTGCTGGGCGCTTCGGCGTACTTCAAGGAAGGCGCGCAGCAGATCATCGCGAGCCGCGGTACGTATGAAATGATCGTCGAGCGCGGCGAAGCCGACATGAAGTCGGAAATCGAGCGCTTCCCGCGCCTGTTTGCGGGCGTCGAAACGGTGCCGGGCCTCACGTGGCCCACGCTCGTGTTCGAGAAGGAAATCACGCTGTTCCTCGGCAAGCTCGAAGTGAAGATCGCGCACCTCGGCTCGGGCCACACGAAGGGCGACACCGTGGTGTGGCTGCCGCAGCAGAAGGTGCTGTTCTCGGGCGACCTCGTCGAATACGACGCTGCGTGCTATTGCGGCGACGCCCAGCTCGCCGACTGGCCCGCCACGCTCGAAGCGCTGCGCTCGCTTGGCGCCGAAAAGCTCGTGCCGGGCCGCGGCCCCGCGCTGCTCAACCCCGCCGAAGTGAACAAGGGTCTCGACTACACGAAGGACTTCGTGACCACGCTGCTCGCACAAGGCCGCGCCGCCGTGGAGCAGAAGCTCGACCTGAAGGGCGCGATGTCGCTCACGCGCGAAGCGATGGACCCGAAGTTCGGCCACGTGTTCATCTACGAGCATTGCCTGCCGTTCGATGTGACCCGCGCGTATGACGAGGCGAGCGGCATTACGCATCCGCGCATCTGGACGGCGCAGCGCGACAAGGAGATGTGGGACGCGCTGCAGGATTGAAGCGCAGGCCGGAAATGGTGGAATGGAGCCTTGCCTGGGATCGCAGTAAGCGCTAAAGCGCTAACTGCGATCGACAGAGGCATGGGACCAGAGTAAGCGCTAAAGCGCTAACTCTGGTCGACAGGAGACAAGAATGATCGACTATCAAACGCTGACCTTCGACTACGCGCGATGCAGCGAACAAACCCCGGACGTCGCCGCCTGCGTGCGTCCGGTCGTGGTGGTCGGCGCGGGGCCGGTGGGCCTTGCGACGGCCATCGACCTCGCGCGGCAAGGCGTGCAGGTGGTGCTCGTCGACGACGACTGCACGCTTTCCACGGGCTCGCGCGCCATTTGCTTTTCCAAGCGCTCGCTCGATATCTTCGACCGCCTCGGCTGTGGCGAGCGCATGGTCGAAAAGGGCGTGAGCTGGAACGTGGGCAAGGTGTTCCGCAAGGACGAGCTCGTCTACACGTTCAACCTGCTGCCTGAAAGCGGTCACCATCGGCCGGCTTTCGTGAATCTTCAGCAGTACTACGTGGAAGGCTATCTGCTCGAACGCGCGCAGGAACTGCCCAACCTCGAAATCCGCTGGAAGAACAAGGTGACGGGTGTGGCGCAGCACGGCACGCCCGGCGCAAGCGATGCACACGTCGCGCTCGAAATCGAAACGCCCGACGGTCCGTACACGCTGCTTGCGCGCTACGTGGTGGCCGCCGACGGTTCGCGTAGCCCGCTGCGCAAGCTGCTGGGCCTCGACAGCCACGGCCGCACGTTCAAGGACCGCTTTCTCATCGCCGACGTGAAGATGGAAGCCGACTTCCCCACCGAACGTTGGTTCTGGTTCGATCCGCCGTTCCATCCGAACCAGTCGGTGCTGCTGCATCGGCAGCCCGACAACGTGTGGCGTATCGACTTCCAGCTCGGCTGGGACGCCGACCCGGTGCTCGAGAAAACGCCCGAGCGCGTGATTCCGCGCGTGCGCGCGCTGCTCGGCCCCGATGTGAAATTCGAGCTGGAGTGGGTCAGCATCTACACGTTCTCGTGCCTGCGTATGGACAGCTTCCGCCAGGGCAACGTGCTGTTCGCGGGTGACTCGGCGCATCTGGTTTCGCCGTTCGGCGCGCGCGGCGCGAATAGCGGCTTCCAGGACGGCGAGAACCTCGCATGGAAGCTCGCCATGGTGCTGGAGAACCACGCGCCCGACGCGCTGCTCGATACCTACGCAAGCGAGCGCGAATACGCAGCCGACGAAAACATCCGCAACTCCACGCGTTCGACCGACTTCATCACGCCGAAGAGCGCGGTGAGCCGCGTGTTTCGCGACGCCGTGCTCACGCTCGCTCGCGAGCATGCGTTTGCGCGGCAGTTGGTGAACAGCGGCCGGCTTTCCGTTCCGGCGGTGCTGCGCGAATCGACCTTGAACACGCCCGACGAAGAGACGTTCGACGGCAAGATGGAGCCGGGCGCTTCGTGTGCGGACGCGCCGGTGCTGAACGCAGCAGGAGACGAGAGCTGGCTGCTCGCGCATCTGGGCGACCAGTTCACGGGCCTCGTGTTCAGCCGCGCGGGCTCGGCGTTCGATACCGCGACGCTCGACACGCTGCAGGCGCTCTCGCAGTCACCGGTGCCGCTCAGGTTCGTGGTGATGCTCGAAGGCGATGCGGCGGTGCCCGCGGGTCTGCCTGCATCGACGGTGGTGTTGCGCGACCTGCAAGGGCTGGCGGCGCAGCGCTACGGCGCGCAGGAGGGTGCGTTCTATCTGGTTCGTCCGGATCAGCACGTGAGCGCACGCTGGCGGCGTGCCGACGCGACGCGCGTGGAAAGCGCACTCAAGCGGGCGCTTTGCGTGCAAGGCACGGCATAGAGGAAGAGGAGACAACCATGCTGAACACTCAACCGAATCTGGCAAGACCGGACGACTTCTACGAAGCGCTGATCGACATGCATCGCGATCTCGACGAGGCGCAGAGTCAATCCGTCAACGCGCAACTCATTTTGCTGCTCGCGAATCACATAGGCGAACACGAAACGCTGATGCAAGCACTTCAGTTCGCGCGCGCAGGGGTGAGCGCGCAGGCGAGCAACGGCGAGACGGGAAAACTCGCGGCGTGAAAGGCTGAAAGAAACGTATAGCGATGATGCATGCGGCCAGTGCGAACTGGCCGCATTCATTTGCCCCACGCAATTCACATCCGATAGAAGCCCTTCTCGCGCAAGCAATCGTTTGCGCTCATCGAACACTCACGACACATTGGCGCACCGGTTTTCGCCGAGGGCTTTCGACATGCTTTCCACGCGCGTCTCTTATGCAAGGTGATTCAAGAACGTCTTCGGAAACGCCGTAAACGCGGCACATGGCACTCACTTCGTACACGCATGAGTTAGTCAGACAAATGCGGGCGATGAAATCGTTTTCCGGGGATAGAACTTGAATCGCAGTCAAACATGGTCGCGTACGGCAGCGCCGGGCGAGATCATTTATTCGGAAGGCTTTGCAGGCGAGCGGCTGATCTTTGTGATCGCCGACGGCAAGGTCGAAATCTCCACCCGCTGCGACGACAAGAAAGTCGTGATGGCCACACTGGGCCGCGGCGAATTTTTTGGCGAGACCGCGCTGCTTGGCGCGGAACCGCGACCGAACACGGCGAAGGCGCTCAGCTTTTGCCAACTGACCGTCGTGCCGGCAAACCTCATCGAAGAAGAACTCGAACGCGTCACGCCGATGCTGCGCCATGTGGTGCGTACGCTCACGCGGCGCGTCAAGGCGAAAGACGATCTGCTCGCCACGTACACCCATGCCGACTTCATGCCGGGCGTGCTTTCGTACGCGCACGTGCTCGCGCTCATTGCAGGCGCGAGCGAGCGCGCCGATAGCGCCGATACGTGGTCGCGGCATGGCGCGAGTGGCGCCGAAGTGAGCGTGCCGCTCGCCGACGTGGTGCAGAAATGCCGCGCGGTGGCCGGTCATTCGCGCCCGCACGTGATGGCCATGCTTCGCCGCATGGAAAAGCTCAATCTCGTCGCGATGCAAAGCGGGCAGGCTACCCACCTCGCCAATAGCGCGGCAGCGGCGGAAGGCGCGTTGGGCCGCCAGGTGGTGACGTTCGACCCCGTGCGCATCGTGGATCGTGCGGCGCAAGTGGCCGACAGCGATCTCGACGTGTCGATCAACAGCGAACTCGAGCTGATCGAGCTCGCCGATCTCGAAGCGCTGATCGGCGTGGAGCGCAAGGTCATTCTCAACAAGCTCTCGCACGCCGAAATCGCCGACGAGGTCTTCGCGTTTCGCAAGTCGAAGGTGCTCAACTTCGTCGAGCAAAAGGGCGTGGCGTATTTCTCGAAGCGCGCGGGCCGTGGGTCGGGCGACCTCAAGTCGCTCGACGACCTGTTGTTCGTCGATCAGCGCACGCTGTTCGAAGCCGTGAGTGCGCTCGATACCTACGATCTCGCGAAACTGCTCGCCTCGATCGAGGATCAGGCCGTATCGGAGCGGCTGCTTTCGGTGATGGCGGACGCGCGCAAGAACGAGGTGTCGTGGGTCATGCGGCGCGACATCAAGATCGATCCCGTGGAAGTCGAGGACATCGAGCAGCGCTTGCTCGAAGCGGTGCGTGCACTCAAGTCGCCCGGCGCTCGCCAGGCGAACAGCTGATTTCGGGGACCCGCATGGATCTGCTTACCCTGATCGGTATTGCCGTTGGCGTGCTCGCCGTGGTCGCGGGCTTCTCGCTCGAAGGCGGCCATTTCGTCACGCTGTTGCAGCCCGAGGCGCTTGCCATCGTACTGGGCGGCACGCTCGGCGCCGTGATGATCCAGAACACGTGGGCGCGCTTTTTCGACGCTGTGAAGCATTTGCGCATGGCTTTCGTGAAAGCGCCGCGCGTTGACGAAGCGAGCCTCGCCGCCGTGCTGGAGTGGGGCGATCAAGCGAAGCTCAACGGCCTGCTCGCGTTCGAGTCGATGGATCTGCAAGGCATTCATCCGTTCGCTCGGCGCGGGCTGGAGCTGCTTGCAAGCGGTGTGTCGACCGCCGTGCTCGAAGATGCGCTTCATCGCGAACTCGAAGCCTGCGGGCGCACGCATATGGCGGCGGCACGCGTGTGGCAGCAGGCGGGCGGCTATGCACCCACGTTCGGCATTCTCGGCTCGGTGCTCGGCCTCATTCAGGTCACGGGGCATCTGATCGAGCCCGCGGAACTCGGGCCGGGCATCGCGGTGGCTTTCGTCGCCACGCTTTACGGCCTGGCCTTCGCGAACCTCGTTTTTCTGCCGCTGTACGGCAAGATGCGCGCGCATATCGAAAGCGACCTGCGCTTGCGCAAGCTCTATCTGGATGGCCTGCTCGCCATTTCCCGCAAGGAGTCGCCCCATACGATCGCCACGCGCCTTGCCGGCGAGGTGAGCGGCAACGCGAGCAGCGGCAAGTCTGGCGGCTTGCAGGACCCGGCGAGCGTGTGGGCGCTCGACACGACACGCGTGAGCTGATCCGTAACCCGGCCACCCTGCGCACACATGCATTCCGATAAAGATCTGCCACTCACGGCGCAATTCGATCGCGACGAGGACGAAGGCGCCGAATCGAGTACCGGCCGCTGGCTCATTTCCTACGCAGACCTGATCACGACACTGATGGTGCTGTTCCTCGCGCTTTACGCGATGCAGCTGGCAAAACATAAGGAATCCGAAATACGATCGGCAGCGCAACTGCCGAGCGTGACGGCAGCGGTGGAGAAAGCGCCCGCCATCGACGACGCGCTGCTCGCCTCGCTCGAAACGCTGCGCCAGCGCGGCGAGATCACGATCGTGCCTGCGGCGCGCGGCGTGGAGATCGGCATCAACGCGAAGATCCTGTTCAACGCGGGCGACGCCACGCTGCTGCCCGAATCGCTAGGCGTGCTGGGCCGTATTGCCCAAGTGCTGCGCACGGCGCCGGCGGGCAATATCCTCGTGGAAGGGCACACCGACAGCACGCCGATTTCGAATGCGAAATTCGAGTCGAACTGGGAGCTCTCTTCGGCACGCGCGGGCGCGGTGGTGCGCTATCTCGTGGAGCGCGGCATCGAACCTCACCGGCTCGCCGCGATTGGCCGCGCGGACAACTTCCCGCTCGTGGCAGGCAACGACCCCGCGAGCCGCGCGCTGAACCGGCGCGTGACGTTGATCGTGCAGCGCTGAAACCGGCGCTCTCCGCGCATCGAACAAGAAAAGGGCGCGTCAGACCTGCATGGACGGCACATCCTTCATGCAGCGCAAGGCGAACATCGACCGGCTGTGGCGAATGCTCGAGATGCGATAGAGCTTTTCGCGCAGGAAACGCTCGTAGCCGGCGGTGCCATCCACCGCCACCTTGATCCAGTAGTCGTACTCGCCGGAGACGAGATAGGCCTCCAGCACTTCGGGCAGCGCCGCGAGTTCGGCGCCGAAGCGCGCGAGCGCGTCGTCCTCGTGGCGGTCGAGCGTCACCTCCAGAATCACGATGTCGGCAAAGCCCAGCTTTTGCTGGTTCACGAGCGCGACATAGCCGTCGATATAGCCGTCGGCTTCGAGTTGGCGCGTGCGATTCCAGCATGCGGTCGTGGACATGCCCACCTGCTCGGCCAGTTCGGCGTTCGACAGCCGGGCGTTCTTTTGCAGGGCGCTGAGGATCTTGCGATCCTGATTGTCGAGCGTTTTGGACGCGCGTTCACGAGGGCTCATAGCGAAAAAGAATCTTGTACAGGTAGGTGCGATTTTACCGGAAGAAGGTTCCTGATATCGACCGTTTCTACCTGAAAACAGGAAGCCTAATCCGGCTATTCGCCGGTATATTTTCCACATGCCTTCTTGCCTGGCACGACCCACGCGGCCACCTCCCCGCGTTGGGGAGCGCCGCCGCAGCCACAAGCCGCGGTGGTCCGTCAGGGCCTTCCGTTGCACCCTGCGGCGGCTACCGGGCGTTGCGCGCGTACACCACGCAGCCAGCCATGTCCGGTCAGGCAGATGGCATTTGAAAACCGCGCTTTCGCGCGGTTTTTTGTTGCCCATTTTCGATACCCCCGAGCGCCGTCCGTCACAACGTCTTAGCCAGCACGCCCAGCAATGTCGATCCAGCTGTATCTCTCTTTTCTTGCCGCCGCGCTCGTACTCGTCTACACCCCCGGTCCCGTCAACGTGCTCACCATGAGCCAGGCACTTCATGCCGGATGGCGCCGCGCGCTCCCCTGCGTCTGGGGCGGCACGCTCGCGGTGCTGCTCCAGCTCGCGCTGACGGCGCTTTGCCTCAACTCGCTGCTGCTCATTAGTGAGCATTCACTTACGCTGCTGCGCTGGCTGGGTGCGGCCTACCTTGTCTGGCTGGGCTGCAAGCAGTGGCGCAGCCGCTCGCTTGCGGGCACGGATGCGCCTGCCGAGGCCACCGACAGCGCGAGCCATCGCGATTTGTTTTGGCGCGGATTTGCGACGTCGGGGCTCAACCCCAAGACCTTGCTGTTCTTCCCGTCGTTCTTCCCGCAGTTCATGAGCGCCGACGCGCCTTGGAGCACCAACCGTCAGTATTTGCTGCTGGCCGCGACGTTCGCGTTGCTGTTCGCGGGCGGCGTGGCTTCGATGGCGCTGTTCTCGCACCGGCTGCGCCATGTACTGCAGCGGCCCAAGCGCCTGCGCGCCGTGAATCGCCTGATGGGCAGTCTGCTCGTGGGGATGGGGGCGATGATGGCCGGCTTGCGCTGAGCGCGCAGGCGGAGAATGGCTCGCGTGGTGGTCTGCGCGAGCGCCGTTGGCGCGGCTGCGCTTAAGGCGTGCTGCCGGTTGTCGATGGCGCCGTCGCTGACGGGGTTGCCGTCCCTGCTCCGGCGCTTTGACCATCGGCGCTTGCCGAAGCCGAAGCGAGCGTTTGCGCAGCCGCAGTGCTACCCGACGCTGCAACAGGCGCGGACGCCGTCGCATTGTGAGTGGTCACACTCGCCGCGAGCCCCGCAGCTTGCGGGCTTGCCGAGACCGACAGCGGCACGCCCATGATCTCGGCCGCGGCCGCCGTGGCGTGGTCGACCGGAGCGGAGGCGCCTGGAGCCGAAGCGGCGGGGGCGGGCGTCGCCACAGCAGGCGCAGAAGCTGCCGCAGGCGCGGCCGGAGGCGCCGTCACTACCGGCGTAGCTGGCAGCGTGTTGCCATGCAACACCGCCGCACCGGTTGCCGCAGCCGCTGCCGCAGCGGCCGGCGCTGCCGACCCCACCGTGGTCGCGGCGGGCGCCGCGCTTGCCGTGACCGGCTCGACGGGCGGCGGCAGCGGCGTAATCTTGATCGCGCCGTTGGCCGGCACAGGCTCGCTGCGCGCCGCTGCGTTCAGATACTGCCCCACCAGCTCGAAGAAGCGCGTGTAAAACGGGCCAGACTGGATCGTCTCGCTCGAAATCTTCACCATCTCGTCGCTGTTCGAGCGAATAGGCAGCGAAACCGACCCCAGAATCGAGAGCCCCACGCTCGCCGAGGTATCGCTCTTCTTGAGCGCGTAGCCGTTCTGCACGGCGTTCACGTACACCATGCTCGTATTGCTCGCGTCGCCCGGCGTGCAGACCACGTGCACCTCCACGACGATGTGCTGATCCATCGTCGGCTGGAAGTTCTTGGTGGCGTCGACGGTGTCGTTGCGCGTCATCGTCGTCATGTAGCCCTGGCTCAGCAGCGCGCGGCGCGACGATTCGCAGGCGTCGGCGCTCGCGTAGTTGAAGCTGCGCGAGAACTGGCTGGGTGCCGTGCTCAGCAACTGATCTTCCTGGAACTTGGGCTTGGGCGACGAGCACGCGCCGAGCGCAGCGGCCAGCGTCACCGCGATTGCGGCGAGGGCGGCGCTGCGAAGCGGGACGGGCAAACGAGGCAAAACTTTCGAAAAACGGGACATGTTCGGGGCAAACAGGGCGGCAATGCGGCATTGCATCGGACGGGATGCATTGTAGTTCGGTTCCGCTGCGCACGACCGAACGCTCGTTTTTTCGAAGCATTTCGAAAGCAGAACGAAGGCGTTTCGAAGCTTACATTCCGTATGACGAAAAAAAACGGGCTTCCGCCCAACGCGAAAGCCCGTGTCAACCCGGCGCCCGGGGCAGCGAGCGGAGAAGAGAACTCGCTGGCGTGCGCCGCAGCCGGGTACCGCCGGCTGTTCCAGTGCGCAATGCGCGAAATCATGGGAGCCACACTTGCCGCCGCGCCCGCAACGCGGTGTTAGTGTGGGCTCACTTCAAAGCTCTAGCTTCGTCGGCTTACTTCGTGCCGACCGTCGTGAGCGGCTGCCACTTGCCGTTCACGACCTTGTAGACCGTCACGCCGCCGTACTTGAGGTCGCCGTACTGATCGTAGGCCAGTTCGTTCGTGGTCACGCCCTTCATGTTGGTCGTCTTGAGCGAGGCGAGATAGATGTGCGGATCGGTCGAGTTCGCCTTCTTCATGGCGGCGAACACGGCGCGAGTGCCGTCGTACGCGTACGGCGAATACAGTTCGACCGGCTTGTTGAAGCGCTTCGTGTAGTTTTCGACATAAACCTTGCCGCCCGGCATCTGGTCGAGCGGGCTGCCGCCCGACGAAGCGAGCGCGCCTTCCGCCGCCGGACCGGCGATCTTGACGAGTTCGTCCGAGTGCATCATGTCTGGGCCAATCAGCGTGGCCTTGATCGCGAGCGACTTCATCTGCTTGAGCATCGGCGCGGCCTGGGTGTCGGCGCCGCCGTAGAAGATCGCGTCGGCGTCCGCCGACTTGATGTGCGTGAGGATCGAGCGGAAGTCCACGGCCTTGTCGTTCGTGAACTCCTGCGCGACCACCGTGCCGCCCGCCGCCTTCACGGCCTTGGCGAATTCTTCTGCCACGCCTTGGCCGTAGGCTGTGCGGTCGTCGATCACGGCGAAACGCTTGAACTTCAGATCCTTCACGACGTACTCGCCGAGCACGCTGCCTTGCTGCGCGTCGGACGTCACGAGGCGGAACGTGGTGGGCAGGCCCTGACGCGTATAGGTGGGCGCGGTGGCCGTGGCGATTTCGGGAATGCCGGCCTTCGCGTAGATCGGCGCGGCGGGAATGCTGGTGCCCGAATTGAAGTGGCCGATCACGGCGGCAACGCCGTCGTCCACGAGCTTTTGCGCGACGGTCGTGCCGGTGCGCGGGTCGGCCTGGTCGTCGTAGGCGTCGAGCACGAAGCGCACCGGTTTGCCGCCGATGGTCGGGTTCGTGGCGTTCTCGTCGTCGATCGCCATTTGCACGCCGCTGCGGAAATCCGCGCCGTAATGGGCCTGACCCCCCGTGAGCGGAGCGGCGAAGCCGATCTTGACGTCGGTGGCCTGGGCGAGCGCGCCCGCGCTCCACAGGGCCGCCACGGCGGCAAGAACGACGGGCAGGCGCAGTTGCATGTTTCGGTTGCTTGGGTTCATCCTGGTTCTCTCCTCAGCGGTCTACGTTTTTCATGGGCGCAAGCGGGCCCGCACCGCGTTCGGAGCGCGCGGCGTGCCTTTTTACGCAGGGGTGAAGCGAAAGAAACCGGCCGCCAGATCGCGGTTTGCCGATCGAAAACGTTGCGCACGCAACGGCCTCGGGCCGACCCGGTGGATACGCTAAAATTGCTTGATTTTCAGATGCTTACAGAAACCTATACAGTCTCCATAGAAGGACACGGCACAGTGGGAATGGCTGGCGGATCCGTATTGCCAGTCTAAATATCCAGAAGATATTGGATTGTATCCAATTCTGGCGGGCAAAAATATTGACGACAACACTTTTTCGTCGGATGGCGTTCGTCCGTCCGGCGCCCACGAGCTCATGACGACAGTGCAGGCCAAGGAAGACCAGCGATCGCTGCCCCAGACGATCCGCGACCAGCTGCGCGACGAGATCCTGCGCGGCGTGCTGCCGCCCGGTGCGCAGCTGCGCCAGGAAAGTCTTGCGGAGCGCTTCGGCGCGAGCCGCATTCCCGTGCGCGAGGCACTGCGTCAGCTCGAGGCCGAAGGGCTCGTGAGCTACCAGCTCAATCGCGGCGCGGTGGTGATCGCCATGTCCACGCAGGAGATCTGCGAGCTGCTCGACATTCGCGCGGCGCTGGAGACCTATGCGGCGAAGCTGGCGGTGCCGAACATGGTGGCCGGCGACATCGACGTGATGAAGCGCATTCTCGCGGCGTACGACGCCGCTTCGTCACCCGCGGAGTGGGCCGAATGCAACCGCCAGTTCCATCTCGCGCTGTGCGCGCCCGCGAACAACACACGTCTGCGCAAGATGATCGAGGAGTACTGCCTGAGTACGACGAATCGATATCCGCATCTGCGCATGTCGCTCGATACGGAAAAGAACGAGGTGCAAAGCGATCACTACGCGATCGTCGATGCTTGCAAGCGGCGCGATGTCAATGAAGTGGTGGCGCTGATCGAGCGGCATATTCTCGATACCAAGCGCGAGGTGATGGCCGCCGCGCGGCTGGCGGGGCTGGATAGCTGAGCGGTTCTTTTCGCTGCAGTGGATACAAAACGGCGAGCGTCCCGTAAGGGACGCTCGCCGTTTTGTTTGAAACAAGCAGCGCGAGACGTAAAGCGCGCTTCGCTTACACCGCCATTTCCGGCGGCGCTTGCCGGAAGCAGCGCGTGATCCAGCCGAGGTACGCGAGGCCAAGCACGAACCAGATGATGCCGAGCACGATCGCGGTCTTTTCGAGGCTGCACAGCAGCCAGATATCGGTCACGGCGCCGATCAGCGGGAACACCAGACCGCCGAGGAACCCGAAGCCACGCGTGCCTGCCGCGCCGCTGAAGTACTGGCGGATCACGCACAGGTTCACCGAAGTGAACGCGAGGAACGCACCGAAGTTGATGAACGAGGTGGACGTGGCCACATCGAGCTTCAGCGCGATCAAGCCCACGACACCGGCAATCGCGATGTTGATCGCAGGCGTGCGGAAACGCGGGTGAATGTAGCCGAAAATCGACTTCGGCAGCACTTCATCGCGGCCCATTGCATAGAGCAAACGTCCCACGCTGGCCTGTGCCGAGATGCCCGAGGCGAACTGCGCGAGAATCAGGCCCGCGAGGAAAATCGTCACGAAGATATCGCCGCCCACCTTGCGTGCGATTTCGAATGCGGCCGAATCGGGGTCCTTGAACACGGCGCCCGGATGCGCGAGTTGCAGCGTGTACGCGGCGATCACGAAGATCGCGCCGCCCACCAGCGCGATCAGTACGATGGCGCGCGGAATGGTCTTTTCGGGCTCGATGGTTTCTTCGGTGAGCGTGGAAACGGCGTCGAAGCCGAGGTACGAATACGCGGCAATCGCAGCGCCCGCCATCGTGGCCGAAAGCGGCACGTGCGGCTGGAAGAACGGCTGCGCGGCGATGAGTCCGCCCGGGCCCGCGGCCGCAGAGGCGTAGTGCACACACAGGACTACGAACATTGCCGTAATGCCGAGCTGCACGATCATCAGCACGATGTTAAAGCGCGCCGCGAGTTCGATGCCGATGATGTTCAGCGCGCTCGTGAACACGATGAATGCGACGATCCAGATCCACGTGGGCACGCTCGGGAACGCAGCGCCCAGATAAGCCGCGCCGATCAACCAGATCACCATCGGCAGGAAGAAGTAATCGAGCAGCGTGGCCCAGCCGATCATGAAGCCCAGGTGCGCATTGAAGCTCTTGCGCGTGTACGTATAGGCCGAACCCGCCACAGGGAACAGGCGCGCGAGCTTGCCGTAGCTGAGCGCCGTGAACACGATCGCGATGAGCGCGATGAGATACGCGAGGGCGGCGGTATCCTGGCTCGCACCGGCGAGCACGCCATAAGTGCCGTAGACGATCAGCGGCGCCATGTAGGCGAGGCCGAACAGAAGCACGGACGGCAGGCCGAGCGTGCGCTTCAGGTGAGGGACGTGAGTGCCGCGTTCTTGCGACGGCGAGGCAGGCTTCATGATGCAGTTGTCTCCTGGATGCTGCGGTTCTGGCAGGCGTGGGCGCGCCTGGCAAGCCACGAGAAGCGGCTTGCCGGATCGCTTGTTGCCGGGTTTTGCTGCTTGGCGCCTTTAACGCGTGCGCGGGCGGATATTGAGCGAGCGGCGGCCTTGCGCGTCGTTTTCGTCCACGAGATTGAGCGCAATGCGTGCGTCGTGCAGATAGCTGTAGTGCTCGCGGCTTTGCGCGAGGAGCGCGCGATCTACCTTCGCGTGCAGCACCGCGTCTTCGTCCTTCAACTCGCACAGCACATCGCCGAACGGGCTGATGAGCGCCGTTTCGCCGGGGAACGTGAGGTTATCGTCGCCGTCGCCGGTGCGGTTCACGAGCGCCGCGAACATCTGGTTCTCCATGGCGCGCGCGACGATCGCGCGGCGATGCACGGGGCCGAATGGATCCATGTTGCCGTTCGTGACGACGAGCATTTCCGCGCCGAGCGAAGCCACGGCGCGTGCCGTTTCGGGGAACTCGATGTCGTAGCAGATCAGGAGACCAACGGTCGTGCCCTTGAATTCGCATACCTCGTAGCGGTCGCCGGGCGTAAACACGCCGACGTCCGAGGCCCACAGGTGCGTCTTGCGGTAACGCAACGCGATGTCGCCGCGTTCGTCGATCAGCACGGTGGTGTTGTAGAAACGATCGCCTTCGCGCTCGGAGAGGCCCACGGCGACGCCGATATTGGCGGCACGCGCGGCGTCGCGCACTCTGGAGAGCGAGGGGCCTTCGAGCGTTTCGGCCAGGTCGCGCACGTTTTCTCGCGTGGGAAAGCCCGTGAGCGTGGCTTCGGGAAAGACGATGAGATCGCTGCCTTCGCGGCGCTTGCCAATCGCGTCGAGCACGCGGGCAAGGTTGGGAGCGACTGCGCCGTCCACGACCGGGATCTGCGCGAGTTCGAGTTGCATGCCTTGTCTCCTTCCTTTATGTATTACGTAAAGCACCGCGTGGGCGTCAGGAGCGGCTATTATCTCCACGTTATTTTTGTCGAGGAATTACCCTGCAGGGGTACCCCTGATCGGAGAGGCCATGGAACTGGACTGGCAGGACCGCGCGTTCCATCACCATATCGCGACGCTGATCGACGCCCTCGACGGCCCCGACTTCTGGACCCGCATGACGCGCGTCATCGAGCGCTTCGTGGCGTTCGACAACTGGGTTGCGCTCGTCTTCCGGCGCGATCGCGCGCCGCTCGTGTGCGCCGAGTCGCCCATGCCCGACGGCACCGTGGACCTCTTGTTCCGCGCGTATCTGGAGGGGATGTACCTGCTCGATCCGTTCTATCTGAACGCGAGCGAGAAGCCGCGCGCGGGGCTTGTCACGCTCGCCGAAGTCGCGCCCGATAATTTCCGCATGACGGACTATTACCAGCGCTACTTCAAGAGCAACATCATCGGCGACGAAGTGCAGTTCAACTTGCCGCTCGACGAAGCCCACACGCTGATTTTCTCGCTGGGCGCAAAGCACCATTACACGGAGCGCGATATTGCATTGTTCGCGATGTTCGCGCCGTGGGTGGTCGCGCTCATGAAGCAGCGGCTCGCGTATGAGACGTTTGCCGAGGGCGTTGCGGAGGCGGTCGCGTCTGACTCGGTTGAAGCCGAAAGCGCGGCGCAGCAGGGGCAATTGAGCGAGGCGGGCTTCGCCAGCCGCATCGAAGCGGTCACGCAGCAAAGCGGCCGCGTGCCGCTCACCGCGCGCGAGATTGAAGTGGTGCGGTTGAGCCTGAGCGGCTTTTCCACGCGTGCGATTTCGGAGCGGCTCGAAATCTCGTTCGAGACGGTGCGCGCGCACAAGAAGCATATTTACGCGAAGCTTGGCGTGAGTTCGCAGTCGGAACTGTTCGCGCTCTTCTACGAGCCGCTTGGACGCGCGGGCGCGTGAGCGCCGCGCGCCGTTAGCGGTGCGCGTTAGAACTCGACGAGCGCGAAGTCTTCCTTGCCCACGTCGCATAGCGGGCAGCGCCAGTCGTCGGGCACGTCGGCCCAGCGGGTGCCGGGAGCGAGGCCGTCGTCGGGGGCGCCTGCCGCTTCGTCGTACACCCAGCCGCAGATCACGCAGACCCATTGCTTGAGGCCGTCGTCGGCGCCGGCAGCGGCCGTTGAGGCGCTTGCAGGGGCTTCGGGCGTGTCGCTTTCGCGCGGCGTGTCGAGCGCGACCACGAGCGGCGCAGCGGTGCTTTCGCGCGCAGCGAGTCTGGTTTGCAGCGTGGCGAGCAGCGCGGCGGCTTCGTCGGCGGTGAGGTCGATCCAGTACGGGTCGCCTGCGCCATCATTCAGGCGTTCGGGGGAGAACTGGATTTCGAGGGCGACGCCTTTCTTGTACATAAGCGAAAACGGTTGGCTCAATGCCCCGGACGCGCTGCGGTCACAGGAAGTAGCGGAACAGCAGCGAGGCCGCGATGCCGCCAGCCGCGATCAGCGCGAGCATTTGCAGGAGCGTGATGGACTTGCTGGACTTGGCGTTCGAAGCGGCGGGACGGGTGGTGGTGTTCATAGGGTGAAATTGCGGCGGCGTGGGTTGTATTCGCGATTGCGCCCCTTAATTTCGCCATGCTTTGCATGACGACGGCGGAGCGCGGCGGGGGAGTTTCGCACGATTTCGTGTCGACAGGGGCATTTGCGCGGCGACTGCGCGCACGCGCCGCAGATTTCGCCCCCGGCAACCTGGCCGCACAGCGGTAGGGATTATCGCCGCTAACGCGGGCCGGATTCCTGAGCGTCCGGAGATGGATTATTTCGTGTGCGTTGAGAGATGGCGCTCAGGCATGCAGCCAGCGTTGCTCGACATACGAAAAGAGCCAGCTGACCGGCACCGCGCAGGCCATGCCGATGCCCACCTGTGCCACGCGAAAGAGCGCGACGTCCCACACCGGCCCGTTCATGGGCACGAGGAGCACGATGGTGGTGGTGATTGCGCCGAGCCGCGCGGCGGTGCTCACACTCAGGCACCAGCAACCGATGATCACCACGCTCACCGCAACGAGGTAGGCCGCGAGATTCTCCGGGAGGAACGCCGCTGTCGCGAGGCCCACCACGCCGCCCGCAATCGCGCCGATGAACTGGTCGCGCGACTGCGCGAGCGTATCGGCGTAATCGTGCTGGGTGACGGCAATCGCCGTGATCGCGGCCCAGAATGCCTGCTCGGTGTGGAGCGCGCGGCCGATGCTGTATGCAAGCCCCGCCGCGCACACGGCGCGCAGTGCCATGAGCGTGCCCTGCACGGCGCGGCTCTTGAGCGGCAGGCGCTTGAGCGCGCTCAGCGCCGATTGCTGGAGCGAAGTGAGGTACGCGTAGAGGTTGTCTTGTGGGTCGTGCATCGCGCGTAATGGATCGTAAGGAGAACGTGAGGCCGGGCGGGCGCGCTGCCAAGCATATCAAGCTGTGTTCGCCGTGTGCGGATCGTCGGGCAGGCAGTGCATGCGCAGCGGCTTCGCCGCGTGGCGCAGGTCGCGCTCGACGGCGCTTCGTGCGCCTTGCGCGTCGCGGCGTTTGAGCCGGCGCATCAGGCCTTCATGGGCAGCGTTGAGCGTGTGTGCAAAGTCGGGCTCGTCGAACAGCAGGTTCGAGATCGGCCCCACTCGTAGCCACACCGTTTCGATCAGATCCACGAGCAGCGGCGAGCCGCTCGCGCGATAGAGCATGAGATGGAAGTCTTCGTTGACGTCGAGATAGCGCGCGCGCTTGTTCTTCTCCAGCGCCTCGGCCATCCGCGCGCATAGGGCGTCGAGCTGCGCGATTTCGCTGGCGGCGAGGCGCGTGGCGGCGAGAAACGCCGCTTCGCCTTCGAGCATTACGCGTACATTGAGCACGTCGTCGAACTGTGCGCGCGTGAGCTGCGGCACCACGACGCCGCGGTTAGGCAGGTTCACGAGTGCAGACTCGCCTGCCAGGCGCACGAGCGCCGCGCGCACCGGCATTTCGCTCACGCCCAGTTGATCGGCGAGCGTGTGGATGCGCAAACGCTCGCCTGGAACGAAGCGCCCGAGGCTCAGCCAGCGGCGCAGCGTGGCGTAGGTTTCGTCCTGCAGCGATTGATGCGCGCGCGTTTTCATCGTTCGGCCAGTTCGCTTAGTTCGTTCAAGCAGGCTTCGAATGCGGTGAGCAGGCTCTCGACGTCGGCCTCGGTCGTATCCGGGCACACGAGCATCATGTTGTGGAACGGCGTAATGAGCACGCCGCGATTGAGCAGATAAAGATGCAGCAGATGTTCGAGTTCGTCATCCATCGCGGCGCGCGCCTCGCTGCCGTTACGCGGCGGCGTGGTGCAGAACTGGAACTCGGTGCGTGCGCCCACGCGCGTCACACACCACGGCAATGCATGGCGCGCGATCGTCGCAGCGAGGCCATCGGCGAGGCGCTCGGCCAACGCGAACATGTGCGCGTAAGCGGCATCGGTCATCACTCCGCTGAGCGTCGCACGCATTGCGCTCATCGAAAGCGCGTTCGCCGTGAGCGTCGTGCCGATGCCGGAATGGCCCGGCGGCGCATCCAGTTTCGCCTGCTGTGCACGCGCGGCGAATTCGGCGGAAAAGCCGTAAACAGCGCACGGCACGCCGCCGCCCACCGGCTTGCCGAGCACGAAGAGGTCCGGCTCGATGCCGTGCTCACGTGCGTAGCCGCGCGGCCCGCTGCTGATCGTATGCGTTTCGTCGATCAACAGCAGCGTGCCGTGGCGCTTCATGAGCGCCTGCGCCTCGCGCCAGAAGCCCGGTTCGGGCAGCACCATGCCCACGTTCGTCATGGCGGGCTCGGCGAGTACGCAGGCTACATCGTTGCCGGCGAGTGCGCCCGCGAGCGCTTCCAGATCGTTGAACTCGACCACGCGCGTGCTTGGCAGCAGGTCATGAACCTGGCCGAGCAGGCTTGCGCGCTGCGTGGGCCGCCCATCGACGAGATCGACGAACACATCGTCCACGGTGCCGTGATAGCAGCCGTTGAACACGAGTATCGTGCGCCGTCCCGTGGCCGCGCGCGCCCAGCGAACAGCGAAGCGGTTGGCGTCGCTCGCCGTCATTGCGAACTGCCAGACGGGCAGGCCGAAGCGCCGCGCGAGCGCTTCGCCCACGGCCACAGCGTCTTCGCCGGGCAGCATCGTCGTGAAGCCGCGCTGTGCCTGGGCCGCGAGCGCGCGCGCCACGGGTTGTGGCGCATGGCCGAACATCGCGCCCGTATCTCCCAGGCAAAAGTCGGCGTAGCGATGGCCGTCCACGTCGGTGAAGATCGCGCCGCGCGCGGCATCCACGTACAGCGAGAAGGGCGTGGACCAATCGTTCATCCAGTGCAGCGGCACACCGAACAGCAGATGTTGCGCGGCTTGCGCGGACAATGCCTGCGACTTCGGCCGCGCGGCGACGAAAGCTTCGCGTTCGCGGGCGAGGATGCGCTGCGCACGGTCCCAGTTCACCCCTTGGCGGCTCTGCATGCATGTCTCCTTGAGATTTGATCAAATCTTCGCATGAGCAAACAGGGAAGTAAATTTGATCGAATTTCCGGAGACACAAAAAAAGCGCGATGCCTTGCAGCATCGCGCCTTGCTACAGCCCAGGGAAAACCGGGCGTTACTTCCTGTCGATCGAGATCCGTCCCGGACCCGTTACCGCGAGTGCGAGCAAGCCGCCGGCGATGCTGATGTTCTTGTAGAAGTTGATCATGTTCATCATTTGGTCTGCGCCGGTCATGGTCCAGAAGTGATGGCCGATGAACGCCGTCGCAACGGTGTAGATCGCAAGCAGCACGGCGAGCGGCCGCGTGTAGAAGCCCACGAGCAGCAGAATGCCAACCGCGAACTCCATGACCACGGCGATGACGGCCGACAGCATCGGCACGGGCGCGCCCACGTGCGCCATGTAGTCGACGGTGCCCGAAAAGCCGGTGATCTTGGACCAGCCGAACAGGATGAACAGGGAAGTCAGCAGCACTCGCGAGACCAGTAGCACGACGTCGTTGCCCGGCCCGAACAGGTTGTATCGCATGGTTTTCTCCGAAGAAGTTTTAAGCAGTTCACTACGTATCAGTTCGCGCTTCGCCGGACGGCGGCCCGCTTTCGCTTTCAGTAAGCGGGCCGCCGCGTGCCGGTGTGCGCCAGCATAACCTCAGACGCCGCGCCGAAGTTAAGACCAGAGCTCCGACACTTCGATATTACGCAGATCGAACACCAGGACCTCTGCATCGTGTCCGTCGCTGAAGCTCAACTCGCGCTCGGAGCGGATGCGTGCGCCGTCGCCTTCCCCGAGTTCCACGCCGTTCAGCTTCACGCTGCCGCGCGCCACATGAACGTAGGCGTAGCGCTCGGCACCCACTTCGACCTTCGCCGTTTCCGCGCCGTCGAGGCGTCCGGCATAGACGCGTGCGTCCTGGCGCAGCTGCAGCGAGTCTTCGGCGCCGTCCGGCGAGAGGATCAGGCGGAACTTGCCGCGCTTTTCCTCATCGGCGATGTTCTTTTGCTGGTAGCGCGGCTGCGCGCCCTTCACGTTCGGTGCAATCCAGATCTGCAGGAAGTGCACCCCTTCCTCGGCCGAGTGGTTGAACTCGCTGTGCGCGACGCCGGTGCCGGCGCTCATCAACTGCACGTCGCCGGGGACGATCACCGAGCCGGTGCCCATCGAGTCCTTGTGCTCGAGCGCGCCTTCCAGCACGTACGAGAAGATTTCCATGTCGCGGTGCGGATGCTTGCCGAAGCCGCGCGCCGGGGCCACGCGGTCGTCGTTGATCACGAGCAGGTCCGAAAAGCCCACTTGCTTCGGATCGTAGTAGTTGGCAAACGAAAACGTGTGACGCGAGCTGAGCCAGCCATGTTCACCGCGGCCGCGTTGGTCTGCCTTGCGAACTTCGATCATTTTCGTCTCTCCGTGTGAATCGTTTCGATTCAGTGTTGGTTGCGCTGGAAAGAATTTTAGGTCAATCAAATCGAATCGAATCGCCGTAAAATACGACTCACTGTCACATTGAAGTGGACAATAGAGATGCAACTCGACGACATGCGGATCTTCGTGAACACCGTGGATGCCGGCAATTTCACGGCGGCGGCCAACCGGCTTCGGCTTTCGAAGCAGTTTGTGAGCCGCCGCGTGGCGGCGCTGGAGGCCGATCTGGGCGCGCGCTTGCTCGTGCGCAACACGCGCAGGCTGGCGGTCACGGAACTCGGCAAGGACTTCTATGAGCGCGCGAAACGCATCCTTGCCGACGTGTCCGAAGCCGAGCAGGCCATGTCGGACCGGCGCAGCGAGCCGCGCGGCCTCCTGAAAGTGAGCGCGCCGATGTCGTTCGGCATGGCGCACCTGTCGCCGCTCGTCGCCGAATTTCTGCGCGAACATCCGGACGTGCGCTTCGACATGGACTTAAGCGACCGCAACGTCGACGTGATCGGCGAGGGTTTCGATATGGCGTTGCGCATTGGCCGGCTGGCGGATTCCACGCTGGTCGCGCAAAAACTGATCGACGTGCGCATGATCGCCTGCTGCAGCCCCGGCTACCGGCGCCGCCGCCGCGCGCCGCAAACGCCCGCCGATCTCGCGCAGCACGCCTGCCTGCCCTATGGGCAGCAGGGCCGCGCGCCGTGGGAGTTCATCGTCGATGGCGTGCGCACGCCTTTCGAGGTGCAGGGGCCGCTGCGCGCGAACAACGGCGAAGTGCTCCGCGACGCGGCCATTGCCGGGCTCGGCATCTGCTATCTGCCGGACTTCATCGTGGCGGGATCGGTGGATGCGGGGCTGCTGGTCGAGGTGCTCGAGCCGTTCATGCCGCCGCCCAACGCGCTGCATGCGCTGTATCCGCAGCATCGTGAAGCTTCCGTGACGATCCGCGCGTTCACGCAATATCTGCGCGAGCGGCTCGCGGCGCGTGCGGCAACCGCGCGCGGCGGGGCGCTTTGACGCAGCAAGCCTGTGGCCCTTGCAGAATGGCCGTTGCGCCTGCATCTAACGGGTGAAGTCTCGGGACGCACCACGAAAGGGCGGGCATGTGAGGCGCATTGTCGCAGTTTCGTTGTATGCTCACCGCCCCGAGGGTTGCTCGGGCCGCGCGATGCGGGCGCGGAACCCCATGCTGTCGGCCTTTGACGGCCGCTATGGGGTCCGATAGGCAGGGTTAATACCCGCGATCAAAGCAACCAATTTTTCAAACGGACGCGGTTCCCGTAACCTTCGTTCATACCTTTTCCCAACCCAGACCGAGGAAACAACGCATGTCTCTCATCAACACGCAAGTCAAGCCGTTCCAGGCAACCGCATACCACAACGGTAAGTTCGTTCCGGTCTCTGAAGAAAACCTCAAGGGCAAGTGGTCGGTTGTCGTGTTCTACCCCGCCGACTTCACTTTCGTGTGCCCGACCGAACTCGGCGACCTGGCTGACCAGTACGCAGAATTCCAGAAGCTGGGCGTTGAAATCTACGGTGTGTCGACCGACACGCACTTCACGCACAAGGCATGGCACGACACGTCGGACACGATCGCCAAGATCAAGTACCCGCTGGTCGGCGACCCGACGGGCGCAATCACGCGCAACTTCGACGTCATGATCGAAGAAGAAGGCCTGGCACTGCGTGGCACGTTCGTGATCAACCCGGAAGGCGAGATCAAGCTGTGCGAAATCCACGACAACGGCATCGGCCGTGACGCCAAGGAACTGCTGCGCAAGGTGCAAGCCGCTCAGTACGTGGCATCGCACCCGGGTGAAGTTTGCCCCGCCAAGTGGACGCCGGGCGCTGAAACGCTCAAGCCGTCGCTCGACCTCGTCGGCAAGATCTAAGCGTCGCTGTTCACATGCGATCGCCCTGATCGCATGACGCCCAAGTCTCACTAGCTGTATCCCCGGGCTGCGCCCCACGCGGCTGCGGCCCGGGAGCTCTGTTCGCCTCGTCACGCCATAAGCGGAACGGCGAAATTGCCAGGCAATACTTAGAATTCCCCCGCTTCTTCTCTAGCCGGAAAAAACGCCATGCTCGACGCCAACATCAAAGATCAACTCAAAAGCTACCTCGAAAAAGTCACGCAGTCGATCGAGATCGTTGCGTACCTGGACGACGGCGAGAAGGCGCAAGAACTGCAGCAACTGCTGCAGGACATCGCATCGCTCTCGGAGCGCATCTCCTACGAAGAACGCCGTGGCGCCGCTGCTGGCGACGCGCGTACCCCTTCGTTCGACATCAAGCGCGCGAACTCCGACGTGAAAGTCACGTTCGCGGGCATTCCGATGGGCCACGAATTCACGTCGCTCGTGCTGGCACTGCTCCAGGTGGGCGGCCACCCGGTCAAGCTCGAGAACGACACGATCGAGCAGGTGAAGGCGCTCGACGGCGTGTTCTCGTTCGAAGTCTATATGTCGCTGTCGTGCCAGAACTGCCCGGAAGTCGTGCAGTCGATCAACGCGATGGCTACGCTCAACCCAAACGTGCAGATCGTCACCATCGACGGCGCGCTGTATCAGGATGAAGTCGAGAAGCGCCAGATCATGGCCGTGCCGACCATCTACCTGAACGGCGAAGTGTTCGGCCAGGGCCGCATGGGTGTGGAAGAGATTCTCGCGAAGCTCGACACCGGCGCCTCGTCGCGTGCGGCCGAGAAGCTGAACCAGAAGGATGTGTTCGACATGCTGATCGTCGGCGGCGGTCCTGCTGGCGCGGCGGCTGCGATCTACGCGGCGCGCAAGGGCATTCGCACCGGCGTGCTCGCCGAGCGCTTCGGCGGCCAGGTGCTCGACACGATGTCGATCGAGAACTTCGTCTCGGTCACGGAAACGGAAGGGCCCAAGTTCGCTACGGCGCTTGAGCAGCACGTGCGCGCCTATGACGTCGACATCATGAATCTGCAGCGCGCAGAAGCGCTCGTGCCCACGGGCAACGGCTTCGAAGTGCGCACGCAAAGCGGCGCGACGCTGCGCGCGAAGAGCGTGGTGCTCGCAACCGGTGCGCGCTGGCGCAACGTGGACGTGCCGGGCGAGCAGCAGTACAAGAACAAGGGCGTGGCTTACTGCCCGCACTGCGACGGCCCGCTCTTCAAGGGCAAGCGCGTGGCGGTGATTGGCGGCGGCAACTCGGGTGTGGAAGCGGCGATCGATCTGGCCGGTATCGTCAGCCATGTCACGCTGCTCGAATTCGGCGCGCAACTGCGTGCGGACGAAGTGCTGCAACGCAAGCTGCGCAGCCTGCCGAACGTCACGGTGCACGTGAACGCGCAAACCACGGAGATTTCCGGCGACGGCCAGAAGGTCACGGGTCTCGCGTATCTCGAACGCACGTCGGGCGAGAAGCATCATCTCGAACTCGAAGGCGTGTTCGTGCAGATCGGCCTCGTGCCGAACACCGAATTCCTGAAGGGCACGGTGGCGCTGTCGAAGCACGGCGAGATCGAAGTGGACGCGAAGGGCCAAACGTCGGTGCCGGGCGTGTTCGCCGCGGGCGACGTGACGACCGTGCCGTTCAAGCAGATCGTGATCGCCGTGGGCGAAGGCGCCAAGGCATCGCTCGGCGCGTTCGACTACCTGATCCGCTCGTCGGTCGAGCAGGAAGAAGACGCGAAGGCAGCGCCCGTAGTTGCCTAAGTCGTCGCCTAAGCAAAGATTTAAAGCAGTCTCTCTTTACGCCGGCTTACGCCGGCGTTTTTTTTATGCCTTCGCGAAATGAGAGAGGGTTCAGTCTTGCACGAGCGGGCTGCCATACGCGAAGTTGGCCGCCGGTTCGGCATGCTTTTGGCGATGCGCGTTGCGCAACGGCTTGAGCACGAATACCGCGAGCAGAGCGGAGACCGCCGCCATGCCCGAAGCAAGCATGAACACCGCATGCCAGCTGCCGGTTGCCGCGGTGATCACGCTCGTGAACGGCACAAGCAATGCGGCGGTGCCCTTCGCGGTGTACAGCAGGCCCGCGTTGGTCGCGGCGAACTTCGGTCCGAAGGTGTCACCGCAGGTGGCGGGAAAGAGGCTGTAGATCTCGCCCCACGCGAAGAACACGATGCCGGTGAGCACGACGAACGCCATCGGCGTGTGACCGTATTGCGAGAGCAGCACGATGCCGACCGCCTCGATGCCGAACGCGACGAACATCGTGTTCTCGCGGCCAATGCGGTCCGATACCCAGCCGAAGAAGGGCCGCGTGAGACCATTGAGCACGCGGTCGATGGTGAGCGCGAACGTGAGCGCGGGCAGCGTGAGGCCGAGCAGCGAAACGGGCGAGTCGTGCAGGCCGAAGTCCTTCGCGATCGGGCCGAGCTGCGCGGTCGCCATCAGGCCGCCGGCGGCCATCATCACGAACATGGCGTACATCACCCAGAAGATGGGCGACGCAATCACCTCGCGCGGACTTGCGTTGTAGACGGCGCTCGCACTCTGAGCGACGTGCTTCGCCGCTTGTCCAATGGCGCGTTTCGCTGCGGCGACGCCGTGCGAGGCGGGCGCGCTCAGCGCGAAACCCAGCACGAGCACGACGATCCCTTGCCCCAGACCGAACCAGAGGAACGTGGACTCATATCCGCTGCTCTTGATCATGTTGGCGATAGGCACGACGGTCGCCGCCGACCCCGCACCGAAGCCCGCCGCGGTAATGCCGGCCGCAAGCCCGCGCCGGGTCGGAAACCACTTGAGCGCGTTGCCGACGCAGGTGCCGTAGACGGCGCCCGCACCGAGCCCGCCGATTGCCGCCGCGATATAGAGCACCGGCAGCGACGCGGCCACCGAGTTGAGCACCCAGGCAACGGCGCACAACAGCCCGCCGCCCACGACCACGGGACGCGGCCCGTACTTGTCGACGAGCCAGCCTTCCACGGGTACGAGCCAGGTTTCGGTGACGACGAAGATCGTGAACGCGACCTGGATCGCGGCGCGCCCCCAGTGGTACTTCTCGTTGATCGGATTGACGAACAACGTCCAGCCGTACTGCATGTTGGCGATCATCGCCATGCAGATCACGCCTAACACGAGTTGCGTCCACGGCGACGCGAATCGCGACGCCCCTCCTTGCCGATGCTCCATGTGTGTCTCCGGTTTCTTCGAATGAACGGCCTTCTGCGATGGGCGTTTTCTGCCCGGATCGCGCTTGGCCAATCCTGTCGTTTAGCTGACAGTCGTTTACACAATATGTAATATATCAACGAAGTCAAGCGGAAGACATCTCAGGGCTTCCACTAGCCCTGAGCATTGATGAGTATGGTTTTTGAAAGCTTTCGACCGATGCTGCCCGCGTCAGAAAAAAAGCCCGCCGGCTAGGCCAGGCGGGCTGAGGCACGCGCGAGATAGCGGAAATCGCGGCATGTGATGTCGTTATAGGTGAAAGCTGTTAGTAATGTAAGGAGATTTGTTTCGAAAACCTTTCATGGAGTTTGGGTGAAAGGTTGGCCGCCGCGTTTGTACGGGAGTTGGCGGTCCGGAGGGAGGCAAGGTCGTGCAGCACGTGAGCGTGCGTGCCAAACTTGCTGCTGGCGGGATCGACACCGTCGAGCGAGGAGACGAAACATGCAGCGCGAAACATTCATCCGCAGCCTGGCCGACGAAGGCTTTCCCGAACCCGTTGTCGTGACGCGCGAAGCCGGCGTCATGGAGGTCCATTCGCATCCATTCGAAGCGAAGGCGCTGGTCATCGAAGGCGACTTGCACATCCGCGTCGGCGACGAAGAGCGGCACTACCAGGCTGGCGACGTGTTCCATCTCGCCGCCAACCTGCCGCACGCCGAGCGCTATGGGCCGCAGGGCGTGCAGTATCTCGTGGGGAGGAAGTGAGCGCGAGGCTCGCTTAGCCCCGCGCTGCGATCTCCTTCTTCCACCCGGCGATGATCTTCCCGGCGAGCGCGTTGTAGTCGCCGTCGAAGTGGTGGTCGCCGCTCGTCTTGACGACGTCGATGCCGGTGTTTGCAAGCGCCGGGCACAGCGTGTCTTTCTCGCCCGCGCCATACACGCATTGCACGATCGAAGGCGGCACCTTCGCGAGTTCCGGGCGCACCTGCAGTGCCTTTTCGCTGGCGGGCATGCCGAGCCAGCCCGTTACGCGGATCTGGAAATCGGCGTCCGGCGCGAAGCCGAGCAGCGACATGTACGACACCTTCGCGCGCAACGCGTCGGGCAGGCGGTTGTAGGCGAACGGCATGACGTCCGCGCCAAACGAGTAGCCCACGAGCGCGATGTGCTGCGCATGCCAGCGCGAACCGTAAGTCTTCAGCACGCGTGCGAGATCGTGGCTCGTTTGTGCCGGCGTCTTTTCGCTCCAGAAGTAGCGCAGCGCGTCCCAGCCGATCACCGAAATGCCCTGTTTTTGCAGCGCTTCTGCAATCGTCTTGTCGAGATCGCGCCAGCCGCCGTCACCGGAGATCACGACCGCGAGCATGTCGGTGGGGTGCGCCGCGGGCAGTTCGACGAGCGGCAGATCCGACACGTCCTCTTCGCTTTCTGTCGAGATGCGCAGATGATTCGATGTGAGCGCAACAATCTTGTCGGCGTCGTTCATGCTGGGGGCGAAGGCGCGCGGCGCACCGGCATTCGTTGCGCGCGCATCTTTTGTCGTCACGCCCTGCTCGAAGAAGCCGGGCAGGCCAGTGCCGCGCGAAAGCTTGGGGTCGGCCGGGCAGGGCGAGAAGCGCGCGTCGAGCTGCGCCGCGGGATCGAGCGACACGGCGCCCGCCATCGTGTTCGCGGGCGCCTGCGAGAGCATGCGCTGCGCGATGAGCGCGCCTTGGCCGCTGCCGATGGCGATCGGCGCGTAGTATTCGCTCGCGCCCTGCTGGCGTTCGAGCTGATGGCTCAGCGCTTCGGCGTCGCCGTAGAGCTTGTGGCAGGTTTCGTTCTTTACGGCCGCGAGGTTCTGCGCGTAGCGCTCCGTATCCACGCCCACGACGAGCGCGCCATGCTGCGCGAGCGCGTCGGCGCGGGTCTGGTCGGCGGCGCTCCAGTGCTTGTCCGCGGAAAACAGCACGGTGAAGCCGCGGATCGCGCCACCCGGTTTCGTCACCGCGACTTCGCCGTAACGGCCGCCGGAAACGTGCATCGTCGCGGCGGAAGCGGGCGCCGGTGCAGGCGCGGAAGCGGAAGTCGAAGCGGGCATTGAAGCCGCATTCGCGTGAGCCGTGAAAAACGCGAGCACAGCGGCGCCCGCTGCCGTGCCTGCAATGCGCGGCAGCCTGGAAATACGGAATGTCATGAGCGCCAGCCTCCTGCCAGCAGCGATAGATCGGCGAGGGTGATGAACACGCTGATCGAGCCCGAAGCGGCCAGATAGCGCGGTTCCCAGTGCGGCGCGAACTTGTTCTTGAAGCCGCGCAGCCCCCGGAAGTTATAGAAGCGGCCGCCGAAGCGCCAGATGAAGCCCGCGAGCCGGTGCCACGACGAAGCGAGCGGCGTGGGACTCATGCCCGAGAGCGGCGCCATGCCGAGCGAGAGCGACTGGTAGCCGGCGCCCTTCAGATGCAGTGCGAGCTGCGTGAACAGATACTCCATCGCGTAGGGCGAGGCGCCGGGCAAATGGCGCATCACGCCCACCGTGGCGTCGGTGTTCAGATCGGTCGTCATGAAGGTGACGAACGCGAGCGGCTCGCCGTTCTGGCGGATCAGCAACACGGACTGCGCGGCGAGATAGTCGTCGTCGAACGCGGCCACGGAGAAGCTCTTTTCGCGTGCTTCGCGGTCCTGCAGCCAGGCATCGGAGATCGCGCGCAACACCGGCAGGCTCGCGCCCATCTGCGTGGGCTCGATGTGTTCGATCGAAAAGCCGTCGCGTTCGCCGCGTTTGAGCGCGTAGCGCAAATGTGCGCGCTGCGGACCCTTCAGGTCGAATTCCTGCAGCATCACGCGCGCTTCCTCGCCGAGCTTCATCAGCGTGAGGCCGGCGTCGAGATAGAGCGGCAGGGCATCGGCGCGCACCTGGTAGAACGCCGCGCGGCCGTTGTGCGCGTGCGCCAGCGTGACGAATTCGCGGATCAGCGCCGGCCACTCTTCGCGCGGGCCGACCGGGTCGTGCAGCGCCGCCCACGTGCGGCCGCGCTTCGCGTACATCAGGAATGCCTTGCGCGAGGCGGAGAAGAGGAAGCTCTTGTCGCCCATCAGCGCGAGGCCCGCGTCGCTGCGCTCCTGCGCGCGCACGATCCGCGCGGCCTCTTCGAGGTCTTCGCTCGGCGGCATCACGAAGCGGCCCGCGGCGGGGCGCAGCAGTTGCCACAGCGCGAGCGCGGCGGCGAACACGCCGGCGCCGAGCGTGGCCCGCAGTGCGCGCGGGGCGCGGCTGTGGAAGGCGAACTGCCACCAGAGGCTCTGCGAGTACTGCACGTCGCGGAACGCGAACAGCAGCACCCACACGGCGAGCGCGATCACGCAGCCGACCGAGGCGAGCCAGGCCGGCGTGAAGCGCTCGGAGAACATCGACGAATGGCGGTTGAAGCGCTTGCGCGTGCCGAGCAGCAGCACGATCAGCACGCACAGCACGCCCGCTTCGACGAAGGCGAGGCCCTTGGCGAGCGAGAGCGCGAGGTTGGCCACGGCGATCACGAGCGCGAGCCACCACGCGGCGTCCAGACGCCGCAACAGGCCGCGCGCGACGAAGAGGAGCAGCACGCCGAAGAGGCTGCCCATCAATTGCGAGCTTTCGAGCACCCACAGCGGCACGATGGTTTGCAGCAGCGCAATGCGCTTGGAAAACGCGGGCGTGGCGCCCGAGATCACGAGCATGCTGCCGGTCACGAACGTGACGATGGCGAGGAAGAGCGGCGCGAGCTGCGAGACGCCGTCGGCGCCGCGCTTCGCAAAGCGGGCGCTGAGCGGGGTTTTGAGTGCGCTGCCTTCGAATACCGTGAGCACGCCCGCCGCGAGCGCGAGCGGCGCGCCGAAATAGATCGCGCGATAGGCGAGCAGCGCGGCCAGCACCTTGGAGGTCGGCACGCTCGGGCCGAGCGCGTAGACCATCGCGGCTTCGAACACGCCGATGCCGCCGGGCGTGTGGCCGATCAGGCCGAGCAGCATGGCGGCGCAATAGACGGTGAGGAAGTCGGTGAAGCCAAGGAGCGCGTGCGGCATGACCGACCAGAGCGCGAGTCCGGCGCCGACCACATCGAGCGCGGCCAGCAGCAACTGCGCGACGAGGTCGCGCCGCGCCGGCACCGCGAAACGCAGCCAGGCGCGGCCGAACGGCTCGATCTCGCGCGCGCGCGCTGGGCAGAGGATCACGAGCACCGCGCCGCAGCCGAGCACCACGCCGCCGATCAGGCGCAGTTCGTCCGGAGAGAGATGCAGCAGGCCCGAGAGCGTGCTGGCGGCGCCGACCATGCCGAGCGCGGTCATGAGCACGAGCGCGAGGGCGAGCGTGACGCTCGTGAATACCGTCATGCGGCCGATCTGCGCAGGCGTGACGCCCGCGCCGCCGTACACGCGGCAGCGCACGGCGCCGCCCGTGAGCGCGCCGAAGCCGGTGACGTTGCCGAGCGCCGAGCCGGCAATCGCGCCGGCCCACAGTGCGCCGCGCGAGACACGCGCGCCGAGGTAGCGCAGGCCCACGGCGTCGCGGCCGACCAGCGCGACGAAGCTCACGGCCGTGGCGGCAAGCGCGCCGGCCCATTGCGCGGGCGTGAGCGTCCAGAGCTGGCGGATCACCGAGTGGTAGTCGACCGTGCGCGAGAGGTGCTGGAACACGACCAGCAGCAGCGCGCAGATGCCGAGCGCGAGCACCGGCGCGACAAAGCGCTGCAGGCGCAGGGCTCCGGCACGGCGGCGCAGCGCCTCGAGGGCGCGCGCCGCGCGCGAAGAATGCGATTGAGACATGGATCGGTCTGGTGGCTCTCTGCGGTGTCGCCGTATCGACTGTTACAGCTTCCCCGGCGGTGACATCGCGTTTATTCGCGTTTTGCGGTTACGTTCTTCCAGGCCGGCTCTTGCGCATCGCGCGCCGCGAACCGGAAATTCGAGTCGAATCGTAATCGTTCGGAAAGGACTAGTTAAGCTCAGCAAACGCATAGGACTGCCCGCCGGTTGACGCCCCAGCACAAGAAACCGTTATTGGGTGCGGATCGATTGGGCGCGATGGCGTGTCCTAACTCATGGATTTAATTGGGGAATTATCTCGTTTCGATTAATGTTTGCAAAGCCTAATTAACAGATACGTAAATCGGCAAGGTAATCGTTAAGTTATGAGTAATGCGTGCGTGCTTACCACATATTGAAAAGCTCGCCGACTTGGTCGGTTCGCTGTAAGCCTTGCATGGCGGGCGTTGTAGGCGGATACCCCGAGCATTGTTTCGCAACGGAAGATAAAGTTTCGGCAGTTATCCAGGCGCTTCCTGAAATCGCTGTCACTAATTCGAGACAGCTTGTTTAATCCTTTTACAATGCTCGAAGGGCGAGTTAGTCTGCTTTGGTCAAGAGTTGTTTTACTGCGCCGGGAGAATGACGTGAATAGACTAGCCTTGACTTCCCTTTCGCTTGCCGCGCTCGGGGTTGCCGGCACGGCTCAGGCACAGACCAGCGTGACGCTGTACGGAACGATCGACACCTCGATCACCTACGTCAACCACGCCGACGGTGGCAACAACCTCTGGACGCTCGGCAATAGCAGTAACGGCAATCTCTCCGGCTCGCGATGGGGTTTGAAGGGCGCCGAAGACCTCGGCGGCGGCCTCAAGGCGATTTTCCAGTTGGAAAGCGGCTTCAACCCGTCGACGGGCTCGCTCGCGCAAGGCGGCAGGCTATTCGGACGGCAGGCGTACGTGGGCTTGACGGCCGAGCAGTACGGCTCGCTCACACTGGGGCGGCAGTATGACCCGCTCATCGACCTCGTGCAGGGCATCACCGCGGACAACTATTTCGGCTCCGTGTTCGCAACGGCGGGCGACGTCGACAACTACGACAACAGCTTCCGCGTGAACAATGCCATCAAGTACACGACGCCCGTGTGGAGCGGCTTGCAGGTTGCGGCGATGTACTCCTTTGGCGGGGTGGCGGGCTCGACGGGCGCCGAGCAGTCGTATTCGGCGGCGGTCAACTACACCAACGGCCCGCTCGCGCTCGCCGGCGGCTACTTCTACGCGACGAACAGCCAGGCCGTGAACGGCATTCGCACCGACGGCTGGACGAGCACCTCGGACGGCACCTTCGACGGCCCGATCAACTCCGGCTACGCCACGGCGCACTCGCTCACCATCGCGCGCGCGGCGGCGCAGTACCAGCTCGGCCAGTTCACCTTCGGCCTCGGCTACAGCAATGCGCGCTACTCGCCGGACGGCAGCTCCGTATTCCTCAACACCCAGAAGTACAACACCGGCCAGGGCTTCCTGAACTATCAGCTGTCTCCGGCGCTGCTCCTGGGCGTGGGCTACAGCTATACGCACGCCAATGGCGATACGACGGCGAGCTACAACCAGGTCTCGCTCGGCGCGGACTACAGCCTCTCGAAGCGCACCGACCTCTACATGACGGCTGCGTGGCAGCATGCGAGCGGCGATACGGGCAACGGCTCGGGCGGCTCGATGCCGGCCGAGGCTTCGATCGGTTCGTATGGCTACGCGGGCACGTCGAACCAAACCATCGTGAATCTCGGGCTGCGGCACAAGTTCTGATTCAGCGTTCGTCTTACGACGCCGGATGCGCCCGCTGGGCGGCGCATCCGGCGTTTTGGCTTGTGCGCCCGGTTTCGGCTCCGGCTTCGGCTCAGAGCGCGTCGGGCGCGCGGGCTTCGCGTTTCAGGCTTCATGCCTCGCGCGAGCGCCGTAGCGTGAGCAGCGCAAGCCAGGCGGCAAGGCGTTCCCTGCAGCGCCGCATGCCCGCAAACGGCGGCTGCCATGCGCTCGTGATGCTCACGCGCGCCGGCAACGCGGCCTCGGTGCTAAGCCAGATGCGCTCGCCGCGTTCGAGACGCAGCGTCTCGCCCGGCTGCAGCCAGTGGTCGTAGGGCGAACGGGCGCGCGTGACCCACACCTGGGCTGATTGAATCCGCAGCGTGGCTGACGCATTCACGCGCCAGGTGAGCGTGCGCAAGGGCGGCACGGCGAAGTGGATCGACTGCGAGGGCAACAGGTCGTCGAAGCGGTCGGTTGCGTCTGCAACGGTCAGCGGAGCGGGCTGTAAAGCGGGTTGTGAAGCTGCCTGAAATGCGTCATCCATCGTTTTCTCCATGTTTTGGAGCCGACGAACGGAGCGCTGCCACCCAGAAAAACAAAAAGCCCCGTCGGTGCCGGCGGGGCTTGTGATTTGCGTGACGACAGACTGCTAGTACGCACCCATCCCCATGGACGACCCGTTCGGGTTTTCCACGGATGATTCATCGTGTTTGCGACGACGAGGAGGGTGACGGAAGTGTGCATGGGTCGAGTGTGCGGGGAGGCTCGCCGCGCTGTCAACCTGAAATGCTTAAATAGCCTGACAGCCCGAGTTTGTGTTGTGCGCGAGTCTCGTTCACACGTTTGCCTGACGCGATCGTGCCCTCCGATGCCATATCCTCTTGCGGGCGATACCGGTTTCTCACTAGCATTGGTTGTTTTTCAGGGATATCTGGCAGACTGTGCCCACAATGTGGGAGCGCACCTTTGGTAAGCCCCGGAAGCATCGAAGTGTTGTGTAGAAACGACTCCATCTGATATATCACATACAGAATATTGATTTCTGTCGCAACGCAGCATATGATTGAGTCATTCGATTACTCAATCATGCGGAGCTTCAAATGGATTTCGTTTCTCTCGCACTTTTCGGTGCAGCTGTCGTGGGTCTGGGTGCGGCTGCTACGGTCATGATCGCCAGGTGGCTGCCGCAGTCTGCTATTGAGCAGGCCGCACAGCATGGCCGGTACGCTGGTTTGGGCGAAGCGCCGCGCGCGAAGGCGGTGCGTCGTGCACAATTCGGTCCGCGAATCCGTCCGCAGGTCGGAAAAGAGGTAATCAATGTCGTCAGAACAAACTGAAGTTGTAGCAAGCCGGGAAGCGGCGCCGCTCAAGCTGGCGCTGCAGCCCATCAACGCAACACTAAGCCTGCGCGATCAGGCTTACGCCATGCTGCGTCAGGCCATTGCCGACGCCGACATCTACCAGACGCGCGAAGAAATCCGGCTCGACGAGCGCGTGCTGAGCGAATCGCTCGGCGTGAGCCGCACGCCAGTGCGTGAGGCCATGACGTTGCTCGAGCAGGAAGGCTTCCTGCGCATGGTGCCCCGCCGCGGTATCTATATCGTGCGCAAGAGCAAGCGCGAGATCGTGGAGATGATCCAGATGTGGGCGGCGCTCGAAAGCATGGCCGCGCGCCTTGCCACCGTTCACGCTACCGACGAGGAAATCGCGCGGCTGCGCCACATGTTCGACAACTTCCGCGACAGCACGCCGGCCGAGCATATCGCCGAGTACTCGGACGCCAACATCGCGTTCCACCAGGCGATTGTCGAGCTCTCCAAATCGCAGATCATCCTCGACACCATCAAGAACATCTTTGTGCACGTGCGCGCCATTCGCCGCATGACGATTTCGCAGAGCGACCGGGCCTCGCGCTCGATCGTCGACCACTTGCGGATTATCGAAGCGCTCGAGAAGCGCGACACCGAGCTGGCGGAAAAGCTCGTGCGCCAGCATTCGCTCGATCTCGCGGTCTACGTCGAGAAGAACTGCGATTTCCTTGACTGAAACGGGCGACTCGCGCTGCGGTTGAAGCAAAACGGGAGACCTTCGGGTCTCCCGTTTTGCGTTTACGTCCCAGCGCGTCCCGGCGCGTCGCGATGGCTGGAAGACCTCCGCCGCCCGACTTTATGCGCATCAACCCCTGGCATCCCTGATCAAATCACGGAGCCCTTGCCGCCATCTTTCACACGGAATCTGGCATATCACGGGCGTTAGAGACTCGGGGTTTTCCCTCGTGTGCACCGCGTCAACACAGTCGAACTTGCCTCAAAACCATGCTGGATAAGGCTTCGGCGTAATTCTAGTGGCATTCCCGATGAGCAATTCCCCTCTTGCCTCGTTCTGATATATCACATACCGTATTGCTCAAGGGCGCAGATGTCGCGCGATGGCGCGAAATGCCTCTGCCCACGCAACCCCACCGATTTTCGAAAACTCGCCCGGCCACGATTAGATAAGGAGACATGACATGGGCAAGGCATTGAACGGCGTGCGCATCCTCGATTTCACGCACGTGCAGTCGGGACCCACCTGCACGCAGCTGCTCGCCTGGTTCGGCGCGGACGTGATCAAGGTAGAGCGCGCAGGTGCTGGCGACGTCACGCGAGAGCAGCTGCGCGACCTGCCGGACGCGGACAGCCTCTACTTCACGATGCTCAACGGCAACAAGCGTTCGCTCACGCTCGACACGAAGAACCCGCAAGGCAAGCGCGTGCTGGAGCGGCTGATTCGCGACTGCGACGTGCTGGTCGAGAACTTCGCGCCGGGCGCGCTCGAGCGCATGGGTTTCAGCTGGGAACATATCCAGACGCTGAACCCGCGCATGATCGTCGCCTCGGTGAAGGGCTTTGGCCCTGGGCCCTATCAGGACTGCAAGGTCTACGAGAACGTTGCGCAGTGCGTGGGCGGCGCGGCGTCGACGACCGGCTTCGACGATGGCCCGCCGGTCGTTTCCGGCGCCCAGATCGGCGACAGTGGCACCGGCCTGCATCTCGCGCTCGGCATCGTCACGGCGCTCTATCAGCGCACCCACACGGGACGCGGCCAGAAGGTGCTCGCGGCCATGCAGGACGGCGTGCTTAACCTGTGCCGCGTGAAGCTGCGCGACCAGCAGCGGCTCGAACGCACCGGCGTCATGAAGGAGTACCCGCAGTACCCCAACGACGGTTTCGGCGAGGCGGTGCCGCGCGCCGGCAACGCGTCGGGCGGCGGGCAGCCGGGCTGGATTCTCAAGTGCAAGGGTTGGGAGACCGATCCGAACGCCTATATCTACTTCATCGCGCAGGCGCCGGTGTGGGACCGCATCTGCAAGCTGATCGGGCGCGAGGAGTGGATCGACGACCCGGACTACGCGACGGCGAACGCGCGCCTGCCGCGCCTGAAGGCGATCTTCGACGAGATCGAGCACTGGACCATGCACCGCACGAAGTTCGACGCGATGGCCGTGCTCAACCGTTACGACATTCCGTGCGGCCCGATTCTTTCCATGAAGGAGATCGCGAACGACGAATCGCTGCGCGCGAGCGGCACGATCGTCGAGGTGGATCATCCGGTGCGTGGCAAGTACCTCACGGTGGGCAACCCGATCAAGCTCTCGGACAGCCCGACCGAAGTGACGCGTTCGCCGATGCTTGGCGAACATACCGACGAGGTCCTCGCCGAATTCGGCTATACGAAGGACGAGATTCACTCGCTGCGCGCTTCTGGCGCCGTTTGAAACCCGGGAGCGAAACATGGAAACATGGATGCGTTTGATGGCGAGCGACGGCAGCATTGTGTTCGGTCGCGTCGAGAACGGTTACCTGCACGAATACGAAGGGCTCGATCAACCGGTGCCCACTGGCGCGGTGCTGTCGCTGCGCGCGCTCACGCCGCTTGCGCCTTGTGCGCCCGGCAAGGTGGTCGCGCTCTGGAACAATTTTCACGCGCTCGCCGCGAAGCTGGAAAAGCCGGTGCCTTCGCACCCGCTCTTCCTCATCAAGCCGGCGGCTTCGGTGATCGGCTCTTCTGAATTGATTCGGCGTCCTGCCCACTATGCGGGAAAAATCGTGTTCGAAGGCGAGCTCGGCATCGTGATCGGCAAGCGCTGTCGCGAAGCGAGCGTCGAGGAGGCCGAGTCGGCGATCTTCGGCTACACGATCGTCAACGACGTCACGGCCGCTGGCCTTATCGCCGAGAATCCGCACTTCCCGCAATGGTGCCGAGCCAAAGGTTTCGATACGTTCTGTTGTCTGGGCCCGGCGATCGTTTCCGGATTCGACTGGAAGCGTGCACGTGTCGTCACAAAACTCGATGGTGTGGAGCGGCAGAATTATCCGCTCGACGACATGGTGTTTTCGCCGGCGCAGCAGGTGAGCCTCATTTCGCAGGATCTGACGCTCGAACCGGGCGACGTGATTGCGTGCGGCACCTCGCTCGGCGTAGGTTCGATCGTTGATGGCGCAACGGTCGAAGTGAGCATCGAGGGGATCGGTACGTTGAGCAATACGCTGGGCGCCGTGTGCGCACAAGGTGAGTCGCTTGCCGCCGTAGAGGGCGCGGCCTGATGGCGTAAAACCAAAGACGCGCGCGGCAGGAATGCCGCGCGAGGAGGAGAGATGCCGGAGCAACTGGCTGGCGACCTGGCGTGGCTGGGTGCCGGCGTGCTGTTCGCATGGCTCGGCTGTGCATTTGCACAATTGGCGGCGCTCGCACCGCTGCGTGCGTGGCCTTCGTCGCGGCCTCGCGCCGTGCCGCGCTGCGCAAAGCATGCTGGTGCACCGCACAAGCATCGGCTCGCCTTTGCCATTTTGTTCGCATTGCTACTGACTGTGCCGCCTGGCGTGATGTCCGCGGGCTGGACGCGTTTGCCCGATGCGACTGTCGCTGTCGAAGCAGGGGTGCTGGGCGGTTTGTGCCTCGCGGGCCGGCGCGACCTCACGCGGCGGGCGCGAACGACGGCGCTGCTGGGTGCAGTATCGGGCGCGAGTGTCTTGATCGGCGCATGCGCTGGCTACGTGTTGCAGCCTGAGCGTGGTTCGACCGAACGTATGGCGCTGTTCGCCGCGGTGGCGACCGGCGCGTTGCTGATCGGCGGCGCGTTGAGTGTGTTCAGCCGTGGCGCGCGAGCGAGCGGCGCGACTCGCAGGCGCGTGCCGTTCGGCCGCGGCGACCGCGTCATGCATGTCATGGCGCTGCTGCTTGCCATGGCGCTCGGTTATGGTTTCCTGAGCGCGTGTGCGTGCCCCGAATTCGAGATCTCCATACTGGTCGCGGCGAGCGTGCTGTGTGCGGCACTAGGCGCGCGGCTCATGAGCGGCGCTCGGCGACCGCGGCTCGCGCGTACGGGCGCGGTCGAGGCGTCACCGTCACGCGAACCGTTCAGCGCGACATTCAACGCAAGCTTTGCGGGTGTGCCGGACGAACTGCTGGTCGCGGCCTGCGGTGGCGGCGCCTTCGAACCTTCATGGCTGACCGCGGACGACACGCCCCATGGCGGCGGAGGACGCGCGGGTCATCACGCGTCGCAGGACTTGCCACGACGGCGGCGCAGCCGGGGCGGCGCGCTACGCCAGCGGCAAGGGCCGCACTGAGGCTGCCTGCCGAAGGCATCACGAGACCATCTGTGGGATCAGGGGCAATCCAAAGAACGCGCAACGCGACGCGATGATTAGTCACGCCTGATAGTTTTCGCTCCCATCATAGAACCTTACTTATGCAAACTCGATTCTGACACTTTCGTAATGTTCTCGATGAGCGCTGCGCCTTCCTCCATGAGGAAGCGTTTGAACGCGAGCGCGACGGGCGGCAGGCGCTTGTTTTTCCGGTGCACGACGTACCAGTTGAGCATGACCGGGAAGCCTTCGACGTCGAGCACGGTGAGGTGGCCGACCTGCAATTCGAGGCTGATGGTGTGCGCTGAGAGAAAGGCGATGCCCATGCCCGCGATCACGGCTTGCTTGATCGTCTCGGTGCTTTGAATCTCCATGGCGATCTTGAGGTTCGTGATCTTCCCGGCGAACCCTTCTTCCATCGAATTCCAGGTGTCCGAGCCGCGCTCGCGCACGATGAACGCCTCGTTGGCGAGCGTGCTGAGCTTGATGGCGCGCTTGTGCGCAAGCGGATGTGTGGGCGCCGCGACGATCACGTACGGGTGCGGCGCAAACGGCTCGTTAATGGCGTCGGTCGCGTGCGGTGGGCGCACCATCACGGCGAGATCGGTCTGGTTGGTGGCGAGCTGCTGGAGCAGTTGCTCGCGGTTGTGCACGGAGAGATTGAGCGAGACGCCCTTGTAGCGGCGCGTGAATTCGGCCAGCAGGCGCGGAAAGAAGTAATCGCCCGCGCTAATGACGGCCACGTTCAGCTTGCCGCCCGAGACGCCCTTTAGCTGGCTCATCGCCTCGTCGACTTCGTGGAACTGCTGCATGATCGCGCGGCTGTAGTGAAGCATCTCCGTGCCCGCGGGCGTGAGATAGATCTTCTTGCCAAGCTGTTCGAAGAGCGGCAGGCCCGCGTGATCTTCGAGCTGCCGAACCTGCGTGGAAACGGCCGGCTGGGTGAGATGCAGTTCCTCCGCAGCACGCGAAAAACTGAGGTGGCGCGCCACGGTCTCGAAGACCTTGAGCTGGCGCAGCGTGGCGTTTCGCATCGTCATGGCCGAACCATAAAGGATACTGAATCCACATAATAACAAACTTTAATTGTGAGTAATTCAGCAATCACCCTAGCATAGGTTGAAAGGCATCCGAATGCCGGCCGGCGTGCTCGATTTCATGTTCGGGTTAACGCTCGGAAATACGATTTCATAAGGGACAACACGTAGAAAAGCCCTTGTTTCACGATGTTTTCAGGGGGCTGCCGTAATGCCAGGGTGAATGAGGATTGACGAATATTGATTCGAATTTCTGATTCATCATGTCAATAAAAACGCGGCGTATCGAAGTGAAAAAGATAAAACCATAAGCCTGAGTTTATGCAGACCCGCAATTGTGTGGCTGCAATGAATAGATAGCGGAGACACGCGATATGAATGCAATCGGTCAGAGGAGCGAGAGCGGTCCGTTCTGGACGAACCGCTGGTTTCAACTGGTGGTGGGCATGCTATGCATGGCGCTCGTTGCCAACCTGCAATACGCATGGACGCTGTTCGTCGCGCCGATGAACTCGCGCCACCACTGGGGCCAGGCGGAGATTCAACTGGCGTTCTCGATTTTCATCCTGACCGAGACCTGGCTCGTGCCGGTGGAAGGCTGGCTCGTCGACAAGTTCGGCCCGCGTCCGGTCGTGGCGGGCGGCGCGGTTTGCGCAGGCCTCGCCTGGGTCATCAACTCCTACGTCACGACGCTGCCGATGCTCTACGTTTCGGCCGTGATCGCGGGCATCGGCGCAGGCGGCGTATATGGCACCTGTGTGGGCAACGCACTGAAGTGGTTCCCGGACCGCCGCGGCCTCGCCGCGGGCCTCACGGCCGCGGGCTTCGGCGCCGGTGCCGCCGTGACGGTGATTCCGATTGCCAACATGATCACGCGCTCAGGCTACGAGCACACGTTCTTCTTCTTCGGCGTGCTGCAGGGCGTGTCGATCCTTGTGCTCTCGTTCCTGCTCGTAAAGCCCGTGCCGCGCGCCTTCGCGGTGGCTGGCCGCAGCCTCGTCTCGCGCGTCGACTACACGCCGGGCCAGATGGTCAAGCAGCCGGTGTTCTGGGTGATCTACGTCTGCTTCGTCGCGGTGGCCGCTGGTGGCCTGATGGCAACGGCGCAGATCGGACCGATCGCCAAGGACTGGGGCCTCGCCCGCATTCCGATGACGGTGTTCGGCATGACGCTGCCGCTCCTCACGCTCACGCTGTCGATCGACAACATCTGCAATGGCTTTACGCGCCCGCTGTGCGGCTTCATCTCCGACAAGATCGGCCGTGAGAACGCGATGTTCCTGATCTTCGTGGGCGAAGGCCTCGCGCTGCTCGGCATGATGCAGTTCGGCACGAACCCGTATGCGTTCATGGTCTTCGCTGCGCTGATCTTCCTGTTCTGGGGTGAGATTTTCTCGATCTTCCCGGCTATCTGCGCAGACACGTTCGGCAGCAAGTACGCCGCGTCCAACGCCGGTACGCTGTACACCGCGAAGGGCACCGCAGCGCTGCTCGTGCCGGTGGCCTCGGTCCTGTCTGCCACGGGCGGCTGGAGCGCCGTGTTTATCGCGGCGGCGGTCATCACGATCGCGGCGGGCGTGAGCGCCAAGTTCTTCCTCGCGCCGATGCGCAAGCGCCTGATCGAGCAGAGCAGCGAAGCGAGCAATGAGGCGAGCAACGAGCCCAACGTCACGCTGGCCACGAATACGGGCGCAGGGCTGCCGCACTGGTCCAATCAAAGCGGCGAATGAGGCGCGCGAACCCGCCATGTCGATGAACGTATCGCTCCAGCAGCTCAAGGTGTTCGTCGCGGTGGCGCGGGCGCGCAGCTTCACGCGCGCCGCGCGCGAGTTCGGGCTCACGCAATCGGCGGTGAGCCGCTGCGTGCGCGAACTGGAAGAAGCGGTCGAACTGAAGCTCTTCGACCGCACCACGCGTCAGGTCGAACTCACCCTCGCAGGCAGCGGCTTCGAGCGGCGCATCGGCCGCCTGCTCGACGAGATCGAGATGGCGCTCAGCGAGGGCCGCGACGCGCACCAGGCGCATAGCGGCGTGGTGCTCGTGGCGAGCAACCCCGTGCTCTCGTCGACCTGGGTGCCCGCCGCGCTCGCGCGCTGCGCCGCGGCCTTTCCTTCGCTCACGCTGCAATTGCAGGATTTGCCGCAAGCGGCGGTGCTGCAGGCAGTCGAGCAGGGCGAGGCCGATTTTGGCGTGATCGCCGAAAGCGTGCCGTTCGCGAGCGGCAATCTCGACGTGCAACCGCTTTCCGCCACGCCGCTTTGCGCGCTATTGCCCGCGCACCATCCGCTTGCGCTACAGGGGGCGCTGCGATGGGACGACCTCGCGCGCGAGCCGCTCGTCACGCTCAATCGCGACGCGGGCTGCCGCGGTGCGGTGACGCGTGCGCTGGACGGTCTGCGGCCCGAGGGGAGGCCGCTGCAGGAGTTCGCGCATGTGGCGGGCGTGGCGCGCATGGCGCAGCTCGGCATGGGTATCGGCGTGCTGCCGGTGTGCGCGGACGGCGCGCGCGGAGGGCATGCGCATCGCCCGGGGGAAGTTGCGCACGCAACGTGTCACTGGCCCGCGCCTGCGGGGCCGCTCGTTACGCGCTTGCTGCATCCTGTCGTCAACGTGACGACGATGCTCGTGCGCCGCCGCCATCGTTCGCTGCGGCCCTGCGCTCAGGCGGCGTGGTCGCAGTTTATGGCGGATGGTTCTGCGCCAGATGGTGCGGACGTGGAGGCTTCATCGCAGGACAACGAAGCGCTGCCGGAAACCTCCATCGACGGCTCGCCGCTGCGCGGCTCGAATGGTGCACCGATGCGCGTCGCGTTGCGCGGCGCCGATGCGCCGCCGCCGCTTCAGGTGACCCGCACCCACGCGCGTATCGAATAGTGCGGGTTTCCTGCGTGTGCAAAGCAAAACGGATCGCTCGAAGCGATCCGTTTTTTTTCAAGCCCTCACATCACCGCAAAAAAAGGCGGCGCGCACGCCGCCCCTCTCGCCACGACTCAAGCCGCCTGCATCGCCATCCGCTCACGCTGCTTGATCAACGCAAGCACGGTATCGATGGCCGGCGTCGGCTCGCCCACCAGCTTGCCCATTTCCTGCACGACGGTGATCAGCGGATCGATCTCCATCGGCCGGCCGGTTTCGAGGTCGACGAGCATCGAGGTCTTGTGCGCGCCCACCGCACCCGCGCCGTCGATGCGCCGCTCCACGTCCACGCGGAAGTTCACGCCGAACTGCTCGGCAATACGTTTGCCTTCGAGCATCATCGTGCGCGCCACGGCGCGCGTGGCCGGGTCGCTCGTGATGACGTCGAGCGTGGCATGCGTGAGCGCGCTGATCGGGTTGAAGCAGAGATTGCCCCACAGCTTGAGCCAGATTTCGTCGCGGATATTCTCGCGGATCGGCGCCTCGAACCCGGCGGCCTGCATGGCTTCGTGCAGCTGGACGATGCGCGGCGTGCGCTCGCCCGAAGGCTCGCCAATCGGAAACTTCTTGCCGTACACATGGCGGATCACGCCGGGCGCGTCGATCTCGGCGGCCGGGTAGAGTACGCAGCCAATCGCGCGCTCGGGCGTGAGACGGTTCCATTGCGAGCCGTCCGGATCGACGCTTTCGAGCCGCGTGCCCGCGAACTTGCCGCCGTGCTGGTAGAAGTACCAGTAGGGAATACCGTTGGTGCCCGTGACGATGGCCGTGTGCTTGCCGAGGAGCGGCTGCATCGCGTCGATCACGCCCGCGACCGAATGCGCCTTGAGCGTGATGATGACGACGTCCTGCACTCCGAGTTCGCGCGGATCGGACGTGCAGCGCACCTTCGCCACGTACTCCTCACCGTCCATCAACAGGCGTGCGCCGTTTTCGCGCATGGCGGCCAGGTGCGGGCCGCGAGCAACGAAGCTCACGTCGGCGCCTGCGCGTGCGAGTTGCACGCCCATCATGCCTCCAATGGCGCCCGCTCCAAAGATGCAGATCTTCATGGTGAAACCCCAATGACGTTGAAAACCGCTTGTCCGCAGGTGTTTCAGAGAGCGTTGGGGAAAAGCTGTCCGCTCGCCGCGACCCCGGACGATGGTTTGAGCATAGGGGGTGCTGTCGATTAACGACAGTTAAAGTTTCTCGCGAAAATCATCAAGAGAAGCTTATGGGTGACGCGGTGCGAAACGAGGCATTCAGGCACGTCGCACGAGCAGAAAACTCACGCCGATCAGGCCGAGAAACGCGCCGCAGGTGCGATTGAACCAGCGGCGCACGGTAGTGCGCGTGAGCCAGCGGCCGAGGTACATGCCGGCAAGCGAATAGAGTGCGATAGCCACGCATTCGAGCACGAGAAAGCTCGCGCCGAGCACGCCGAACTGCGGCGCGATGGGCCTGGCGACATCGACGAACTGCGGCAGGAAGGCCGTGAAAACGAGAATCGCCTTGGGGTTGCCTGCCGCCACGAGGCACTCGCGCCATGCCAGGCGTGCGAGCGAGGCGTCGCTATCCATGCTTTCGCCGATAGGGTTGGCGTCGCTGCGCCAGAGCTGCACGGCGAGCCAGACGAGGTAAGCAGCGCCCGCGAGCTTGATGACGAAGAAGACCGCCTCCGAAGCACGCAGCACGACGGCAAGACCCGTGGCTGCGAGCGCGATCATGGCGGCAAACGAAACGAGCCGCCCCGCGCCGCCGAGGAACGCGCGCAGGAAACCGTGGCGCGCGGCCACGTTGATGGAGAGGAGATTGTTCGGCCCCGGCGCCATGTTCAGCGCGAAGCAGGCGGGCAGAAAGAAGAGCCAGGCGGTGAGGGACATAGTGACGCTCGAACGTTGGCGCCGTGCGCGGCGCGCCGTGAATCGCGACATTCTAGCGCGGTTGGCGCGACGCGCCCTGCCGTCAACGGAAAATCGGCAGCAGGAGAAAGAGCTTGATCGTGATGGCGTTGGCAATGTCGATAAAGAACGCGGCCACCATCGGCACCACGAGAAACGCGAGATGGGAATGGCCAAAGCGGGCCGTGACCGCCTGCATGTTCGCGATCGCCGTGGGCGTTGCGCCGAGGCCGAAGCCGCAGTGCCCCGCCGCAAGCACGACGGCGTCGTAGTCCGCGCCCATCACGCGGAACGTCACGAAGATCGCGTAGACCACCATGAGCAGCGTCTGCGCGGCGAGGATCGTGAACACGGGCAGCGCGAGCGCGGCGAGGTCCCACAGGCGCAGCGTCATGAGCGCCATGGCGAGAAAGAGCGCGAGGCTCACGTTGCCGATCAGCGCGACGGCATGCTCGGCCACGGGGCGCCCGAGGAGCGCGAGCCCATTGGCGAGCAGCACGCCCACGAACAGCACGCACACGAAGGTGGGCAACTCGAACGCGGTGCCCGCGATCAGCCCCGAGAGCGCGTCGCCCACGGCGAGGCTGATCGCGATGAGCGTGAGCGTGTTGATGAACGCGCCTGGCGTGGTGGGCTGCTCGGCCTTCGGTTCTTCGAATGCGTAGGCGTCGGGCGTTGCTGCGCCGCCTGCGCCAGGCGCCGCGTCGCCAGACTGCGTGCCGATACGCTTCATGAGGTGCTGCGCCACAGGGCCGCCAATAATGCCGCCCATGATCAGCCCGAACGTGGCACACGCAATGGCCGCTTCGGTGGCGGACTGCAGCCCGTGGTGCTCAGTGAACACCGCGCCCCACGCGGCGCCCGTGCCATGCCCGCCCGCAAGCGACACCGAGCCGCCCAGCAGGCCGAACAGCGGGTCGACGCCGAACGCCATGGCGAGCGCGATGCCCAGCACGTTTTGCAACACGAGAAGCGCGACCACGACGGCGAGAAAGCGCACGAGCACCGGGCCGCCGTGTTTCAGGTTGGCGAGGTTCGCATTGAGGCCGATGGTGGCGAAGAACGCTTGCATGAGCGGCGCTTGCAGCGACGTGTCGAAGACCACGTCGGTGTGCGCGTAGCTGTGCAGCCCGAACACGATCAGCGCGGCGACGATGCCGCCCGCCACCGGTTCGGGTATCGTCCATTTGCGCAACACCGGCACGGCGGCGACGAGCCACTGGCCGACCAGCAGCACGAGCGATGCGACGACGAGCGTTCCGTAGACTTTGACGTTCATGGCGGGTGTCCGGCGGGGCGATGAGAGCGCGAGGCGTGCGGCGCTTCTTTCGCGCACGGTACACCACGCGCTCATGCGTTGCGCGCATGGTGCGCAGTGGTGCACAGCCTGGCGCCGGTTCCGGCCACGTTGCTTGCACGAAACGGGGCCCCACGCTTAAATATGCAGGCGGAACGCGAACGCGGCCGCCGCTCATGCAGGACGAATATCCCCGCGTTTCCCGTTTGTCCGTTGGCCAGGATGGCGCGAGACCGTACAAGAACCGGAGAAGGTCATGAATGGGAGCACCGTTGCTGATCGCGAGGCGGCCGGGCGTGCCGTGCGCGAGCGCTCGAAACGTTCGAGCCACAAGGAAACCGGCACCATCAAGCGCGATCCGCTCGCCCTGCTGCGCGCAAGCAGCGAAGGCCGCGTGCCGAACCTCGTGCAACTGCGCTACGGGCGCATGATCGTCTCGCCGTTCACGTTCTTTCGCGGCAGCGCGATCCTCCAGGCGCACGATCTCGGCGGCGTGCCCAATACCGGCATGGCGATGGAGATTTGCGGCGACGCGCATCTGCTGAACTTCGGCGCCTTCGCCACGCCCGAGCGCCAGCTCGTATTCGATCTCAACGACTTCGACGAGGTGGCGACCGGTCCGTGGGAGTGGGATGTGAAGCGCCTTGTGGCGAGCTTCGTCGTGGCGGCGCGGCACATGCGCTACTCGCGCGGCGTGGCCGAGGAGCTGGTGATGACGGCCGTCACCAGCTATCGCGACCGCCTGCGCCAGTACGCGGAGTACGGCGCGCTCGATCTTTGGTACGACAAAATCACCTTCGATCGCATGGTCGAAACCGCGCTCACGCCCGAAGGCCGGCGGCTGATCCGGCGCGGCATGGAGAAGGCCGCGAATCGCACGCACGAGAACCTGCTCGAAAAGCTCGCGGAGCGCGACGGCGATCACTGGACGATTCACGACGTCCCGCCCGCGCTCTTTCACGTCCACGGCCTGAACACGCTGTTCGACCCGGAAGACGACTGGTTCACGCTCGGCGACTGGCGCACGCTGATCGAACCGATGTACGAGGAATACAAGAAAACGCTTGCGCCCGATCGGCGCGAACTGCTCGATCACTTCGCGATTCAGGATCTGGTGTTCAAGGTGGTGGGCGTGGGCAGCGTGGGCACGCGCTGCCTCGTGATGCTGCTCGTCGATCACCACGAGAAGCCGCTCTTCCTGCAGGTGAAAGAGGCAAGGCGTTCGGTTGTTTCGCAGTACTTCAAATCGCCTTCGATCAAGCATGAAGGTGCGCGCGTCGTGCACGGTCAGCGTCTTCTGCAGGCGGCGAGCGACATCTTCCTTGGCTGGACCACGGGGCCCGCGGGGCGTCATTTTTATGTGCGTCAGTTGCGCGACATGAAGCTCTCTGTCGATCTTCAGCTACTCGACAGCACGCTGCTCTGCGGCTATGCGCGACTGTGCGGCTGGGCGCTTGCGCGCGCGCACGCCAAATCGGGTAGCGCGGCCATCGAAATCTCGTCGTACATTGGCCGCAGCGACCAGTTCGCGGAGGCGCTCACGACCTACGCGTTCAGCTATGCCGACCAGGTGGAGCGCGATTACGACGTGTTCGTCAAGGCCGCGCGCAGCGGCGAGATCGTCGCGCGCAGCGAAGAGGATATGGCGGCGGATTTCCGCGTGTAGCGCCAGGCGGCGTGCGAGGCGCACAGCCGGACGCGCTATCCTTGCGCTTTTCTTTCGTTGCGCCGCGCGTGAGCCCCTTACGCATGCGCGGCATGCGCCCCATGCGTCTACGTCATATCGAAGTCTTTCACGCGATCATGCGCACCGGCTCGCTCTCCAAAGCGGCCGAGCTGCTGTGCGTTTCCCAGCCCGCGGTCAGCAAGGTGCTCGCGCATGCGGAGCGCAGCGCGGGTCTCAAGCTCTTCAGCCGCGCGCACGGCCGCCTGCAGCCCACGCGCGAGGCCGAATTGCTGTTCGCCGAGACGCAGAAGCTGCAATCGAATCTCGACAGCATTCGCGATCTCGCGCGCAATCTCGCGCTGCGACCGCAAGGACTGTTGCGCATCGGCTGTCTGCCCAGCCTCGGCATGAGCCTGATTCCGGCTGCCGTGCAGACGTTTCGCGCCGACTATCCCGACGTGTCGCTCAAGATCCAGACGCGCCACACCGCCGAATTGCTCAACGCGCTGCTCACGCGCGAACTCGATCTGGGCGTCGCGCTCAATCCGCCGGCGCGGCCGGGCATTGCCGCGGTCGAACTCGCGCGCACGGCCGTAGTCTGCGTCGCGCCGCCCGACGACCCCACGCCGGAACACGCACCGCTCGCGTTGCGCGATCTGGTCGACGGCGAGTGGATCAGCATCGGCAACGTCGACCCGCTTGGCGAGGCGATCGGCAACCTGCTCGAAGCCGAAGGCGTGGACGACCGTCTCGCGGCCGTCGAGGCGCAAACGTGGCACGTCGCGCGCGCGCTCGCGGCGCGTGGCATCGGCCGAGTGCTGCTCGACGAACTCAGCGCGCGCGGGGCGGGCGAGCCGGTGGCGATCCGGCGCGTCGAACCGGCGCTCACGGTCGGCGTGTTCGCCATGTGGCGCGAAGGCGGCATGGACTCGCAGGCAGGCAACGCGTTCGTGGATGTGCTGCGCGCAAGCCTCGCCAATTCTTGCGCGGCGTGAAGGCGCGAGCCGCCACGGGCCACCGGTACAATTGCGCGCAGGGGGAAGCGGCGCTGTGCGCGCTTCAAGCGAACGCTCGAGAGATCCACAGGAGAGACGGTTGAAGCGCGAGTCAAAGCCGTTAGGCATCGCCAGAAAGCCGGGTGGGCACACGCGGCGCAGCAGCATGGCCCGCGCGCTCCTCGCCATGCGCTGCGTCGCGCTCGCGTGCGCGTTTGTGGGCGCGGCGCACGCCGATGAACTGGAAAGCCCCACGCTGCGCAAGATTCGCGATACCGGCACGATCGCCATCGGCGTGCGCGATGCGACCGTGCCGTTCTCCTATATGGCTGGCGGCGGGCACGCAACGGGTTACTCGTACGAGATTACCCAGCGCATCGTGGAAAGCGTGCGCGAAACACTCAAGCTTCCGGCGCTGCGCGTGCGCGAACTCGTTGTCACGCCGCAAAACCGCATCACGCTCGTGCAGAACGGCACGATCGATCTCGAGTGCAGCACCACGACGCATACGCGAGAGCGCGAGAACGACGTGGCGTTCTCGAACAGCTTCTTCGAATACGGCGTGCGCATGCTCGTGAAGCGCGGCTCGCCCGTCAAGGACTTCGGCGATCTCGCGGGCCGCACCGTGGTCACGACCGCAGGCACGTCGGAAGAGCGCCTGTTGCGCCGCTGGAACCTGGAGCGCGCGATGAACATGCACATTGTCGTCGCGAAGACTCATGGCGATTCCGTCGAAGCCGTGCGCTCGGGACGCGCCGTTGCCTTCGTGATGGATGAGCCGCTGCTGCACGCCGCGCTCGCGACCGGCTATATGGCGAGCGAAACGCCGGGTGCGCCCGTGGCGCAAAGCGCGCACGCCATGAGCGACGCGCACGCCTACGCAATCGTTGGCACCCCGGCCAGATCGGAGGTATATGGCTGCATGTTCCGGCGCGGCGACACCGCCTTCAAGCGCATTGCCGACGACACCATCGCGAAGATGGAGCGCTCGGGCGAAGCGCTCGCGCTTTACCGGCGCTGGTTCGAGTCGCCCATTCCGCCTGCGGGCGTGAACCTCGAGTATCCGATGTCGGAGCCGATGAAAGCGCTTTTCGCGAATCCCAACGACCAGCCGCTCGATTGAAGGCTCAACCGAAAGCAAGAGGCAACGATGAGTGATACGCAACAACGCAAAATCGCACTGGTGACGGGCGCGGGCAGCGGCATCGGCCGCGCATGCGCGCGCAGGCTGCTGGCCAATGGCTTTGCCGTCGTGCTGGCGGGCCGGCGGGCCGAACCGCTCGAAGCGCTCGCCAGCGAGGCGCGCGCACGCGGCGAAGAGGCGCTGGCGGCGCCGTGCGACGTGACCGACGCGGCGGCCGTCGAAGCGCTCTTCGAGACGGTGCGCACGCGCTACGGCCGGCTCGATCTGCTCTTCAACAATGCGGGCCGCAACGCGCCGGCCGTGGACATCGACGAGCTTTCCGTGGACGACTGGCGCGCCGTGGTCGACACGAACCTCAGCGGCGTGTTCCTGTGCACGCGCGCGGCGTTCGGGCTCATGAAGCGGCAGACGCCGCGCGGCGGGCGCATCATCAACAACGGCTCGATTTCGGCGCACGCGCCGCGGCCGTTCAGCATTGCCTATACGGCCACCAAGCACGCCATCACTGGCCTGACCAAAACCGTTTCGCTCGATGGCCGTCGCTACGACATCGCGTGCGGACAAATCGACATCGGCAACGCGGCGACGGAGATGGCCGAGCGCATGGCGCGTGGCGTGCCGCAGGCGAACGGCGAGATTGCCGTCGAGCCGCTGATGGACGTGGAACTCGTGGCCGATGCGCTGCTGCATATGGCGCAACTGCCGCTCGAGGCGAACGTGCAGTTCATGACGATCATGGCGACGAAGATGCCGTTCGTGGGGCGCGGCTGAGCGCGACAGACGGGCGCGAGCGGGTGTAGGCGGGCGCAAGCGGGCGCTGGCGCGTCCGCACGCGCTCGCGCGCAGTCCCGTATACTGGCCGCTGAACCACCACGCCGCCTGAGCGCCCATGTCTTTGCCCCCGCGTCCGGACGACGATCCGCGTCCCCAGCCGCCCCAATGTCCCGATCACGACGACTGCTGCCATAGTGGCTGCGACCCCTGCATCTTCGATCTCTACGACGAAGAGTTCGGCCGGTATCGCGCCGCGCTGGCTGCGTGGGAAGCGCGCGAAGCCGAGCGCGAGGCGCAGGCGAAAGCTCCGCGCAAGCAAGCCGCAAAATCGGCGGGGTCGCACGACAAGCCTTCGCACTGAACTGCATTGCTCCCTGCCGCCATGACCGACTCCATCCTCGCTCCAGGCGTTCCCGACCTCGACACCGCCGCGCTCGACGCGCTGCAGGCGTTCGTCGAGCGTCATCCGCGCCTGTTCGTGCTGACCGGCGCGGGCATCAGCACCGATTCGGGCATTCCGGGCTACCGTGACGAGAACGGCGCCTGGAAGCGCTCGCCGCCTATCACGCTGCAAGAATTCCTCGGCTCCGAGAGCATGCGCCGGCGTTACTGGGCGCGCAGCCTGATCGGCTGGCCCACGGTGGGTCTCGCGCAGCCCAACGGCGCGCATCGCGCGCTCGCGCGGCTTGGCGCGGCGGGCTACGCGCGCACGCTCGTCACGCAGAACGTGGACGGGCTGCATCAGCGCGCGGGCAGCCGCGACGTGATCGAGCTGCACGGCAGCATCGCGCACGTGCATTGCCTCGACTGCGGCGCGCAGTATTCGCGCGCCTCGATTCAGCCTGAACTCGTGGCGCGCAATCCGGCCATCGCTGAGGCGAGCGCGGAACCCGCCGCCGACGGCGACGCCCACCTCGACTTCGACGGCGCCAACGCCTTCCACGTGCCCGCATGCGCCGCGTGCGGCGGCATGCTCAAGCCTTCGGTGGTGTTCTTCGGCGAGAACGTGCCGCGCGAGCGCGTGACGAGCGCCTCGAACGCGCTCGACGAGGCTGACGCCGTGCTCGTGGTCGGCTCCTCGCTCATGGTGTATTCCGGCTACCGTTTCTGCGCCTGGGCGCAGCAGCGCGGCAAGCCCGTGGCCGCGATCAACATGGGCAAGACGCGCGCCGACCCGCTCCTCGCACTCAAACTCGAAGCGCCCTGCGCCGCCGTGCTCGACGCGCTGGGCGCGCGCCTCATCCCCTGACATTCACGACTCCACGGAACCGACGCCATGCTGACCACGCTAGCCGACCTCGAAGCGCACTACGGCACACCGCACGAACGCGCGTTGCGCAAGGAGATCGATCACGTCAACGCGGACTACCGGCGCTTCATCGAAAGCTCGCCGTTCGTCGTGCTCGCCACGGGCGGCCCGGAAGGTCTCGACTGCTCGCCGCGTGGCGACGCACCCGGTTTCGTGCGCATTCTCGACGAGCACACGCTCGCATTGCCCGACCGTCCCGGCAACAATCGCGTGGACAGCCTGCGCAACGTGGTCGCCTCTTCGCAGGTGGGGCTGCTGTTCATGGTGCCGGGCGTGGGCGAAATGCTGCGCGTGAACGGGCGCGGGCGCGTGAGCACCGACCCCGCGCTCGTCGCGAGCTTCGAGGTAGACGGCAAGCCGCCGCGCTCGGTGCTCGTGATCGACGTGGAAAGTGTGTATTTCCATTGCTCGAAGGCCATCGTGCGCTCGAAGCTGTGGGACCCGTCGCATCACGTCGAACGCTCGCAGCTGCCGAGCGCGGGCGAGATGCTGCGCCGCGTGAACGAGGAGCAATATGGCGAGGCGTTCGACGCCGAGACTTACGAAGCCGGTCTCGCCGAACGCATCAAGACCACGCTGTACTGACTGAACGCCGATTCATTGCCGATTCAACGCTGAAGAGAACGCAACCCGATGAACGACCCGCAAGCCGCCCAACGCCTTAGCGCGCCCGCCGCCGAGCGCAATGCCGCGCCGATCCTCGAGGTGCTGCGCGGTGCGCTGCCCGAGCGGGGCACGGTTCTCGAAATCGCGAGCGGCACTGGCCAGCATGCGGTCCATTTCGCGGCCGCGTTTCCCGACCTCGCGTGGCAGCCGAGCGACGCCGACGCGCGCGCCCGTGCCTCGATCGACGCCTGGCGTGAGCACACCGGTCTCGCCAACCTGCGCGCGCCGCTCGATCTCGACGTGCGCCGCGAGCCCTGGCCGATCGACGCGGTGAGCGCTATCGTCTGCATCAACATGATTCACATCGCGCCGTGGGAAGCGGCGCAGGCGCTGATGAATGGTGCGGGCGCGCGCCTGGCTTCCGGGGGCGCGCTCGTGCTCTACGGTCCGTACCGGCGCGAAGGCGCGCACACGGCGCCGAGCAACGAGGCCTTCGACGCCGACTTGCGCGCGCGCGACCCGTCCTGGGGCGTGCGCGACATGGAGGCCGTAGAGGCGCTCGCGCTGGCGCAAGGCTTCGAGTGCGAGGCGCGCGTGGCGATGCCGGCGAACAATTTCAGTCTGGTGTTCCGAAAACGCTAAGCAGGTAGGGAAACATGAGTCGCATTGCGCACGTGCGCGCGGCTCCTGGGCGTTTCCCTTATGCTTGCACGGTTGGCGCCCCGTTGCGGCGCCGTCTATGAATGAAGTGGAGAAACAACATGAGCAAACAGCCAATCGGCGTTGTGGGTCTGGCCGTGATGGGTAGCAATCTGGCGCTCAACATCGAAAGCCGCGGCCATGCGGTCTCGGTGTTCAACCGCAGCCGCGCCAGAACCGACGAGCTGATCGCTGAGTATCCGGATCGCAAGCTCGTGCCGGCGTACACGCTCGAAGAGTTTGTGGATTCGCTTGAAAAGCCGCGCCGCATTCTGATGATGGTGAAGGCCGGCGCGCCCACCGACGACACCATCGCCGCGCTCAAGCCGCTGCTGGAGAAGGGCGACATCCTGATCGACGGCGGCAACACGCACTTCACGGATACCATCCGCCGCAATCAGGAACTCGCGAAGTCGGGCCTGCACTTCATCGGCACGGGCGTGTCGGGCGGCGAGGAAGGCGCGCTCAAGGGTCCGTCGATCATGCCGGGCGGCCAACGCGACGCTTACGATCTGGTTGCACCGATCCTGACCGAAATCGCCGCGAAGGCGCCGGACGGCGCGCCTTGCGTGGCCTACATGGGCCCGGACGGCGCGGGGCATTTCGTGAAGATGGTGCACAACGGCATCGAGTACGGCGACATGCAGCTGATCGCCGAAAGCTACGCGGTACTCAAGCAGGTGCTCGGCCTCTCGAACGAAGAACTGGCCAAGGTCTACACCGAATGGAACGAGGGCGAACTCGACAGCTACCTGATCGAAATCACCTCGAAGATCTTCACGAAGAAAGACGAGGAAACGGGCAAGGATCTCGTCGACGTGATTCTCGACCGCGCCGCACAAAAGGGCACCGGCAAGTGGACCAGCCAGAACGCGCTCGATCTCGGCGCGCCGCTGCCGCTCATCACCGAAGCCGTGTTCGCGCGCGTGCTCTCGTCGCTCAAGACGCAGCGCGTGGCGGCGAGCAAGGTGCTGTCGGGCCCGGACACGAAGCCGTTCTCGGGCGACCGCAAGGCGTTCATCGAGTCGGTGCGCCGTGCGCTGTACTTCTCGAAAGTCATTTCGTACGCGCAAGGCTTCGCGCAACTGCGCGCCGCCTCCGACGAATACAAGTGGGACCTCCAGTACGGCACGATCGCCAAGATCTTCCGCGCGGGCTGCATCATCCGCGCGCGCTTCCTGCAGAAGATCATGGACGCCTATGCGAAGAACCCGCAGATCGACAACCTGCTACTCGATCCCTATTTCCGTGACATCGCGGCCAACTATCAGTCGGCGCTGCGCGACGTGGTGATCCAGGCGGTGAGCGCGGGCGTGCCGGTGCCGGCGTTCTCGTCGGCGGTTGCGTACTTCGACGGCTATCGCTCGGAGCGCGTGCCTGCCAACCTCGTGCAGGCGCAGCGCGACTTCTTCGGCGCGCACACGTTCGAGCGCATCGACAAGCCGGGCAGCTTCCACGCCGACTGGTCGTAAGGCAATCGCAAGACAAAAGACCGCATTGTCGTTGCGGTCTTTGTTGAAATCGAAAGGTGAGTCCTAGGGGCTCACCTTTTTTTATTGCGGGAATTGCAACGGTGTTTTGATGAATAAGGGTTTTCCCTATATGTGCCGGACGCCTACACTGTATTCAACGGCTGACGAACACGGTGTTCCGAAGCTGACATAAAACACAGTTGGAGGTCCGATCATGAACAAGCTTATTTCCGCAGCTGTTGTAGCCGCGGCTCTTGCCGTCCCGGCAATCTCGTTCGCCCAGTCGAGCGAACAAGGCCTGACCCGCGCTCAAGTGCGTGCGGAACTGGTCCAACTCGAAAAGGCTGGCTACAACCCGTCGGCTGACCATGTGAACTACCCGGAAAACCTGCAGGCCGCACAAGCGCGCGTGACCGAGGAAAAGCTCGCCGCCGGCGACACCAGCGGCTATGGCGCACCGGCAGTCGGCACGTCGCAGTCGGGCGCAGCAGTGCAACCGGCGCAAGTCGCTCCGAACCAGCGCATTTACTTCGGTCATTAAGCCCTGACCGAACGGAACCGCTGCAGGCGGTTCCGGCAAGCTACCCCCTGTAGTGAGTTGTCGCTGTACGTAGTCGGTAGTTGCTGTAGCAGTTGCAGTACGAAGTGAGTAGTTGCAGTCGCGGTACGCAGTGAGTTGTCGCAGTAGAAATTGCAGTCGCGGTACGCAGTGAGTGGTTGCAGTAGAAGTGGCAGTTCGCAGTGTGCAGTTGCAATACGCAGTACGTAGTACGCAGGTGAGTTGTTGCAGTGAAGCAGTTGCAGTACGCAGAGAGAGCAGAAGGTAGTTGAAGTTGGCTGGCGCAGTGAGAGGTGCAGCCGTGCAGTAGCAGTACGCAATAGGTAGCAGGCAGTACGCAGTACGTTGTTGCAGAAGTTGCAGTAGGCAGTCCAGCGCGGGCCGGTTCTCCACCGGCCCGTACTTTTTTGTGGCGTGCTTTCTCGCTATCTAAGGATGCCGCAGCAAACATTGACGGGTCCGGACGCCGCTCCTATGATCGGTCGGCAGTTTCCATGACAGTTGCCCAGCGACAGGAGACGCACCGCCATGACCGCCCCCACCCGCAAGCCCTTGCGCAGTCAAGCCTGGTTCGGCAAAGCCGACAAGGACGGCTTCATCCACCGTTCGTGGATGAAGAATCAGGGCATCCCTCACGACGCGTTCGACGGCCGCCCCGTCATCGGCATCTGCAATACGTGGTCGGAACTCACGCCGTGCAACGCCCATTTTCGCGAGCTCGCGCAGTACGTGAAGAAAGGCGTGTACGAAGCTGGCGGTTTGCCGCTCGAATTTCCCGTGATGTCGCTAGGCGAATCGAACCTGCGGCCCACCGCCATGCTGTTTCGCAACCTCGCTTCGATGGACGTCGAGGAGTCGATTCGCGGCAATCCGATCGACGGCACGATTTTGCTCGTCGGCTGCGACAAGACCACGCCGGCCTTGCTGATGGGCGCCGCATCGTGCAACCTGCCCGCGCTCGCCGTTTCGGGCGGCCCGATGCTCAACGGACGTTTCCGGGGCCATGAAATCGGCTCGGGCACGGGCGTGTGGCAAATGTCCGAGGAAGTACGCGCGGGGACGATGTCGCAGGCCGAATTCGTCGAGGCGGAATCGTGCATGAACCGCTCGCGCGGCCACTGCATGACCATGGGCACCGCGTCCACCATGGCCTCGATGGTTGAATCGCTGGGCATGGGGCTGCCGCACAACGCGGCCATCCCCGCTGTCGATGCGCGCCGCCAGGTGCTCGCGCAACTCGCCGGGCGGCGCATCGTCGAGATGGTGCGCGAAGACCTCACGATGTCGAAGATCCTCACGCGCGCGGCATTCGAAAATGCGATCCGCACGAATGCGGCCATCGGCGGCTCGACCAACGCCGTCGTGCATCTGCTCGCGCTCGCGCGGCGCATTGGCGTGCCGCTTTCGCTCGACGACTGGGAACTCGGCTCGGACATACCGTGCCTCGTGAATCTGCAGCCGTCGGGTCATTATCTGATGGAGGATTTTTACTACGCGGGCGGCTTGCCGGCGGTGCTGCGGCAACTCGGCGAGCAAGGGCTGCTGCATCGGGACGCGTTGACGGTCAACGGCAAAACCCTCTGGGAAAACGTGGCCGACGCGCCAAACTACAACGCCGAAGTCATCACCTCGTTTGCGCAGCCGTTCAAGCCCAAAGCGGGGATCGCCGTGCTCAAGGGCAACCTCGCGCCCGACGGCGCGGTCATCAAGCCTTCCGCCGCCACACCGGCGCTGTTGCGTCATCGCGGCCGCGCGGTGGTGTTCGAGAACGTCGAGGAACTGCACGCGAAGGTCGACGACGCATCCCTCGATATCGACGAACATTGCGTCATGGTGCTCAAGGGCGCCGGGCCCAAGGGCTACCCGGGTTTCGCCGAGGTCGGCAACATGCCGCTGCCGAAGAAGGTGCTGCAAAAGGGCATTACCGACATGGTGCGCATTTCGGACGGCCGCATGAGCGGCACGGCGTATGGCGCGGTCGTGCTGCATGTGTCGCCCGAAGCGGCGACGGGCGGTCCGCTCGCGCTCGTGCGCACGGGCGACATGATCGAGCTGGACGTCGCGGCGCGGCGCCTGCACCTGGAAGTCTCCGACGAGGAACTCGCGCGCCGCAAGGCCGAGTGGAAGGCGCCCGATCTGCCCGAGCGCGGCTATTACCGGCTTTACGTCGAACACGTGCTGCAGGCCGACAAGGGCGCCGACCTGGACTTTCTCGTTGGCGCGAGCGGTGCGGCCGTGCCGCGCGACTCCCATTGACCGTGCCGGAGGCAGCGATGGCCGCGCCTGCCAAAGCCGCCGGCGCCATTGCCGGCATCTACCCGATCCTCTACGCGTTCTTCGATCGCGATAACCGTCTCGACCGCGCGGCCATGCGCCGCCAGGTCCAGGCAGTCGTGCGCGGCGGTGCGCCGGGCATAGCGATGCTCGGGCTCGCGACCGAGGTCAACAAGCTTTCGCGCGCCGAACGCGAGCAGGTGATCGACTGGGCGCAGGAGGACAGTGGCGGCGCGCTGCCGCTTGCGGTCACGGTGACCGGTCCCACGGTTGCGGCGCAGCGCGAATTCGCGCAACACGCCATCGCGCGCGGCGCGGCGTGGCTGATCCTCCAGCCGCCTGCGCGCGCGCAAGGCGAGGCCGCGCAACCCGAATCGTTCTATTTGGACTTCTTCGCGGGCGTCATGGTGGGGCTGGACGCGACGGTCGGCATCCAGAACGCGCCGGAATATCTGGGCGTCGGGCTCTCGGCAGCGAGTTTGCGCGCGCTTGCTGCGCAATGTCCGAACTTCCGTGTGCTCAAGGGCGAAGGCCCTTCAGTGACGATTGCCGAAACGGTCGCGCAGATCGGCGACCTGATGCCCGTGCTCAACGGCCGAGGCGGCATGGAATTGCTCGACAACCTGCGCGCCGGCTGCGCAGGCATGATCGTCGCGCCCGATTGCTTCGACTGGCAGCAGCAGATTTACACGGCGTTCCACGCAGGCGATATCGAGCGCGCGCAAGCCCTGTACCAGCAGGTGCTGCCCGCCATCGTCTTCGTCATGCAGTCGCTCGATACGCTGATTGGCTACGGCAAGCGCATCGCGGCCTGGCGCATGGGCATCGACGTCGCGTACGAGCGCGACGTCAAGCTGGCGCCGAGCCGCTTCGGCCTGGAAGCCGCCCGGCGATTCGCCCTGCAACTGGGCCCGCTTGCGTGATCAGCGCGCATGCAGATGCGGCACGCCCTCGCTCGTCGCGACCTTGAGCTGGTGCAGCGCCCGGTGCGCCTTGTTCAGCTGGGCCTGCGCGGCGATGCGTTGCGCCTCCAGCTGCGCGACTTCCTTGCGCACCTGACTCTGGCGGCCCGTCACCGTCACCTCCTGTTCCGCGTGGCGCTGCAGGTCCACGCGCAGGCGTTCGGCCTGGGCTTCCGATTCCTCGATCTGCCGCGTGAGTTCCGCGTTTTGGGCGACGAGCTGCACGCGGCGCGTTTCGCCGTCAGCGAGGCGCGTGGCTTGCTCCTGCATCAGGTGAAACGCCGAGCCGGCTGCATCGAGATCGTTGGCTTTCAGCGCGCGCCACAGTACGCTTTCCTGATGGAGCGCGACGAAGTAGCCGAGCGTGGGCGGATGGAAGAAGAGGCTGACCGTATACGCGAAGCAGCGATAGACGCGGAACGTCAGCAGCTCGTCGGCCGCGTGGAGCGCCTCGAACGTAGCGCCGTCGGCGATCTGAACCGGGCGGCCGTTCAGGTGCGCGGGCATGACCGGCACCGGATGCAGCGTGGAAACCGGCCGAGGTCCACCGGCGCTCTCGGGCAGCACGGCTGCGCCCGCGGCCGGGTCCGAGCGCGAGTCGATCTCGACGGCGGTCTCGGGCGGCGTCATTGCGGAATCGGCAGGATTGGCCGTGGATTGCGGCGCGCGGCTGGCCGCTTCGCTTGCGACGGCGCGTTGCGTGGCCGCATCGTGGGCCACGGCAAGAATGCGCGATGGTGCGCCAGAGAGCGCGGCGTTACGGCGGTTCAGAATGGATTTCACGGCGGTTCCCCCAGTTTGGCGCGCCAAAAACGAGGCGCTCCGCGCGCGGCAGCGTGGCACACGGGAGCCAGCGCGCAGGCAAATGGGGCGGGCGATGCGGGTAGGGCGCCGTCCGCTCCGGGTTCGCGTACTAGTGAAGCAGGCGAGGCCGGCGTGCAATGTCGTCGAAGAGCGCACGGCCGGGTTCGAGCGCGAAGAGCCACGTTTCGTCATAGCCGCTCAGGGTGTCGAGCGCTTCGCGCAGGCGCTCGATGACTACGGCCGGAATTTCCACGCATGCCTGGGTGGCGCCGGAAAGCCGTGCAATGCTGGCGTGCTGCACCAGTTCGTCGGCGGCTTCGGCCACGTCGGCTGCGAAGATGAGATGGTTGTTCAACAATTCGACAAGGCCCGGCGACGACGTGACATCTTCGACGTTGAGCTGCAGCGAAAGAAAGGTGGCTTTGTTCATTCTCGGATCCCTCAGGGCCATTGGGACTGCAGCGAGAGGCCTTTCATCTGATTATCGGGTGACGCGTGAACCAGTATAGGCGTTGACCCGCGCAAACGCAGGCGGGGCGCGCATGCCGGCGAAAAAAGGCGGTTTGGGCTTGAACGATATAATGGGGGACGTTCGCCATTTCCGGCTTAGCTTCGACTCAATTCGCGCGGAAGGTGGCGCGCAAGCGAACGCCTGCGGCCCGCCGCGCATCCCATACGCGTATTTTTTCTTCATACGCGAGGACCAAGCGAGGAACAGCAAGATGAATCGACAACGGCGAAACCCGGGCGCTTATGCGGCGCTGGCCGCCCTTACGCTCGTCTGCAGCGCCTGTAGCAGCACCTTCACGCCTTGGGCGGAGTCGCCGGGCGCGCCCCCTGTGTCCACGAGCGGCGTGCCCGCGGGCTATTACCGCGTCAATCCGGGCGACACGCTCTCGCGCGTCGCCGGTGCCTTTGGTCAGCGGCCGCAGGACATCGCGAGCTGGAACCAGCTGCCTTCGGCCAACGTCCAGATCCTGCCGGGCCAGGTGCTGCGCGTCGCTCCCCCGCCTAACTATGCGGCGGCCACGCCACCGGGGCAGGCGCAGCAGATGCCCGGCGCGCCCGCCGCAGCCGGCGTCGCCATGCCCGCGCCAGTCGCGCCCGTCATCGCGCTCGCGTGGCCCGCACGCGGGCCGATCCTGCAGCGCTTCGTGCCGGGCAAGTCCACCGGCATCGTGATCGGCGGCACGCCCGGCGAAGAGGTCAAGGCCGCTGCCGCTGGCCGCGTGGTCTACGCGGGCACCGGTATCGAGGCCTACGGGCCGCTCGTGATCATCAAGCACAACGACCAGGTCGTCACGGCCTATGGCCGCAACGGCAAGCTGCTCGTGAAGGAAGACGACGCCGTCTCGCAAGGCCAGCCAATCGCGGAAATGGGCGCAGGCGGCGTGCAGTTCGAAGTGCGCAGCGACGGCAAGCCCGTCGATCCGCTGCCGCTGCTCGCGCACTAGCCGCAGGGCGAGCGACCCCGGCATTGCGCTGGGCCGCTGTTTGAAAATACACTCGATGGTTCTCACGCCGTGCAGCGCGCGCCCGAAGGCGCGCGCATGTCCGCCCCGCGCGTGCCCTGGCGTGCATCAACCACGAGGATTTCATCGCAATGATCGACCTGCGCAGCGACACCGTCACCCGTCCGAGCGAAGCCATGCTCGCCGCCATGACCCGCGCCGAAACCGGCGACGACGTGTGGGGCGACGACCCGACCGTGCTGCGCTTGCAGGCGCGCATGGCGCAGGAGGCGGGCAAGGAGGCGGGATTATTTTTCCCGAGCGGCACGCAGAGCAACCTCGCCGCGCTGATGGCGCATTGCGCGCGCGGCGACGAGTACATCGTCGGCCAGGCGGCGCACACCTATAAGTACGAGGGCGGCGGCGCTGCCGTGCTGGGCAGCATCCAGCCGCAGCCGCTCGACAACGCCGAAGACGGTTCGATCCCGCTCGAACGGATCGCCGCCGCGATCAAGCCGCTCGACGACCACTTCGCGCGTACGCGCCTGCTCGCGCTCGAAAACACCATCGGCGGCAAGGTGCTGCCCGCGGATTACGTCGCGAAGGCCACGCAGCTCGCGCATGAACGCGGGCTCGCCACGCACCTCGACGGCGCCCGCGTGTACAACGCGGCGGTCGCTTCCGGCCAGCCGCTCGAAGCGCTCGCGGCGGGTTTCGACTCGGTGTCGATCTGCTTTTCGAAGGGCTTGGGCACGCCGGTGGGATCGGTGCTGGTGGGCAGCCGCGCGCTCATCGACGCCGCGCATCGCTGGCGCAAGGTGCTGGGCGGCGGCATGCGCCAGTCGGGTGTGCTTGCGGCCGCGTGCCTGTACGCGCTCGATCACAACGTCGCGCGTCTGGCCGACGACCATGCGAACGCCGGGCGTCTCGCCGCCGGGCTCGCGCAGATCGATCAGGTCAAGGTGATGTCGCAGGCCACGAACATGGTGTTCGTGCAGTTCCCGCAGGAACACTGCGCGCCGCTGGAGGCGTATCTCAAGGAGCGCGGCATCCTCACGCAGATGCTGTACGCGTCGCGTTTCGTCACGCACCTCGACGTGACGGCCGCCGATATCGATACGTTCGTGGCGGCGGTGAAGGGCTACTTCGCGCGCTGAGCCTATCGATCGGATGCAAAAGGCGCGCTTTTCCGGCGCGCCTTTTTGTATTAGACCTTGGCGGGCCGCAGCGCCCGCAATCCTTGCACTAGCCGCCTTGCACCGCCCGGTGCGACGGCGCGAAGAGCCGCAGCCCGCTCGCAATGGCCGCCGCGCCCGCAAAAGCGCAGCCAAGGCCCAACGCGAGCGTCGGGCCGTGGCGCCCCACGATCCCGAAGCACAGCGCGACCAGCGCCGCGCCCGTCGTTTGTCCGAGCAGACGCGAGACGGCGATGGTGCCGCTCGCGCCGCCGCTGCGCTCCGGCGGCGCGCTCGCCATGATCGCCCGCAGGTTGGGCGACTGGAAAAAGCCGAAGCCCGCGCCGCAGATCGCCATGCGCACGACGATGTCCGTCAGCGTCGGGTGCGCGGGCAGCAGCGCGAGCGACGCCATGCCCGCCGAGAGGATGGCGAGGCCGATCGCGCCGAGCAGGCCCGGCGGATAGCGGTCGGAGAGGCGTCCCGCAATCGGCGCCGCGGCGGCCACGACCACAGGCCAGGGCGTCATCAGGAAGCCGGTCTCCACTTGACTGCGCATCAGCACGGTTTCGAAATAGAACGGCAGCGAAACGAACGCGAGGCCCTGGGCCGCGAACGAGCAGATCGCGGTGACCGACGAGAGCGCGAATACCGGCCGGCGGAACAGGTCCACGGGCAGCATGGGCGCGGGATGCCCGGCTTCGCGCCGGATCAGCAGCGCGCCGAATACCAGCGCCACGACGGCCGCAATGGCCACTTCCACGCCCGGCGCGCGCTGCGCGGCCTCGCCGAGCGCGAAGATCAGCGCCGCGAAGGTGATCACGTTGAGCACCGCCGCGACGGGATCAAAAGCGTGCTTGCCGCGCGCTGTGTGCGGCAGCGCGGGCAGCGCGAACACGAGCGCGACCACGCCGAGCGGCACGTTGATCGCGAAAAGCCACGGCCAGGTGCCCGCCGAGAGGATCAGCGAGGCCATGGTCGGGCCTACGGCGAATGAAACGCCGACGATCAGCGCATTCATGCCGAGCCCGCGCCCCAGCCGGTGAGGCGGATAAAGAAACCGGATCAGCGCCGTGTTCACGCTCATGATCGCGCTCGCACCGAGCCCCTGCAGCACGCGCGCGCCGGCGAGCGCGGTGAGCGTGGGCGCGAGCGCGCAGGCGAGCGAAGCGACCGTGAAGATCGCGAGGCCGCTGATATAGATGCGCCGGTGGCCGATGATGTCGCCGAGCGCCGCGAGCGGCAGCAACGTGGCGACCATCGCGAGTTGGTACGCGTTGATGATCCACACCGAGGCAGCGGGGGCCGCGTGCAGATCGGTGGCGATGGCGGGCAGCGCCGTGTTGGCGATGGCGGTATCGAGCGTTGCGAGCGCGACGGCGAGCATCACCGCGCCCATGGCGCGGCGGTTCTTCGCGGACATGGGCGCGTCGGGGGGCTCGGTATCGTGGGTGTTGCGGGATTCGCGCGCCGCGGAAAAGGTTTCGGACAAGACAGTCTCGGGCGGGTGGGACGGGAAGGCTGCGGCGCGGGCCGCACGGACGAACTTTGCGATTGTTACAGAGCCCGCCCGGTTCTGCAGGAGACGCTTCAAAGCGTGGGGTAACTGTAAGGCTTTGGCTCGTACGTCATCGCCATCGAGTGCCATCGAACGCAGTCACATCGCAACTAACCGCCAAGCCCGCCGCGCGTGCGCGTGCCGCGGCGCTGCGCGCGCGGAACCGTCCACATGGCAAGGGATCGCGGCGACGGACAGGTTCCCTGTGCCTGGCGGCCGTGCTTCGCGCCCGGTTTGCGCGCCGCCGCACGCCATTTGAAAATGCACTACTCTGCAAATTGATCTGCGCTCGCTGGCGAGCGGTGCCGGCCTTTTGCGCCGCGACGCCGATGCGTCATCGTCCCGTTCCGCCTCGCGCGGCGCAGGCCCGGAACAACCGCGCGTCCTGCACCATGTTGGGACGCTCTGCTTCTTCCAGGAGTCGTCGATGACAGCCATCGGTCTCGAGTTCGATCAGTTGCAAAGCAGCGTCGAAGCGCTGCGCCGTTCCCTCTCCAATCGCCTGATGTACGGCGTCGGCAAGGACGCCGTGACGGCCCGTCCGCAAGACTGGCTGCACGCCGCGGCGCTCGCCGTGCGCGACCGCCTCGTCGAGCGCTGGATGATCACCACGCGCCGCCAGTACGATCAGGACGTCAAACGCGTCTATTACCTGTCGATGGAGTTTCTCATCGGCCGCACGTTCTCGAACGCGTTGATCGCGCTCGGCATCCACGACCAGATGAAAGAGGCGCTTGCGAGCGTGGGCGTCGACATGGACACCGTGCTCGACTACGAGCCCGACGCCGCGCTCGGCAACGGCGGCCTGGGCCGGCTGGCGGCGTGCTTTCTCGATTCGATGGCGACGCTCGGCATTCCGGGCTTTGGCTACGGCATTCGCTACGACTACGGCATGTTCCGCCAGCAGATCGTGAACGGCGAACAGGTCGAAGCGCCCGACTACTGGTTACGCTACGGCAACCCGTGGGAGTTTCCGCGGCCCGAAGTCCAGTACCCCGTGCATTTTGGCGGGCGCACCATGCAGCGCAACGGCCATGTGGAATGGATCGACACGCAGCATGTGAACGCCATGGCCTACGACACGGTGATTCCCGGCTACGACACGAGCGCGACCAACACGCTGCGGCTGTGGTCCGCGCGCGCGGATGAAGAACTCGATCTATCGGCGTTCAACCAGGGCGACTATCAGCGCGCGGTGGAAGCGCGCAACATCTCCGAGAACGTCTCGCGGCTGCTCTATCCCGACGACTCGACGATGGCCGGGCGCGAATTGCGTCTGCGCCAGGAGTATTTCTTCGTCTCGGCGACGATGCAGGATCTGATTCGCCGCTACCTGCGCACGCACAGCACGTTCGGGCGCTTCTCCGAAAAGGTCGCGGTGCATCTGAACGACACGCATCCGGTGCTGGCCATTCCCGAACTGATCCGCCTGCTCGTGGACGTGCATCATCTGCCGTGGGACGACGCGATGGCGCACGTGCGCCGCGTGTTCTCGTACACCAACCACACGCTGATGCCCGAAGCGCTGGAAACCTGGGATGTCGAACTATTGGCGCGATTGCTGCCGCGCCACCTCGAAATCATCTTCGATATCAACGCGGCGTTCCTGCGTGAAGCGAGCGAGCGCGGCGCGCACGATCTCGACCTGATCCGCCGGATCTCGCTCGTGGACGAATACGGCCAGCGCCGCGTGCGCATGGCCTATCTCGCGATCGTGGCGAGCCACAAGGTGAATGGTGTGTCCAGGTTGCACTCGCAACTGATGACGCGCGATATCTTCGCCGACTTCGCGCGCCTCTTTCCCGACCGCTTCACGAACGTGACCAACGGCATCACGCCGCGCCGCTGGCTCGCGCAGGCGAGTCCGCCGCTCGCGCACCTCGTGGACGAAGCGATCGGGCCGCGCTGGCGCAGCGATCTCTTCGAACTGGGCGCGCTGCGCAAGCTGCGCGGCGATGCGGCGTTCGAAGCCGCGTTCCGCGCGGCCAAGCGCAGCAACAAGGTGCGCCTCGCACACCGTGCGCTGCAGCGCACGGGCATTGTCTTCAATCCCGACGCGCTGTTCGACATGCAAGTCAAGCGCATTCACGAGTACAAGCGCCAGTTGCTCAACGTGCTGCACGTGATCACGCGCTACAACCGCATTCTCGAAGCGCCGGAGCGCGAGTGGGTGCCGCGCGTCGTGCTGTTCGCGGGCAAGGCCGCCTCGGCCTACCGCATGGCGAAGATGATCATTCACCTGATCAACGACGTGGCCGCGAAGATCAACAACGATTCCGTGGTGGGCGACCGGCTCAAGGTGGTGTTCGTGCCGAACTACGGCGTGAGCGTGGCTGAAATGCTGATTCCCGCGGCGGACCTTTCCGAGCAGATCTCGACGGCGGGCACCGAAGCGTCGGGCACCGGCAACATGAAGCTCGCGCTCAACGGCGCGCTCACGATGGGCACGCTGGACGGCGCGAACATCGAGATCGGCGAGGCCGTGGGGCAGGACAATATTTTCATCTTCGGGCACACGTCCGATCAGGTGGACCAGTTGCGTTGCGCGGGCTACCGGCCGCGCCAGGTCTACGAGGAAAACGCCGAGCTGCGCCGCGCGCTCGACCAGATCCGCACGGGCTTCTTTTCACCGCACGATACGGCGCGCTACACGGACATCTTCCACACGCTCGTCGACTGGGGCGACCACTACCTCGTGCTGGCCGACTACTCGGCTTTCATCGAGGCGCAGGAAGCCGCCGACCAGCGCTTCATGGACGTGCCGGCCTGGACCGCGAGCGCGATCGAAAACGTGGCGGGAATGGGGAAATTCTCTTCGGACCGTGCGATCGCGGAATACGCCCGCGATATCTGGCACGTGAAGTCGATCGAGATGCAGTGAGGGGCAGGCCTGCGGCGCTTCTGGCTGTGCGTGCGGTCGAATCAGGGCGCCGCGGGCCGCGATGTGCTGCCCTCGGCAGACGCCGCTTGTGCGGCCTTGGCGGTGCGCACCGCCTCGACCACGCGTTCGAGGAAAGCAGGGTCGAGGCTCGTGACCGCCTCGCGCGATTCTCCGCCCGTCACGACATAGAGCCGATGGATGGCCTCTTGCCAGAGCCACGCGAGCCAGCCCACCACGATCACCATCACGCCGCACGCAAGACCGGCGGCCGACCCGAGCACGCCGCCCACGACAGCCCCTGCCGCGCCGACGAGGCTGATCGCGATGGGCACGGCGCGGCTACGCCGCCCGATGACGATGCGCACATCTTCGATTTCGCGCATGGGGAAGACCTGGCCGGCAGCGGACAGCGCGTTGCGTGTAACCGAGACGGCGGCTTCGTTGAAAGGGAGTTCCATCGATTCGATAGCTGCGAGGTGAGAGAGCGCAGCGTACCAGAAGCGGGGCCAGGGCGGGGCGGTGGCGGGCATAACGTCGCAGGCCGCACGCGTGGCGGGCCGCTATACTTGCGCGCTTTTATTGCCCCCGTCGGCACCAGGGATTCACCATGAGCGCATTGCCACGCTGTCCGAAATGCAATTCCGAGTTCACCTACGAAGATGGAGGTGTCTACATCTGCCCGGAGTGTGCGCACGAGTGGCCGCTGCAAGCCATCGCGCCGGCCGAAACGGCGGCCCGGGTGTATCGCGATTCGGCGGGCAATCTCCTTCAGGACGGGGATACCGTCACGGTCATCAAGGACTTGAAGCTCAAGGGTTCGGGTGGCGTGATCAAGATGGGCACCAAAGTGAAGAATATCCGCCTGGTGGACAGCGATCACGATATCGATTGCAAGATCGACGGCTTTGGCGCCATGAGCCTCAAGTCGGAGTTCGTCAAGAAGGCGTGATTGAGGGCGCCGTGCATTCAGTGCGCTGAACGCAAAAAAAGCGGGGCATCCCAAGGGATGCCCCGTCCGGTAAGGCGCGGCGCGCAGCGTGAGCTGCGGCGCGCCGAGCAGAGCCGGCGGTATGCGCCGCCGGCTGCCGCTGTTGCGTAACGTTGTTGCTTAGAACTTGTGGCGGATACCGACGCGAACCGCGACTTGATCCTGCGAACCCGAGCCCGACGGCTGGAAAATGCTCGAACCCGAGTCGCCGATCTGCGCCTGAACCTTCGTGGTGCTGTTCGTGAGCGTGCCCGATGCGTCCTGGTACGACACGAGGCCGTACACGTCGGTGCGCTTGCTGAGCGCGTAGTCAAGCGATGCGTTGACCTGGTTCCAGTGAGCCGTCTGGCTGCCCGAGGTGCGCGAGTACGTGTAGCCGAGGCCAGCCGCAAGAGCCGGCGTGAAGGCGTACTTGCCGCCCGCTTCGTACGCGTTGTAGAGCGTCGACGAACCGGCGATCGGCGAGAGCAGCGTGTTGGTCCACAGGGCCCACAGCGTTGCCGGGCCGACGATGTAGCGGCCACCCACGCCGAACGAGCGCAGGTTCTTCAGCGTGGTTTGCTGCACGTTCGAGATCGTGGTCGAGAACGCCGGCGTGGCCGCGCCCGGGTAGTTGATGTTCGTGTAGGCGGCGCCGAGGCTGAACGGGCCGTAGGCGTAGTTCGTGCCGAAGCTGTAAGCACGCGACGACGCAGTCGCGCCCGTCGAAGCGCCGGCGAACGACGTCGTGTTCGAGAAGCCATACAGGCCGCCGAACGTGAAGCCCGAGAAGTTCACGCTCTGGAACTTGACCGCGTTGTTGATGCGGCTCGAGGTCAGCTGGTCGACGTCGTTGAAGTGGTAGGCCCAGTTGCCCGAAACCGTGTTGCCGCCGGTCGAGTACTGCGAGCCGAGCACGTCCGTGCTGAACGAGTATTGGCGGCCGAACGTCAGCGAACCGATGTTCGATTGCGTCAGACCGACGAATGCTTGACGGCCGAACATCGCGCCGCCTTGGCCTGCCGTGCCGTTACCGCTGTTGAAGCCGTTTTCGAGCACGAAGATCGCCTTCAGGCCGCCGCCCAGGTCTTCCGTGCCACGCAGGCCCCAACGGCTGCCTTGGGCCACGCCGTCACCGTACGAGAACTGATGCGAGCTGCCGTTCGTCGCGTTCTTCACGTTGCTGATGTAGTTCACACCCGCGTCGATCACGCCGTAGAGCGTCACGCTGCTTTGTGCGTGGGCAACGCCTGCGATCGAGGCAAGAATAGCGGTGGTCAGAATTTTCTTTTTCAACTGTTTCTCCGGGTAAAGGAAAGATGACTACTCCAGCCTCTTATGGGCCGGTCAATGCGACGCGCTGCAATTTAAGGGTCGATGGCGAAAGGAATGTGACAGTAAGGCTTTGTAGGGGAAATGTCGCCTTTCTGTTGTGCGGATGCGACACATGCTTGCGCGCGGGGAGAATGGCGGACGAAGCCCGTCGTTACTGGTCTTGCGGCCGTTTTTCCTGCCAATTCGAAAGGCCGGATTGCGACAATCGGCCATATAAAATTTTTTTCTAAGCTTTCTTCTATTTGCCGGGTTAATCGATCTTTTGAATCCGGTTTCAAATTGGAATTGATTAATATCAAGAGCGCATTAACAGCCGATCAATGTGCGTTTTACATGGCTGATTGCGATCGATTCATGGAAGTTTTAAGTTAGTGATCCGAAATAATTGAAATAGCGGGGAAAGCCCATGAAAAAAGGGCCCGCACCTGTGGTGCGAGCCCTTTTACGGTAAGGCGTTGCCGTTACAGCGAGAGGAGCGAGCCGCTGCGAATGGGCTTTTCGCCGGCAATACGGGCGACTTCCATGCCGGCCGTGGCGAAGCGTGCGCTGTGGCGTGCGTACATCACGCCGCTCACGCCCGCGTGCAGCGTCGTTACGGTGTCGGCGAGCGGGTCGATGACATCGGCAATTGCCGCGCCCCGTTCCACCCATGTGCCGCAATCCACGCGGAACACGAGCACGCCGCTGGCAGGCGCCACGATCGGCTCCGTGCCCGCGAGCGGCGTGGCCGCATGGGCGAGCGGCGGCAGCGGCGCAGCCGTGCCTTCGATCACGCCGCGCCCGATCAGATAGTCGACGATGGCCTGGGCGTCGTGTTCGGCGAGTTCGTGCGAAACATCACGCTGGCCGCGCAATTCGACCGTCACCGAAATCGAGCCGTACGGAATGGGATAGCGCTTGCCGAAGTGTTCGCGCAGTTCCGACCAGCAGAAGCTGTGAATCTCGTCGAACGGATTGCCGATCGAGTTGAGCGCGAGGAGCGACGCCTTGGCGTCGAGATAGCGCGCAAGCGGCTCGACATCGGGCCACAGCTCGGGGTTCGTGTAGATGTGCATGGCGGCTTCCCAGTCGCAATGCAGGTCCAGCACGATGTCGGCGTCGTACGAAAGGCGCTGGAGCGCGAGCCGCATCGAATCGAGTTCGGACTTCGGCTGCTGCGCGGCGAGCGCTTCGCCCATGGCCGCGCGGATGGCCGCGCGGTTCGCGGCTTCGTCGGGGCCGAGGCGCGCCTCGATGGTGGGCATCACGAGCGCGGTGAGCTCATGGAAATTGCGGTTGAAGTTCTGCGCCGTGTTCGATTCGAAGCGGCCAATCATGTGCCCGAGCCAGTGCTGATTCAGGCCCACGGGGTTGGGCACCGGCACGATCACGACTTCTCCGCGCAGGCGGCCCGCGGCTTCCAGCTCCGCGAGCTTGCGGCGCAGCGCCCACGAGACGAGCATGCCCGGCAGCTCGTCGGCGTGCAGCGAGGACTGGATATAGACCTTCTGGTTAGCGCCGGCTTTGCCGTAGTGGAAACTGGCAAGTTCCCGCGCGGTACCGAGGGCGGGCGCGATCAACGGGTGGTTTCGGGTTTGCATGATGAATGCGCGAGGCGCGTCGGCCCGCAAGAGGTGTTGGAGTGAACGATGGCCCCGCAGGAAAACACTGGGGCGGTAGACCGATCTTAGCCGATTCGACGCGGCGCCGGAACCAGTCTGCCTGCGCGCCTGTTCCGCATCGTCGATAAAATACGGAATCCGAAATAAAAATCCGCAAAAGAAAAAGCCCGGACGCAAGTCCGGGCTTCGTGCGCCGTGATGCAGCGGCGGCGCGTACCGTTGCTTAGGCTGCTTAGCCGCCGTACACGTCGAAGTCGAAGTACTTGGCTTCGATCTTCTTGTACGTGCCGTCCTTGATCATGTCGGCGATCGCCTTGTCGATCTTGCCCTTCAGGTCGGCGTCTTCCTTGCGCAGGCCGATAGCGGCGGCGCCCGTCGGGATTTCCTTGCCGGCGAACTGGAAGCCAGCGCCGCGCGGGGTCTTCAGGAAGCCCAGATCCGCTTGCACTTCATCCTGCAGCGCTGCGTCCAGACGGCCCGAGAGCAGGTCGGCGTAGACCTGGTCCTGGTTCTGGTAGGGAACGACGTTCACGCCCTTCGGCGCCCAGTTTTCCTTCGCGTAGGTTTCCTGGATCGTGCCTTGTTCGACGCCCACCGACTTGCCCTTGAGCGAGTCAGCCGTCGGCGCGAGGGTCGAGCCCTTCTTGGCGACGAGGCGCGTCGGCGTGTTGAACAGCTTCGCCGAGAAGGCGATCTGCTGTTCGCGCTGCGGGGTGATCGTCATCGACGAGAGCACGCCGTCGAACTTCTTGGCCTTCAGGCCCGGGATCATGCCGTCGAAGTCTTGCTCGACCCACACGCACTTGGCGTTCAGGCGCTTGCAGATTTCGTTGCCGAGGTCGATGTCGAAGCCGACCAGCTTGCCATCGGGTGCTTTGGATTCGAACGGTGCATAGCTGGCGTCAACGCCGAAACGCACGGTGGACCAGTCCTTCGCATGGGCGACGCCGGCCGAGACGGCGAGCAGGGCAACCGAGAGGGTGGCAAGCAGTTTCTTCACTATGGGTACTCCTCGAGATGGTTCAGGGCGCGCCGCGTGCGGTCGTGCCGCCATGGCGCATTTTCCGGCGCGGCTCGCGCTGGATTATTGTTGGACCCGCCAGCGTGCAGCCAGCGAAGCGCGGCAAGCTTACCAGGTCAAAATTGCTGCGTCGCTAGTGTAATACCGGATAGCGGGAAAGGGACCGGCTAAGTGTACGCCCGTGCGCTTGTACGATTTAAGGCAAAGCCGTGTCACATAAGGCGTGCGGGCCAATACGGGCGGGCCGTTGCGAGGTGCTTTAGAGGGGTTGCACGATGCTCGGCCGCAACAGTCAGAAGACTGCGCGGCCGCGTGGGCGCGGTGCCGTCAACGATATGAAGGGAAATTGAAATTGAATCGACGGCGCGTCGTTGGTTTTCCGTCTGGATGAAGCCCTCCGGGGCGCCGTTTTTGTCGCGGTGCAGCAGATGCGACGGCTGCACCGCGTGGACTACGTCAGACCACGCGCACACCCGAGCGCCACGTCGCGCGCGGCACTGGCAGCGTGTCGAGCATCGTCACGCGCACGAAGTCCGCGCGCAGGCCCGGCTCGATCGCGCCGCGGTCGTGCAGGCCAGACTTGCTGGCGGGTTCCCACGAGACCGTGGCAAGCGCGCGCGGCAGCGTCCAGTCGGCCTTGGTCACGAGGTCGAACGCGGCGGTCAGGAGGCTCGACGGCACGTAGTCGGACGAGAGGATGTCGAGCAGGTCGGCCTGCGCGAGTTCGAGCGCCGAGACGTTGCCCGAGTGCGAGCCGCCGCGCACCACGTTCGGCGCACCCATGATCGTCGCGATGCCGCGCTTTTTCGCTTCCTCGGCGGCGACGCGCGTGGTCGGGAATTCGGCGAGCACGATGCCTTCGGCGGCGGCCTGCTCGACGTGCTCCACGAGCGTGTCGTCGTGGCTCGCAAGCGGGATGCCGCGCACGCGGCAGCGCTGCACGATTTCGAGGCGGTGCGCGTCGGCGTAGCGCTCCTGCTCGGTGGCCATTTCGGCGAGCATGGTGTTCGTCTGCTCGTCGGTCCACTTGCCGTGGCGCTCCTGGAATTTGCGCCACTGTTCGCGGTCGTGCCACTGGCGCTGGCCCGGCGTGTGGTCCATCACCGAGGCGAGGCGCAGCAGCGGGTGGCCGCTCAGCGTGTCGAACAGCTCGATCACGTCCTCGGTGGCGATTTCGCAGCGCAGATGCAGGAAGTGCTCGGCGCGCAGCAGGTTGCGCTCGGAAAAGCGCTGGAGCGCGTTGGCGCTCGCGAGCTGCACGTCGCGGCCACGCACGCCCACGGCGAGGCGCGTGCCGATGGCGAGCGCGTCGAAGACCGTGGTGATGCCGGCGGCGGCGATCTGCGCGTCGTGAATGACGAATGCGGCGTCGGTGTTCCAGTGCACGCCGGGGCGCGGCGCGAGGTGCTTTTCGAGGTTGTCGGTGTGCAGTTCGACGAGGCCGGGCAGCAGGAAGTCGCCTTCCCAGTCTTCGGCTTCGGGCGCGGCGGTCGAGCCGCGCGAGATGTCGCGGATCTTGCCGTCTTCCACGCTTAGCGTGCCGGTGAAAACTTCGTCTCGCGTCACGATGCGAGCGTTCTTGATCAACATCGTCAGGCTCCGTATCAGATATCGGGTTGTGCCGTTCAGGCGGTATTCAGGCTGCAGCGGTAAGCGGCGCTTGCGTGCGCGGCGCGGTGAGTTCGAGCACGCGCGTGGCGACGCGCTCGCGCGTGTCCTCGTCGTGGAACACGCCGACGATCGCCGCGCCGCGCTCGCGCGCCTCGCCAATCAGGCTCGCGACGACTTCGCGGTTTTCCGCGTCGAGCGACGCCGTGGGTTCGTCGAGCAGCAGTACGCGGTGCTGCGCGATCAGGCCCCGCGCGATGTTCACGCGCTGCTGCTCGCCGCCGGAGAACGTGGCGGGCGCGAGCGGCCAGAGGCGCTGTGGCACATTCAGGCGCGCAAGCAGAGTTTGCGCGCGCTCGCGGGCTTCGTCTTCCTCCACGCCGCGCGAAACGAGCGGCGCGGCGACGATGTCGAGTGCGCTCACGCGCGGAATCACGCGCAGAAACTGGCTCACGTAGCCCACCACATTACGGCGCAGGCGCAGGATGTCGTGAGGCGCTGCGCCCGTGATCTCCAGATGCTCGAGCGGTGCGCCCTCGTCGCGGATTGCGATCGAGCCGCCGCTCGCGAGATAGTTGCCGTACAGGCAGCGCAAAAACGTGCTCTTGCCCGCGCCCGACGGTCCGACCAGCACGATGCATTCGCCGCGCTCCACGTCGAGCGAAACGCCCGCGAGCGCTTCGATGCCGATGCCGCCCTGGCCGTGCAGCGTGAAGGTCTTGCGCACGTCTTCGGCGCGCAGCATGAGCGCGGGGCGTTCGATGAACGCGCGCGTGCCGCGGGCAACGCTTGCGGCCAACGATTCGGCCGATGATGAAGTGAAAGTCATGTCGATCATCCTAGACCGGCAGCACGGAGGCCACCAGCGTCTGCGTATAGGGATGTTGCGGGTCGTCCAGCACCTGGTCGGTCAGGCCCGATTCGACCACCGTGCCGCCTTGCATCACCATCAAGCGATGCGCGAGCAGGCGCGCCACGCCGATGTCGTGCGTGACGATCAGCACCGAAAGATGCAGCGTGCCCGTGAGCGTGCGCAGCAGGTCGAGCAGGCGCGCCTGCACGGACACGTCGAGACCCGCCGTGGGCTCGTCCATGAAGACGAGGCGCGGCCCTGTGACGAGATTGCGCGCGATCTGCAGGCGCTGCTGCATGCCGCCCGAAAACGCCGAGGGCAACTCGTCGATACGCTGGGCGTCCAGTTCCACGCGCTGCATCCATTGCTGCGCCGTGTGGCGGATCTGCCCATAGTGGCGCGCACCCACGGCCATCAGCGGCTCGCCGATATTGGCGCCCGCGGAAACGCCGGCGCGCAGGCCGTCGCGTGGATTCTGCTGCACGAAGCCCCATTCGGTGCGCGCGAGCAGGCGGCGGCGCGGCTCGGAAAGCGTGCGCAGGTCGAGTGTTTCGCCGTTCGCGTTCGTGTAGTGCAGCGCGCCCGAGTCGGACTCGGTGCGCAGCGCGAGCGTGTTGAGCAGCGTGGTCTTGCCCGAGCCCGATTCGCCGACGATGCACAGCACCTCGCCGGGATACAGGTCGAAACTCACGTCGCGGCAGCCGTTGCGGCCGCCGTACTGCTTCGTGAGCGATCTTGCGCTTAGCAGCGGCGTCATGCGTTTTCTCCTGCTTCGTTCGTTGCGTGTGCATCGATCTGCTCGCGCCGGTCGTGGCAATAGTCGCTGTCCGAGCACACGAACATGCGCTTGCCGGCGTCGTCGACGATCATCTCGTCGAGGAAGCTTTCGCGCGAGCCGCATAGGGCGCACGCATGCTCCCAGCGCTGCACTTCGAACGGATGGTCGTCGAAATCGAGGCTCTTCACCGGCGTGTACGGCGGAATCGCGTAGATGCGGCGCTCGCGGCCCGCGCCGAACAACTGCAGCGCGGCGTTCATATGGAGCTTGGGGTTGTCGAACTTAGGAATCGGCGAGGGCGACGTGAGATAGCGGCCGTTCACCGTCACCGGGTAGTCGTACGTCGTGGCGATGCTGCCGTGCTGCACAATGTCCTCATAAAGCTTCACGCTGATGAGGCCATAGTCGGCGAGCGCATGCAGCTTTTTGCATTCGGCCACGCGCGGCTCCAGCCGGAACAGTGGCTCGGGCATCGGCACCTGGTACACGAGGATCTGCTTGTCCGTGAGCGGCGTTTCGGGAATGCGGTGCCGCGTCTGGACGATCGAGGCCTCGCTCGTGCGGCGCGTGGTGGCCACACCCGTTGTACGCGCGAAAAAGCGGCGGATGTTGACTGCGTTCGTGGTGTCGTCCGAGCCCTGGTCGATCACCTTGAGCGTGTCCTTCGCGCCGATGATCGCCGCCGTCACCTGAATGCCGCCCGTGCCCCAGCCATACGGCAGCGGCATTTCGCGCGAGGCGAACGGCACCTGGTAGCCCGGCACGGCCACGGCCTTGAGCAGCGCGCGGCGCAGCATGCGCTTGGTCTGCTCGTCGAGGTACGCGAAGTTATAGCCCGAGACGGCCTGCGTTTCGTGGGACGCGACTTCGGCTGCGGTGGATTGCAAGGTATCGGGCGCGTTCATGCGGCCTCCTTGTTTTGCGCGTCGGCATCGGCGTCGGTGCCGCTGCTGTTGCCGCGTTCGTGCTGCGCGCGCAGCTTGCGCACAAGTTCCAGTTCAGCCTGGAAATCCACGTAGTGCGGCAGCTTCAAGTGTTGAACGAAGCCCGAGGCCTCCACGTTGTCGCTGTGCGAAAGCATGAATTCGATGTCCTGAGTCGGCGAGGCGATCGTCTCGCCCAGCTCCTCGGCGCGCAGCGCGCGGTCGACGAGCGCCATCGCCATGGCCTTGCGCTCCGCGTGCCCGAACGCGAGGCCATAGCCTTGCGTGAATTGCGGCGGCACATCTTTCGCACCCGCGAACTGGTTGATCATCTGGCACTCGGTCAGGTCGATCTCGCCGATTTCGACGGCCTCGTCGAGTTCGTCCAGCATCATTTCTACGCAGACCGAACCAAACCGGATCTCGCCCGCGAACGGATGCGAATGCGCGTAGCCGCGCTGCGTGGCATAGCCCATCGCGAGCAGGAAGCCCTCGTCGCCGCGTGCGAGATTCTGCAGGCGTACGGTACGATCGGCGGGGAACGCAAGCGGTTCGCGCGAGAGGTCGCCGGGTTCGCGTGCCTGCGGCGAGCGCGTTTCCTGTTCGATCAGGCCTTCCTTGTCGAGCAGAGAGACCACGCGGGGCATGGCTTCTACGGGCGGCGTGGCGCGCGGCGCCTCGGGCGCGGCGTTCGCCGCATCGGCGCCTTCGGCCAGCAGGGCGAAGTCGAGCAGACGTTGCGTGTAATCGTAGGTCGCGCCGAGCACCTGGCCGCCGGGCACGTCTTTGAACGTGGCGGAGATACGGCGCTCCACCACCATGTTTTCCGTTTCGACCGGTTGCGTGTAGCCGAATCGCGGCAGCGTGGTGCGGTAGGCGCGCAGCAGGAAGATCGCTTCGACGAGATCGCCCGCTGCCTGCTTGATCGCGAGTGCGGCCAGTTCTTCGTCGTAGACCGAACCTTCGGCCATCACACGCGCCACGGCAAGGCGCATCTGTTCGCGGATCTGCGCCACGCTCAGCTCGGGCACGCGCGTGTCGCCGCGGCGTGCTTCGTCGAGCAGGCGCCACGACGCTTCGATCGCGCGCTCTCCTCCTTTGACGGCGACGTACATCAGTGCATCTCCACGAGAGTGGTGCGCGGCAGGCCCATCAGACGGTCGCCGCACACGAGATAGAAGTCGATGCCGCACGGGAAGTGCGGCGCGAGGGCGGCGCGTTCGCGCCAGAAGCGCTCGGGCAGGCCGGCGGGCGCGATGCTGCAGGTCGTTTCGATGCCGGGGCCGCGCAGCGTGAGCGGCGCGCCGCCCGTGAGCGAATCGACCCGCACGAACACCGTGGCCGACTGCTCAGGCGATTCGGGCGTGCCGCTCGCGAAGGCTTCGAGCGGCGGCAGAGCGGCGGCGTCGTGCACGTAGGCGAACGCGGCTTCGCGCGCTTCCTGGGCAAGCGGCGCGCCGGCGTGAAAGCGCAGCGCGGCCGCGAGCGCGGCGTCGGGCTGGGCGAGCCAGACGGGCGTGGCGTAGTCTGCGAGTGCGAGCAGCGAGGCGAAGGCGGCGAGGCCGGCGCGCGCGGGCGAGGCATTCGCCGCCGTGGCCGCGGGCAGCGGTGTTTCGATTACGCCGATCGTGCCAGGGCGCGCGAGCGCGTCGAGCAGCGTGCGGAACACGGTCTGCGTGTCGTGAACGGGGTCGCCGAAGCCGGGCGCGAGCGCCGCGAGCAAATCGGGCGTCATGGCGTTGCGTTCGTTGCTCATGCGTCACCTCGAACCATCGTGAAGAACTCGACCCGCGTGCTGGCGGCGTCGGCGCGGCGCGCGTCGCGCTGTGCGGCGAGGCGCGCGGCGAGCGGCTCGATCAGTCGCGCACGCAACTGGTCGTGGCGTGCGGGCAGTTGCAGCAGCGCGTCGGCGAGTGCGGCCAGCTCGGCGCGGCGTTTGTCGCGCCCCAAATGGCAGGCCACGCCGACCGGGCCGGGCTCGCTGGCATCGGCGCTTGCGGTGCCTTCGGTGCTCGAAGCGCGCAGGCGCAGCGTGGCGCGGGTGACAGTGGCTTCGCCCAGATTGAAGGCATCGCCGGTGCCGCCAATGCGGCCGCGCACCATGGCGAGTCCGGTTTGCGGCGGACGCAGCCAGTCGAAAGCGGGCTCGGGTGCGCCGGCGAGCGCTTCGCTGAGCGCCGCTTCAAGCTCGGCGCGCGGGGTGTGCGCGAGAACGGCCATCCATGCGCGCCGGGTAGCCGATGCGGTGGATGGGGTGGAGGAAGCGTTCATCGGAGTTCCTGTGTCGTGAACGGGTGAGAACGGACATGGCAACTGCGCCTGGCGAACAGCCTTGGCCGGCACATCATCGATTGAACCATCTATTCATCTAAACGTCTAGACGTTTAATGGTACAGTCGTCTAACGCAAGCGCAACGGAGGTTTTCATATTTCCATCACGCCCTGCGCACTACAATGCACAAAACGCTATTGGAACCGAGAGGAATGACAGCACCATGACATCGAACGACGAGGCGCCGTCCAGCCTGCTTGAGCGCGGCGCGGGGGTGGCGGTGTGGCGGCAGATCGAGCAGATCCTCGCGGCGGAGATCGCTGCGAAGGGCTTTGGCGAAGACGGCCGGCTGCCTAGCGAGGGCGAGCTGGCGCGCCGCTTCGACGTGAACCGCCACACGGTGCGGCGCGCGATGCTGGGCCTCGCGGCGCTGGGCCTCGTGAGCGTGGAGCAGGGGCGCGGCACCTTCGTGCAGCCCGGCGCGATCGACTACACCATCGGCAAGCGCACGCGCTTCACGGAGAACCTGAAGCGTCATCAGCATGCGGCGGCGGGCAAGCTGCTCGCGTCGTCGCGCGGCAAGGCGGACCCCACCGTTGCCAAGGCGCTCGGTCTGCGCGCGGGCGCGCTCGTGTACCGGCTCGAAACGCTGCACGAGTCCGACGGCGTGCCGCTCACCTACGCGCGCAGCTGGTATCCGGCCGCGCGCTTCGCCGATCTGCCCGTCGTCATGGAGCGCGTCGACAGTACGTCGAAGGCCCTCGCCGAATACGGCGTGACGGATTATCTGCGCAAGTGGAGCCGTATCGGCAGCGTGCTGCCCGACGCGGAAGTGGCGCGCCGCCTGAATATCAACCGGCAGCAGCCGGTGCTGTGGGTGGAGAACGTCGACGTCGATCTCGAAGGCGTGCCGATCAAGTACGGCATCACGCACTTCGCCGCCGACCGCGTGCAGCTGATGGTGGAGCACGACCTATGAGCGTGCTGCACGAAGACTTGAGCGAAGCCACGCGCTTCGCGCTTTACTACGCGCCGCCGCGCGAGTCGGCGTTTTGGCAGGCGGGCTGCGCGTGGCTTGGCCGCGATCCGGAAACGGGCGACACCCTCGCGCCGCCGCCGTGGCTCACCGGCCTGCCGCAGCCGCTGGAAGCGCTCACAGTTGCGCCGCGCCGCTATGGCTGGCACGGCACCCTCGTGCCGCCATTCCGTCTCGCGCCTGGCGTGACGCCTACGGCGCTCCTCGCCGCCGCACAGCAGTGGGCGAAGGAACAGGCGCGCTTCGAAGCCAACGTCGAAGCGGCGTTGCTCGGCCGCTTCGTGGCGCTGCGCCCCGCCGACGATGCCGGCGAAACCGCGCTGCGCGAACTGGCTGCCGACGCACTGCGCGCGCTCGGTTCGCTGCGCGCGCCACAAACGCCCGCGGAACTCGCGAAGCGCCTGGACGCGCCGCTCACGCCGCGCCAGCGCGCTTACGTCGAAGCGTGGGGCTATCCGTACGTGTTCGAAGAATTCCGTTTTCACATGACGCTATCCGATTCGCTGAACGACGCGCAAACCTGCGCACAACTCGTCGATGCCTGGAACACGCGGATGCGCGATGCCGGCCCGCTGCCGGTGCAAGGCGCGGCGCTTTTCGTCGAGCCCGAGCCCGGTGCGCCGTTCGCGCTGTGGCGCCGCCTGCCGTTCGCGGGGGCGCGCGCATGAAGGGCGGTCTGATCTACGTAATGGGGCCTTCGGGCGCGGGTAAGGACACGCTGTTGCGTTACGCGCGCGAGCGCCTGTCCGGCCAGGATGTCGTGTTCGCGCATCGCTACATCACGCGCGAAGACAGCGGCGGCGAGAACCACATCGCGCTCACCGAAGCCGAATTCGAAGCGCGCTCGCAGCACGGCCTCTTCGCGCTGCAATGGCGCAGCCATGCGTTGCGCTATGGCGTGGGCGTGGAGATCGACCAGTGGATGACGCTTGGCTGCACCGTCGTGGTGAACGGCTCGCGCGAGTATGCGCGAGAGGCGTTCGAGCGCTACCCGCGCATGACGCTCGTGCACATCGAGGCCGCACAGCACGTGCTGGCCGCGCGCCTTGCTTCCCGCGCGCGCGAAACGCCCGAGCAGGTCGCGGCGCGCCTCGCGCGGCGCGCGCCGTTCGAGGTGCCGGCGGGCGCGGCGTTCGCGCGCATCGACAACTCGGGGCATCTGGAGGAAGCGGGCGAGGCGTTCGTCGGGCTCGTGCGGCAGGTCGCGGCGGGGTAGTCGCGCCGCCCTTAACAGCCGCTTAAGGGCTCGAACGGGCTGGGGGATTTTTGGTTGGGTGGGGTTGCCGTGAGAAGATGCAAGCGACCCGAGAACTCAACGAGAATGCCCTTGGACCGTTTCCAGGAGATGCAGATTTTCACGCGCATCGTCGACCGCCGCAGCTTCACGCAGGCGGCCGAGGATCTCAACCTGCCGCGCGCGACGGTCACCAATTCGATCAAGCGCCTCGAAGCACGCCTCGGCGTGCGACTGCTCGAGCGCACGACACGCCAGGTCAAGCCGACGCTCGACGGCGACGCCTATTACCAGCGCTGCATGCGCCTGCTCGCCGACCTCGAGGAAACCGAGGAAGCGTTTCGCGACACCGATCCGCAGGGGCGTTTGCGCGTGAACATGCAGGGGACGCTCACGCAGTATTTCGTGATGCCGCGCCTGCCCGACTTTCTCGCGCGCTATCCACGCATCGAGCTTTTTATCGGCTCGGGCGACCACTTCGTCGATCTCGTGCGCGAGGGCGTGGACTGCGTGCTACGCGCGGGCGAGCTGGCCGACTCGTCGATGATCGCGCGGCGCGTGGCGCTGCTCGAGCAGGTGACCTGCGCGAGCCCCGCGTATCTCGAACGGCACGGCGACCCGGAGTCGATCGAGGCGCTTGCCGGTACGCGCACGGAAAATCCTGGCCGCGCCGGTCATCGGGCCGTGAATTATGTTTCGCCGGCTACGGGCCGCGCGTTGCCGCTGGAATTCACGACAGCCGAGGGTGCCGTCAACGTGACGCTGCCGGGCCCGGTGGCCGTGAATGGCGCGGAACTCTACACTTCCGGCGCGCTGGCGGGGCTCGGCATCGTGCAGGTGCCGCGCTACCGCGTGCGCGAGCTGCTCGCCAACGGCGAGCTTTGCGTGGTGCTGCCCGACCACCCGCCGCCGCCCTTGCCGGTTTCGGTGCTGTATCCGCAGAACCGCCAGTTGTCGCTGCGCGTGCGCGCTTTCGCCGACTGGCTCGTGCAGGTGTTTGCCGACGTCGCCTGAAATGGCTTGAGCGCGCCGGGCGGCGCGCCCGGTTCGCGGCGTTGCCTTCAGGTGCGCCGCGCGACCATGCCGGACACGCGCGCCGCGGCTTGCTGAAGCGGGTCGAGGAAGGTCTTCACCATCTGCTTGGCCGACGTGCGCTGCGCGTTGCCGCTGATGTTCATCGCGGCGATCACACGGCCTTGCCGGTTGCGAATGGGCGCCGAGATCGAGATAAGGCCGCCTTCCAGTTCCTGATCGACGATCGCCCAGCCCTGCTGGCGCACCTGCCCGATGATCTTCTTGAGTTCGCCGACGTCGGTGACCGTGCGCGCCGTATGCGCGTAGAGCGGCGATGAGCCGAGCGTTTCGTCGAGCGCTGCGTCGTCGAGCGAGGCGAGCAGCACGCGCCCCATCGAGGTGCAGTACGCGGGCAGGCGGCTGCCGATCGAGAGGTTGATCGTCATGATCTTGTGCGTGGGCACGCGCAGCACGTAGACGATCTCGGTGCGGTCGAGCACGGCCGCCGAGCAGCTCTCGTGCACCTCCTGCGAAAGCTCTTCCATCACCGGCTCGGCGAGATTCCAGAACGGCATCGACGTGAGGTATGCGAAGCCGAGGTCGAGAATGCGCGGGGTGAGGCGAAAGAGCCGCCCCTCGGCTTCGACGTAGCCGAGCGTCTGCAGCGTGAGCAGAATGCGGCGCGCTCCGGCGCGCGTGAGGCCTGTCGCGGCGGCGACGTCGGTCAGGGTCTGCTCGGGATGCTCGGCGTTGAACGCGCGGATGACCGAAAGCCCGCGCGCGAACGACTGCACATAGGAGTCGCCCGGCTTTTCGGGGATCTCCTGCTGGTCGGCGGAGCGGTCTGGCGAGGCACTGGAAGCAGAATTCATGGGCGTGGCGGTCGATCTTGCTGCGGCGCTTGGAGAACCTATCAAGATAACGCAAGCGATCGGTTTCGCCAACAAGCGGCGGGACTGGAGGGGGGCGCAAACCGTCGGGGCAGGCGCCCCAATAAACATCGATCGTGCGGCGTGGCATGGCATGCGTCAAATGCGCGCATCGGATCATCTGCTATTCAGTCATTTGATTTCAGTCAATTAATTTTGCCCGGAAAGCATTGACGTATGGTCAGGTTATTTAAAGCGAGATTTCGACGTGGTTTGAAATTAAAAATAAGATAAAAGCAATGTCGAAGTTCGAATGAATTGGCATATTTTCTGACAATTCGCCGATCGCGCGGAGCCCGGATTCGCCCCCCTTCTTTGCCTGCGTACGCGCTGAGGAAATCGCTGGAACCGGCGCACAGTGGGCCTTTGTAAGATGAAAGCAATTAGAAAGATAATTGCGGCTTTCCGTCGCGCTTGCCTGGGCGAGCTTTGTCCCGCTCGCGAATCCTTAGCAAAGATCAAATTTTGAGATTAGTGCTTTACGTAGAATCGCGCTGAATACGATACGGGTGCATTTTGCGTGGCGATTTTGCGATGCAAATGTGTTGGGTGTTACGCGTTTTGGTGGACAACGGAAGAACAGGCAAACATGAAAGACAGAAAAGCCTTTAAAAGGTGGTTAATCCCCCTCGGCAGCGGGCTGCTCGTTTCTCTTGCGGGGTGCAGCGGCAATTTTGCCGTGCTGGACCCGAAGGGCAGCGTGGGCGCGGCCGAGAAGTCGCTCATTCTCACGGCCACATGGGCCATGCTGCTGGTCGTGGTGCCCGTCATCATCCTGACGCTCGTGTTCGCCTGGCGCTACCGCGCCTCGAACCGCAACGCGACCTACGCGCCGAAGTGGGCCCATTCCACGGCGATCGAAGTGGTGGTCTGGGCCATTCCGGCCGCGATCATTCTGTTCCTCGCCATCCTCACGTGGCGCACCTCGCACGAGCTCGACCCGTACAAGCCGCTGGAGTCGAGCGTGAAACCCATCAACGTCGAGGTCGTCGCGCTCGACTGGAAGTGGCTCTTCATCTACCCGGACCTCGGCATCGCCACGGTGAACCAGCTTGCCGTGCCGGTGGGCACGCCGGTCAACTTCCGCATCACGTCGGACGCGGTGATGAACTCGTTCTTCATCGCGCAGCTGGGCACCCAGGTCTACGCGATGGCGGGCATGCAAACGCGTCTGCACCTGATCGCCGATGAAGCGGGCGACTACGACGGCCTCTCGTCCAACTACAGCGGCAAGGGCTTCTCGGACATGAAGTTCCGCACGCTGGCCACGAGCCGCCAGGACTTCGACGCGTGGGTGCAGAAGGTGAAGGCCTCGTCCACCCAGCTTTCGATGGACGAGTACGCAACGGTTGCGAAGCCGCAGGAGAAGGCGCCGGTGCAGTACTTCTCGACCGTCGACCCGAAGCTCTTCAACAACATCATCGCGAAGTACAACAACGGGCACGTCACGAATTTCGACCCGTCCTGCGTGACCAAGGGGTAAGCAGCATGTTCGGAAAACTCACATTAGAGGCGATCCCGTTCGATCAGCCCATCATCATGGGCGCGGCGGCGTTCATGGCGCTGATCGTTATCGGCGTGCTCGGTCTCGTCACCGTGACCGGCAAGTGGAAGTACATCTGGAGCGAGTGGCTCACGAGCGTGGACCACAAGCGCATCGGCGTGATGTACATGATCGTGGCGGTGCTCATGCTCGTGCGCGGCTTTGCCGACGCGGTCATGATGCGTATCCAGCAAGCCATTGCGCTCAATTCGCCCGGCTACCTGCCGCCGCATCACTTCGACCAGATCTTCACGGCGCACGGCGTCATCATGATCTTCTTCATGGCGATGGCGCTCATGGTCGGATTCTTCAACATTGTCGTGCCCCAGCAGATCGGCGCGCGCGACGTGGCGTTTCCGTTCCTGAACTCGCTCTCGTTCTGGATGACGGCATTCAGCGCGATCCTCATTAACCTCTCGCTCGTGATCGGCGAGTTCGCGAAGGTGGGCTGGCTTGCGTATCCGCCGCTTTCCGAACTGCAGTTCAGTCCGGACGTGGGGGTGGACTACTACATCTGGGCGGTTCAGCTCTCCGGCGTCGGCACCTTGATTACGGGCGTGAACTTCTTCGTCACGATCATCAAGATGCGCGCGCCCGGCATGACGCTCATGAAGATGCCGGTGTTCACGTGGACGGCGCTGTGCTCGAACGTGCTCATCATGGCCACGTTCCCGATTCTCACGATCGCGGTGGCGCTGCTCGGCCTCGACCGCTACGTCGGCACGCACTTCTTCACGAACGACGGCGGCGGCAACGCCATGCTGTATCTGAACCTGATCTGGGCGTGGGGCCACCCCGAGGTGTACATCCTCGTGCTGCCTGCGTTCGGCATCTATTCGGAAGTAATGGCCACGTTCTGCAAGAAGCCGTTGTTCGGCTACAAGACGATGGTCTACGCCTCGTGCGCGATCATGGTGCTGGCGTTCCTCGTGTGGGCCCACCACTTCTTCACGATGGGTTCGGGCGCCGACGTCAACGCGTTCTTCGGCATTGCGACGATGATTATCGCCATTCCGACCGGCGTGAAGATTTTCAACTGGCTGTTCACGATGTATCGCGGCCGGGTCCATTTCACCACGCCGGTGCTCTGGACCATCGGCTTCATGGTGACGTTCTCGATTGGCGGCATGACCGGCGTGATGATGGCGATCCCGGGTGCGGACTTCGTGCTGCACAACTCGCTGTTCCTCGTCGCGCACTTCCATAACGCCATTATCGGCGGCGTGGTGTTCGGCTACCTCGCGGGCCTGCAGTACTGGTTCCCGAAGGTGTTCGGCCTGAAGCCCAGCGAAAAGCTCGGCAAGGCGTCTTTCTGGTGCTGGTTCGTCGGCTTCTACGTGGCTTTCGTGCCTATCTATGTGCTCGGCTTCATGGGCGCCACGCGCCGCACGAATCACTACGACGTGCCGGAATGGCATCCGTACTTCGTCGTTGCCGCCATTGGCGCAGCGATCATCGCGCTCGGCATCGTGTTCCAGGTCCTGCTGTGGGTGATGGCTTTCGTGAACCGCAACAAGGCTGAGTGCCAGGACGTGAACGGCGATCCGTGGGACGGCCGCACGCTCGAATGGGCAACGTCCTCGCCGCCGGCGGTCTACAACTTCGCGGTCATTCCGCACGTTGAAGACATCGACGCCTTCGCGCATATGAAAGAAACGGGCCGCGGGTACGGGCTCGCCGCGAAATACACGGACATCCATATGCCGTCCAACACGGCGGCGGGCCTCATCATCGGCATCTTCAGCCTCGTGCTGGGCTTTGCTGCCGTGTGGCACATCACGTGGCTTGCGGTGCTCGGTTTCGTCGGCATTGCGCTGACGATCATTATCAAGAGCTTCGGCAAGAACGACGGTTACTACATTCCGGCCGCGAAGGTCCGCGAAATCGAGGAACGGCGCTTCGGCACCGGCGTCGCCGTGGCCAAGCGTGACCTGGTCGCCGAGGAGGCAATCTGATGTTGCAGAAAACCAATGCGGCAACCCTTGCCGAACTCGATCACCACGATCATCCTGAATCGCACTCGGTATTCGGCTTCTGGGTCTACCTGATGACCGACTGCGTGCTGTTCGCGGCGCTGTTCGCCACGTTCGGCGTGCTGGGCCACCAGTTCGCGGGCGGCCCGACGGGCAAGGACCTGTTCGATATTCCGGGCGTGGCGCTCGAAACGGCCGTGCTGCTGCTTTCGAGCATCACGTACGGCTTCGCGATGCTTGGCGCGCACCAGCGCAAGAACGGCATGGTGCTCGGTTGGCTCGCCGTCACCTTTGTACTGGGCGCGTCGTTCCTCGTGCTCGAACTGCGCGAGTTCTCGCACCTGATCGCAGAAGGCGCCGGCCCGCAGCGCAGCGCATTCCTTTCGTCGTTCTTCACGCTCGTCGCCACGCACGGCCTGCACGTGTTCTTTGGTCTCGTGTGGATGCTCGTGATGATGATCCAGGTGGTTCGCGCGCGGCAGCTCGGCGAGCAGGAGATCCGCCGCCTGACGTGCCTGAGCCTCTTCTGGCACTTTCTCGACGTGGTGTGGATCTGCGTGTTTTCTTTTGTCTATCTGGGGAGCGTGCTCTAAATGGCTCAATCTCATGCTCATGCAGAGTCGCACGGCAGCCTCGGCAGCTATGTGGCGGGCTTCATTCTTTCGGTGCTGCTGACTGCCGGCGCATTCGGCGTTGTCCTGCACGGCTCGCTCGACGCCACCACGGCCATGATCGCGATCGCCGTGCTTGCCTTCGTGCAGGTGGTCGTGCACCTCGTGTTCTTCCTGCATCTGAACACGTCGCCGGGGCAGGGCTGGAACGTGCTGTCGCTGGCGTATACGGTGCTGGCCGCCGCGTTCCTGATCTTCGGCACGATCTGGGTCATGCATAACGTCGGCATGCTCATGATGTCGCGTTAAGCGTTTGACGCGCTGGCCGGCGCTTCGCGTCCGGCCGAACCCGCGAAGCCGCACGGGCACCTGCCTTGTGCGGCTTTTTCGCTTTTGGCGCCACTCGTTCGCGTGCTTGACACCCGTCCCGGGACGCGCCTATTATGGCCGTCAAATTGTTCGATTAACGATCATTGGTTCGACAGTCGAACAAAACGCACGAGGACGTGCGCGTTCGATCACCCATTTTCGCCCGCGCAGTCCGTCAATCTCAATCATCTTTGCATGGGATCGCATCAAGTGGCTGCGATCGAAAGGAGACTCAC